>CAJFUP010000103.1 GCA_904420225.1 uncultured Lachnospiraceae bacterium
CGTTTGATGGATTTCTCCCGGTTAAAGGATTTGAGTTTGGCGATGACCGCCTCCTGATGGCGGATTTCTCTCTGCTGGTTCTCATACTGCTTCATGAGAGCTTCCATGACCGCTTTTTTCTTTTGGCTGTATGCGGAATAGTTTCCGGAATACATGCGGAGAGTTTTGTTATCGATCTCTATGACCTTTGTGACAATTTTGTCCAAAAAATATCGGTCATGGGATACGATCACCACGCTGCCGCTGTAATTCATCAGAAAGGTTTCCAGCCATGTAATGGAGGCCACATCCAGATGGTTGGTCGGCTCATCCAGCAGAATAATATCAGGATGGGACAGAAGAAGCTTACTCAGTGAAAGACGGGTTTTTTGGCCGCCTGAAAGAGTGTCCACTGACAGCTGGAATTCTGTCTCATCAAAGCCCAGGCCTTTGAGTACTCCATTGATCTCGCTCTTGTAAGCATATCCATTCATTTGCTCAAATTGATGATTCAAACGGCTGTACTGTTCCAACAGCGGCTTCAGGTCTTGGCCTGAAATATGTTTCATGTCCAACTCCAGCTGCCGAATCTGCTCTTCCAGCCGGATCACATCGCGCTTTACGGTGAGCATTTCTTCGTATATGGTATTGCCGTTGGTCAAATCTTGATGCTGCGCCAGATAACCAATGGTTTTTCCTTTGGCCAGT
Source organism: uncultured Lachnospiraceae bacterium (assembly GCA_904420225.1). Taxonomy (GTDB): domain Bacteria; phylum Bacillota; class Clostridia; order Lachnospirales; family Lachnospiraceae; genus Fimimorpha. The sequence goes on from CAJFUP010000103.1 coordinate 688, forward strand.
ATCACTTCCCCCGAATCCGGAGTCAAAATTCCCATGATGATTTTCAGAAGCGTAGTTTTTCCAGCCCCGTTGATCCCGACGATGGCAGCTTTTTCTCTTTCTTCCACATGGAAAGATCCCTTCTCTATGATGACATGATCGACAAAAGATTTGCTGATATTGTTGCATGCCAGTATCATGATATACCCTTCTTTCTGTACAATTGGCGTAAAAAACAACCATTTTACAGTGTACTAGAAAACCCGGCCGCTGTCCAGCATTTTCATAAAAAGGCGTTGTTATGAAAATCCATATTGCCGCTGAAAAATTGCTGTCATTGGATTTCTTTTAAAACAAAGATTGACACATATTTGACAGATCGGTATAATTACTGTGAAAGCTCTGGACGGCTTTCGCGATGGGTGATGTCTGCTGACGCGAACATGTCCGTTCAAAGGAGTTAGTGTTGGAAAGGCGGAATCATTGTGGATAATAAACAGATATCGAAAGCGGTAATCAAACGTTTGCCAAGATACTATCGTTATCTGGGAGAATTGATGCAGGAAGGCGTAGAACGGATCTCATCCAATGAGCTCAGTGAAAAAATGAAAGTAACTGCTTCCCAGATCAGACAGGATCTGAATAATTTCGGCGGTTTCGGTCAGCAGGGGTATGGCTATAACGTATCCTATTTGTACAATGAAATTGCCAAGATTCTTGGTATTGACAAGCAGCATAACCTGATTATCATTGGAGCGGGAAATCTCGGACAGGCCATTGCCAACTATGCCAATTTCGAACGGCGAGGATTTATGATCAAAGGAATGTTTGATGTTAATCCCAGGCTCATTGGCATGACAGTCAGAGGGATCGAAATATATCCCATTGAACAGTTGGAGTCTTTTATCAAAGAAAATGATGTGCAAATTGCTGCACTTACCATACCCAAGGCCAAGGCTGAAGAAATGGCGGAGAAACTGGTTTCCTACGGTGTCAAAGCAATTTGGAATTTTGCCCATACGGATCTGAATCTTCCCAAGGATGTGGTGGTGGAGAACGTACATTTATCAGAAAGTTTAATGCGTCTGTCATACAAAGTCAGCAATATGGATACTGGTAAATAAAGCATTGATTGCGGCGGCATTTTGCGGAAATAGGTAAAAAAAGGGCGGGGCTGCCATATATGGGGTCCGGCTCTTTTCCAATATGGAAAGCAGGGGAGGAATACATGATTCAGGGGATTGGAACCGATATTGTGGATATCAGGCGCATCAAAAAAGCCTTGGAAAATCCCAGATTTTCGGAAAAATTTTTTACGCAGGAGGAGACCCGGCAGACGAAGATGCGGCCGTCTTCTCTGGCCGGCAATTTTGCCGTGAAAGAAGCAGTGGCCAAAGCGTTGGGGACGGGGTTTTCCAATTTTGGTCCGGAACAGATCGAAGTTCTCCGACACCCTTCCGGCGCTCCCTGGGTACGGCTCCACGGGGAGGCACGAAAACAGATGACTCTGCAAAATATCGATCAAATCTTGGTGTCCATTTCCCATGAGGCAGACTACGCTGTGGCCTTTGCTGTGGCAGTGGGCAGGGAGCGGTGGACAGAAAAGGAGGGAGAGAGGAAATGAGAGAACCCGAATATTTATTGACATCCCAGGAAGCGAAAAAACTGGATTCCATTTCCATCCAGGATATGGGGATCCCTTCTCTTGTTTTGATGGAACGTGCGGCTCTGGCTTTGGCGGAAGAAATTGAGAAAGACCAACGGATTGACAAAGCTTCCCATATACTCATTGTTTCCGGTGTGGGAAATAATGGGGCGGATGGTTTGGCTGCTGCCAGAATTCTGCTGGACCTGGGGTTTGTGTATCTCCGTGTGATAGCGGTGGGGATTCCTGAAAAAGCCACCAACGAGTGGAACTGTCAAAAACGTATTCTGGAAAAACTGGGAATTCCTGTGACGTTCTGGAACGATTCTGAGGCTCATGAATATACTGATATAGAAGAAGCGGATCTGATTGTGGATGCGCTATTTGGCATTGGACTAAAGAGGGAGGTTTCTGGAAGTTTTGCCGCCATAATTGGGCGGATCAACAGCAGCCAAGCGGTGAGATACGCAGTGGATATTCCATCTGGCATCTGTGCTACCACAGGAGCAGTGCTGGGATGTGCGGTGAAAGCCCATGTCACAGTTACATTTGGCTTCAGAAAGGCTGGCCTAGTACTGTATCCCGGCGCGGAGTATGCGGGCCGCCTTGTCTGTCGTTCCATTGGGTTTCCCAGTCAGGCAATGAGGCAAATTTCTTTTACTCGATTTACATATACACAGGAAAACATGGATCTGATTCCCCGCCGTCCCGCATATTCCAATAAAGGAACGTTCGGTCGGGTGTTGGTAATCGCTGGATCCTTCAATATGGCGGGAGCCGCTTATCTGGCATCTTTGGCTGCTTATGCGGGTGGCTGCGGTCTTGTGAGGATTTTAACGGATGAGGCCAACCGGCCCATTCTTCAAACACGTTTGCCAGAGGCGATCATGAGCACCTATTCAGGTGAAAATTTGGATAAAAGTCAGATTGTCGCGTGTATAAGATGGGCGCAAGTCATTATCATGGGGCCGGGACTTTCCACATCGAAAACAGCAGAACAGCTGGTGAAGTTGACATTGGATACGGCGCAGGTTCCCATGGTGGTGGATGCTGATGCACTGAATATTTTGGCCCAATATCCAGCGTGGTGGGGAATGAAAAAAGCGCCGATCATCGCCACGCCCCATTTGGGTGAGATGAGCCGTTTGTCTGGCGTGGATGTGGATACGCTGAAACAGGATCTTCCCAGTCACGCTTCAGCACTCCAAAAAAGGCTCCAGGTGACATTGGTGGCCAAGGATGCCAGAACAGTGGTTGCAGGAAGCGGACAAATGATTTATATTAATACCAGCGGGAACAGCGGAATGGCAAAGGCGGGCAGCGGTGACGTCCTGGCAGGTATTATTGGCGCCATGCTGGCCATGAAACTGGAACCCATGCAGGCCGCATGTTTGGGTGTGTACCTACATGGTCTGGCAGGGGACCGGGCCAGGGATATCCATGGAGAATATGGCATGCGGGCTTCTGATTTGGCGGAAGCTTTCAGGGAGATATTGAAAGAATATGCGCGGACCTGCCAAAAAGATGAAGTTCCAATTCTACAGGAAGAAAGGCAAAAACGGTGATGAAAGATTACAGCAGAGTATATGCTCGGGTTGATTTGGATGCCATCCGAAATAACATGGAGGCGCTGAAACATAATACCAAACGGGGCACAAAGATATGTGCGGTGTTAAAGACCGACGGATATGGCCATGGAGCGGTTCCCATTGCCAGGACCATAGAGGATTTGGTATGGGGGTATGCTGTGGCTACCATTGATGAGGCGAGTATGCTTCGTATCAATCAGATTTCCCAGCCCATTCTTGTGCTGGGACACGTGCCGGAATGTCGGTACAGAGAGGCCATTGACAGCGAAATTCGGATAACTGTGTTTGAAAAAGAGCAGGCGGAAAATTTGGAAAAGACAGCGGCTGAGATGGGGAAAACGGCCCATGTCCATGTCAAAATTGACACAGGCATGGGAAGAATCGGCATGATGCCGGACGAAAACGCAGTATCCTTGATTAAGGAAATGGGGAAAATGCCTCATTTGGATCTGGAAGGGATATTTACGCATATGGCCACTGCGGATATGGCAGACAAAACTGCTGCGGAAGAGCAGGTTCGGGTTTTTTGCGCGTTTTTGGCAAAAGTAGAAGAGACGGGGGTTTCCATACCGATCCGCCATTGTTCCAACAGTGCCGGTATTATTGAAATGGAAGACTCCCATTTGGATATGGTGCGCGCTGGAATTTCTCTTTATGGTTTTTATCCGTCTGATGAGGTTGGGAGAGAGCAGGTATCTCTTACCCCTGCCATGGAATTGAAAAGCACGGTTATTTATGTGAAGACGGTGCCTTCCCACACGCCCATCAGCTATGGGGCCACATATGTGACAGAGGGGGAGCGGCGGATTGCCACCATTCCGGTGGGATATGGAGACGGATATCCAAGAGCTCTTTCCAACCGGGGATATGTTCTCATCCACGGAAAAAAAGCTCCCATCTGTGGCCGGATCTGTATGGATCAGATGATGGTGGATGTCAGCGATATCCCTGATACGAGAGAGGGCGATGAAGTAACCCTGCTGGGAAAGGACGGTTCTCAGGTGATCCGTGCGGAAGAATTGGCTGGGATGGCGGGTTCCTTTCATTACGAGTTTGTATGCGGCATTGGGAAACGGGTTCCCCGGATTTA
>CAJFUP010000104.1 GCA_904420225.1 uncultured Lachnospiraceae bacterium
GCAATAACGGGACGCATCACTTCATCCAGGATATACAGACGCGCCTCTCTGGTTCTGGCAATGGCTTCCTCGATGATGGGTCGGGTAAGACCGTGAATCTTGATATCCATCTGAATGGCTGTGATCCCCTTATGGGTGCCAGCCACCTTAAAGTCCATATCGCCGAAGAAATCCTCCAGTCCCTGAATATCGGTGAGAACGATATAGTCATCATCCGTATCGCCTGTCACCAATCCGCAGGAAATACCGGCCACGGCCGTCTTAATGGGCACGCCTGCTGCCATAAGAGACATGGAAGAAGCACAGATGGATGCCTGGGAGGTGGAGCCATTGGACTCAAATGTCTCGGAGACTGTACGGATGGCGTAAGGGAATTCTTCCTCGCTGGGCAGCACCGGCACCAATGCACGCTCCGCCAAAGCGCCGTGTCCGATTTCTCTTCTTCCCGGTCCCCTGGACGGCTTGGTCTCTCCCACGGAATAAGACGGGAAATTATAATGGTGCATATACCGCTTGGATGTCTCGTTTTCGTCCAGTCCGTCCAGCTTCTGAGCCTCAGATAAAGGCGCCAGCGTCGTCACCGTGCAGATCTGCGTCTGTCCTCTGGTGAACATGGCGGATCCATGTACTCTGGGCAGAAGATCAATTTCAGCAGCCAAAGGACGGATCTGCGTGATGGCTCTGCCGTCGGGACGCTTATGGTCTTTGAGGATCATCTTGCGCACTGTCTTCTTTTGGAATTTGTACAATGCCTCTCCCAGTATGTCCACCCATTCCGGATGGCTCTCCTCATAGTGGGCGGAAAGTTCCTCTTTAAGAGCGCGGATATTCTCTTCTCTGGTCTGCTTGTCATCGGTGAATACTGCGTCCTCCATGCGCTCCGGCGTCACAAAGGCCACCATATCCTCATACAAATCCTCCGGTACCTCACAGCTCTGATAGGAATGCTTGGGCTTTCCGCACTCTGCCACGATCTTGTCGATAAACTGAATAATTTGCTGATTCACCTCGTGGGCCGCAAAAATAGCCTCAATCATTTTGTCCTCCGGCACTTCGTTGGCTCCGGCTTCTATCATGATCACCTTTTCCCGGGTGGACGCCACCGTCAGAGCCAAATCGGAGACTTTTCTCTGAGCCGAGGTGGGATTAAAAATCAGCTGGCCGTCAATCATGCCCACCTGGGTAGATGCCGTGGGTCCGTCAAAGGGGATATCAGAGATGGCCACCGCAATGGCAGATCCCAGCATAGCCGTGAGCTCCGGCGCGCAGTCGGGATCCACTGACATGACCATGTTATTCAGCGTCACATCGTTGCGGTAATCCTTGGGAAACAGGGGCCGCATGGGACGGTCAATGACGCGTGAGGTGAGAATGGCATTCTCGGAAGCTTTTCCCTCTCTCTTATTGAAGCCTCCGGGGATCTTTCCCACAGAATACATCTTTTCCTCATACTCCACACTCAGCGGAAAGAAATCAATTCCCTCTCTGGGCTCATCGGAAGCCGTGGCTGTGGACAAAACCACAGTATCTCCATAGTGCATAAATGCGGCACCATTGGCCTGGGCCGCCACACGCCCCACATCCACTGTCAGGGTTCTGCCAGCCAATTCCATGGAATAACTCTTATACATATTCTTTTCTCCTTTTTCATGATCTTAGGCAGAAACTCCGAAACTACTGAAATGGACACAAACTCCTTTATGCCCATTTCAGCGGTCTCGGCATACGTTTCCGCCTGAAAAAGTAGGGTGGATTTCTCCACCCCACTGATTTTTGCTTACTTTCTGATGCCTAACTTCTCAATCAGGGCACGGTATCTCTCGATATCCTTTCTCTTCAGATAATCCAGCATACCTCTTCTCTGACCTACCATCATCAGAAGACCTCTTCTGGAATGATGATCCTTGGGATTCACTTTCAGATGCTCTGTGAGCTCTGTGATCCTCTCTGTGAGAATGGCCACCTGAACCTCCGGAGAACCAGTATCCTGCGGGTTTCTTCCGTAAGCTGCGATAATTTCTGCTTTCTTTTCCTTTGAAATCATATCGATTTCCTCCTTTATCTACTTCTCACCGGATGCTAAGCTGCGGCTCGGAGTTGTCCGCTTGCCGGGCATCGGCGTTAATCACAGATGAAATCATATCACAGATCCCATTTTTTGTAAAGATGAAATTTGGCGCTTCCCAACACTTGTCCCATTTTCACCGGTGTTTCCAGTCCATCCAACGTATTTTCCAAGAGAATGGGATTGAGACACACCCGATCTTTTTGGAGCAGGAGAATCACAGTGGAGCCGCCAAACTCAAATCGTCCCTTTTCCTGTCCCTTTTTCACATCACATTCTCCGTGGTAATTTCGAATACGTCCCACCAGAAGAGCTCCCACCTCCATCTGAATCACCGGCCCAAAATGTTCTGTATACAAGGTGGTATACACTCTGGTATTCTCCTTATAAACAGGAACATAATCTCCGGAAATGGGTCTGACCGTGTGAAATTTGCCGGGAATCACATGATTCTTCCCTTTATGACCGCTGTCCACATAGCAGTAGCGGTGGTAATCCTCCACTGAAAGGCGAATCACCACACAGACGCCATCGGCATAGCGGGCTGCCAGCCGGGGATTGCGCAACAGCGTTCCCACCGAATACCATGTATGTTTCACCTTGAAATGCATCCTTTTCCCAATGGGATATACGCTGATTTTTCCGTCGCAGGGGCTGATCAGATCCCTGGGGCCTCCGCAAACCGGCCGCTTTCCGTGACGAATCTGCCGGGTAAAAAAATCATTGAAACTGCGGTAAACCTTTTTTTCATAGTCCCGCAGATCCACCCCATGGCGTCGAATAAAGGGGGCCACGGCCGCCCTGGATAAAGAAGAATCCAGCTGTCTTCCTCCTGCCTTGGAAACCCAAGGAGAAATCAAAGGTCTCAAAAGAATTCTTCCCCAATGGGATCCATATAAAAATTCCAAAATTTCATTTTCATGTGGATTTCTCCTATTTCCATTTTTATCCCAGTCTCCGCTTGTTCTCAAAGCAACTCTCCTCCTCCCATATCCTTCCCATGGACTTTTGCCCGATGCCATATTGCTGCCACTATTTTTTAAATTGTCCATCCCCTCAGCTGAACATGATTTTGGCCAAAAGAAGACCACCCAGTATGAGAAAGACAAAAATCGCTTTATTTCCCGGTTTGGGAACTCGGATATTGGTCACAAATAAAACCGCCACCAAAATCACCGCCGCCAGGTATGTAATTCGAAACTGATCATTGGAGAGCAGATTCCCATGGAATAAGAAAATTGCCGGAAAAATCGCTGCCGCCGATGTCACGGGAAGCCCCTGATAGTAAGTTCTCACCTGATCCGTTTCTTTCTGACGTTTTTCCTCTGTTACATTGAAATAAGCCAATCGCACCACTGCCGCCAGCACGTACACCACCAGACAAAATTCTTCCCAATGTCCCCTTACCCCAAGGGAATAACCGATGACAGCCGGAAACACACCGAAGCAGACCAAATCGCAGAGAGAATCGATTTGAATTCCAAACTTTTTTTCTTCTTCGGTTCTGTTTTTTTTGCTTCTGGCCACTTTGCCGTCCAACATATCGCAAATGCCGCTCATGACCAAAAAAAGCACAGCCAATTTATAATTCTGATTCAGCGCCTGCATCATGCCAAATATGGAACATCCCAATCCCACATAGGTTAATACCACTGTATAATTATAAAATCCCAGCATTTTTCCTCCTAAGTCAGCGTTTTTTTATATATCTCTCTTTGTCGCTCCATCCGTAGTACATGCAGATGCGCCGCTATGGTCACAGCAGCACTAATCAAAAGAAGTCCGTAATAGCTGATTCCTCTGCTCAGCAACATGCCGGAAAGCACCAAAGAACTGCCAAAAATGGGCTTAAATATAATGGTAAAAAGGCTTTCACTGGCTCCGATGCCGCCGGGCAAAGGGAGCATGTCCACACCGATGGAAATGGCGGCCTGCAGCATGACAATATCCACAGGCGAAGCCCCCTTCAATCCAAAGGCCCGATAAGCCAAATATGTCACAAAAAACAGACACAACCTTTGAAAGAGAGAAAGCAAGAATACATTAAAAATCACAATTTTATGCTCACGGAAATATTGGGCCGCCGCATGATACCGTTCCATGGACTGCACAAGGCGTATCTCTCTATCCTTTTTTGACTTCATGATGTGCAGTTTCTGCAGGGTACGAAGTCCCCACACCGCCCCTCTTTTTGCCAGACTCGGCTCGAAAATCAAAACCAGCATTCCCAATACACAAATCACATTGAGAGCCATTCCCAGATAGAAAAAGAACATGGTCCCTCCCAAATATCGCGTCACCAATCCGTGGTGAAACACAAAAATCACCGCGCCGATGAAAACCAGTACAAATTTATACCCCACTGTCACAATCATCAGAATCAAAGTGGAAACCGACAGGTCCCATCCGTCTTTTTTCATATAATAAAGCTGGGCTGGCTGTCCGCCTGAAGCCGAAGGGGTAATACAGCTGAAAAAAAATCCTATAAAAGAATATTTGATACAGGAAGCTAGACGGCTCTGTTTTTTCAGCGACCGCATCATGTAATGAATAATAATGGACTCCGTGCAGACGAATGCCATCACCAGCAATAATCCCAAACCGATATGGGCGGGATCGGCATCGCCGATGGAATGAAGGATACTTGCCAAATCCTTATCTTTAAACAGCAAGTAAAACGTAAGAGCCACAAGAAGCAGCAGAACGCCAATGTGAATCCCTGTTTTCTTTTTACTCTGCAACGTGATCCCTCCCCTCCCTACGATTTTTATGGCATCCCAGCCGATCACCGATCCATCTTCCCATTCCCCTGAAAAAACAGCGGACAGGAATCCAAAGACGACTTTTTCTGCCAATAAAAAAGCAACCTTCGGCCAACAGTACGCCTGCCACCAAATCCACTATATAGTGCTGTTTTGTCACCTGAGTGGAAATCATAATGAGAATTGCAAAGCAACCGGTAAATCGCCGATACCAGGCAGGGATATCCTTTCTTCCCCTCATGCCGACAACGGCAAACCAGCTGACCAAACAGTGCATGGAGGGAAACAGGTTTCCCGCCTGATCCACATCATATACAAAACGCAGCAAACCATCGGCCAGTGATGTCCCTGAAATTTCAGGCCTGACATTGGTGGTGGGAAAAATCACATAAACCGCCAGACAGATCAACGCGGCAATAAAATTGGCGGCCGTAAATTGATAGCGACTTTTTTCTTCCCCCCTGGCAATGATGACATAATTTACGGCACAGAAAGGAAAATAGAGAAAATAAATACACACAAACCCTGGAATAACCGGCACCAGCCTGTCCAGGTCAGTGGTCAGATCAAAATGGGGCAATGTCTGACAAAAAGCCATGGTAACACTATAAATCAGCGAATACAGCAGCAAACTCAGCGCGGCAGGAAGAACTGCATACAACGGCATTTTAGGCATTATGTACTTCTGGAAAAAGTGTCTCATGGTATTTCCTCACAATGTATGAATTTTCTGTGTCCAATTCTATATCTTTTCATAATTATACTGTTGGACCTTTCCCATGTAAATACAAAAAAATCTTTTTCATAAATTTGTAACTAATTTGTCAGAATTTTCTCCTTGATTGTCATTATGATATCATAAAAAAATGGGGGTGTCGCAAGATCATCCGTTATGAATGATTTTGCGACACCCCCACAAATCTTAAATTTTTTCAATCAATGGCTTATGGACCCACAGATTCTCTATTTCCCTGGGAAAATAGAGAATGAATCACATCCCTCACCGTTTCAATGACACGACATCGGTACGCATTGGCGCCGCAAAACAACAGCGCCTGATCCACATTTCCCTTCACCGCATTGAGCAGCGCGTCACTGATGCAATACGGAATCTTTGTTCGATCGCATTTTTCAATACACAAATGACACCGGCCAAGGGGCGGCGGATCCCCTGCCATACACCGCTCCATGAAACGGTTTTTGATGGCGCGCCCTGGCATGCCCACCGGACTCTTTACAATAATAATGTCTTCTTTCTTTGCGTCCAAATACGTCTGTTTGTAAGCATCTGACGCATCACATTCCACGGTGGTCACAAAACGGGTGGCCACCTGAACGCCGTCAGCACCCAGCTCTCCCAGACAATGCTCCACATCGCTGCTGTCAAAAACACCACCAGCTATGATAACCGGAATCTTCTTTTGGTATTTGTCCCCATATTCCCGGACAACCCTCTGAATGGCTGTAATCTCTCCGTCATAGGATTTCCCGGCATACGTCTGCAGCTCATCCACAGAAAAACCCAGATGGCCGCCGGCCATAGGGCCTTCTATGACCAAGAGATCTGGCACCCTTTTATACTTTCTGTCCCACATTTTGCAGATAACCGCAGCAGCCTTGGCCGAAGACACGATGGGAGCCAGGCAAACATCATATCCCTTGGCATACTCCGGCAGGGATACCGGCAGTCCGGCCCCCGAAATAATCAGATCCACCCCTGCCTGGCAGGCCGCCCTGACATATCTCTCATAAAAACGGGTGGCCACCATGATATTGACGCCAATGATCCCCTCTTCTCCGCCAATTTGACGGGCTTTTGTGACTTCTGAGGCTATGGCGCGCAGGTTGGCCTCCACCGGATTGTCGTCATAATCCGGTTCTCTGTAGCCGATCTGGGCTGTGGAGATGATCCCCACACCGCCCTCACGCGCCACATGACCCGCCAGGGAGGAAAGGCTGACACCCACTCCCATGCCCCCCTGTATCAGGGGATAGCGAGCCGTTCGTTCTCCAATCTTCAATGGTGTTATTTTCATCAAAACGCTCCCATCTTTTTCTAGGACAAAGGCATGCCCTTTAAAACCCGCGCCTTCTAAAAAGCACGGAATCTTTCATATCTGTGATCCGCCAGTTCTTTCCTACTCATACTACCGTACGTCTGCAGGAAGCGGCGAATCCTAACATCCATATCCTGGCAGAGAACAGGCAAAGTCTCCAAAGAGGCCGGTGTTTCTTCCCGAATAACCGCCTCAATGACGCCCAACTTTAAAAGATCTGCCGCTGTTATCTTCATGACACCGGCAGCATCTGCAGCCCTGGCGGCATCTTTCCACAAAATGGAGGCAAATCCTTCCGGTGACAGGATGGAATATATGGCATTTTCCAACATCCATACCTCATTGGCAGTGGCCATGGCCAGAGCCCCTCCGCTGCCTCCCTCTCCAATGACAATGGATAGCACTGGAACCCCCAGTCCCGACAGCTCAAACAGATTTCTGGCAATTGCCTCTCCCTGCCCTCTTTCTTCCGCCTCCAAGCCGCAGAAAGCACCGGGCGTATCCACGAAACAAATCACCGGGCGCCCGAACTTCTCCGCCTCTTTCATCAGACGCAGCGCTTTTCGATACCCGTCTGGAGAAGGCATACCAAAATTTCTCACAATATTATCCCGGGTATTTTTCCCCTTCTGCTGGGCAATAACCGTCACAGGCAAGCCATGGAACCTGGCAATCCCGCCAACCACAGCACCGTCATCTTTAAAACAGCGATCCCCGTGCAGTTCCATGAAATCCGTAAACAATTCCTGGATATAGTCCAAACCAGTGGGGCGCTCCGCCATTCGGGAGATTTGAACACGATCCCAGGCAGAAGCCCCTCCGTTATCCTGACGATCTGCGTATGAATCCTCACTGGAAACACCATTCACATCTGATATGGGTTTTTTTCCCGTCTGGTGGAGGGCCAAAATACGTCCCAGAGTCTCTTTCATATCTTCTCTTTTGACTATGGCATCCACAAATCCATGTTCCACTTGAAATTCTGCCCTCTGAAAACCAGCTGGCAGTTTCTGACGAATGGTCTGCTCAATGACACGGGGACCGGCAAAGCCAATGAGAGCATTGGGTTCCGCCAAAATGATATCCCCCAGCATGGCAAAACTTGCTGTGACGCCTCCCGTGGTGGGATCTGTCAATACAATAACTGACAAAAGCCCGGCATCACTGTGGCGTTTCAGCGCCGCCGAAGTCTTGGTCATCTGCATCAGGGAGATGATGCCTTCCTGCATTCTTGCACCGCCAGAGCAGGTAAATAGGATCACCGGCAGATGTTCCTTTGTGGCCCTTTCCACCGCCCGGGTAATCTTCTCTCCCACATTATGTCCCATACTTCCCATGAAAAATCTGGCGTCCATGACACCCAACACTGTTTTGTATCCTTGGATTTCAGCAGTTCCTGTGACCACCGCCTCATTGAGAGAGGTGCGAGCCTGAACATCTTTCCACTTTTTCTCATACCCCGGAAAAGACAGCGGATTGGAAAAAGGCAGTTCTCTGTCCCACTCTGTGAATGTTCCCGTATCGGCCAGGCTTTCCACTCGCCTGTATGCATGGACACGGAAATAGCCGTGACATTTTGGACAAATATAATGGTTGCGGATTACATCCTCTGTGTAAATGGCTTTTCCGCATTTATTGCACTTCCGCCACAGTCCCGCAGGCACCTCCGGTTCCTTTCCCTCAGTTTCTGAAACAGGAAGGGTGTGATAGCGTTTCCGAAATAAATCTTTAATCATCGAAATTCTCCTCTATAAAACCGGTATCCGTATGGCCGGACTGAAAATTCTCATTTTCCAGTATGGCAAACTGGAAATCCACATTGGTATTAACGCCCTCCACGATGACTTCTCCCAAAGCACTGAGCATCTTGCGTATAGCACTGGGACGGTCTATGTCATGGACAATCAACTTTCCGATCATGGAATCATAATACGGCGGAATCTGATATCCACTGTAAATGGCGGAATCTACCCGGACACCGTTTCCCCCCGGCAAGTGCAGATTGGTAATGGTACCGGGACAGGGCATGAAATGGCGAGAAGGATCTTCCGCGTTAATCCGGCACTCTATGGCATGTCCCCGAATCACCACATCCTCCTGGCTGAATGAGAGCGGCTCACCGGCAGCGATCCGAATCTGCTCTTTTATGAGATCCAGACCTGTCACCATCTCGGTAACTCCATGCTCCACTTGGATTCTGGTATTCATTTCAATGAAATAGTAGCGATTCTGACTGTCCAAAAGAAATTCAATCGTCCCGGCATTCACATACCCAGCCGCCTTGGCCGCTTTCACCGCCGCTTCCCCCATTTCCGCCCGCAGGCTGTCGGATAGTACCGCACAGGGCGATTCCTCAATCAGCTTCTGATGGCGTCTCTGAATGGAACAATCCCTTTCTCCCAAATGCACCACGTTTCCATGGGTATCTGCCAAAATTTGAAATTCAATGTGACGGGGCCTCTCCACATACCGCTCCAAATACATGGTATCATCCGAAAATCCGCTGACAGACTCCCTCTGGGCATTGAGGAAATTCGCCTCAAACTCTTCTGGCCCACGGGCAATGCGCATACCCTTGCCGCCGCCGCCGCTGGCTGCCTTGATCATTATGGGGTATCCGATTTCTTCCGCCATCCTTTTTCCAGTTTCCACATCATGGATGGGGTCTTTTGTCCCCGGCACCACAGGCACTCCGGCAGCCACCATGGTATTTCTGGCCTCTGATTTATTTCCCATTCTATCCATCACATCGGCCGGTGGACCGATGAAAGTAATATTGCACTTCTGACACAAAGTCACAAATTTACTGTTCTCCGACAGAAATCCAAATCCCGGATGGATGGCGTCGGCCTTGGTCGCCACGGTGGCGCTTAAAATACTTTCCATATTCAAGTAGCTGTCCGATGACGGCGCAGGCCCGATGCAGATGGCTTCATCCGCCAGCATGGCGTGAAGGGAATCCTTGTCCGCTTCCGAGTATACAGCCACGGTGGCGATTCCCATCTCGCGGCAGGCGCGGATGATGCGTACGGCAATTTCTCCTCTATTTGCGATCAATATCTTATGAAACATACTGCCTCTCCTCTGCCGCTCCCGCGGCCCTTCCTTATTTATCCAACCATAAAGGTCAGCTCCGCACTGACTGCCACTTTGCCGTCCACGGTGGCCACCGCTTTTCCGATGCCAACGGGTCCTTTTTGACGGATGATTTCGCACTCCAAGCGAAGTTTGTCCCCCGGCACAACCTTTTTCCTAAATTTCGCTTTGTCAATGCCGCCGAAATAAGCGACTTTCCCCTTGTTGTCTTCCACACTGAGAATCGCCACAGCTCCCACCTGGGCCAATGCCTCAATAATCAAAACTCCCGGCATCACCGGTTCTTGGGGAAAATGACCCTTAAAAAAATCCTCGCGAAATGTTACGCATTTGTATCCCACGGCACGGACTCCCGGTTCATATTCTTCGATACAGTCCACCAGCAAAAACGGGTGTCTGTGGGGAATGATTGCCTCAATTTCTTTAATTCCCAGCATATGCTCCTCCTTTACTGCTTAGCAATGCGAAACAGCGGCTGACCATATTCCACCACCTGTTTATTCTCCACCAACACAGCTGCCACAACACCGTCATACTCGCATTCAATTTCATTCATCAGTTTCATAGCTTCCACGATACCAACTACCTGCCCTTTTTTCACGGTGTCTCCCACTTTAACAAAGGGTTCGCTGTCCTCAGAAGGCGCACTGTAAAACGTGCCCACCAGGGGCGCTGTCACCACTTCATCCGGCTCCTCAAAAAGATCGCTGGTCTTTGGCTCCTCAGACGAAGACGACGGTGCAGCCACTGCCGTCAATGCGGCGGCCGGAGTCGCTGCCACAACTTCTTTTTCCTTTTTCAGTGTGATTTTCATGTTCCCCTCTTCCAGCTCAAATTCTGTCAGCTGGGAACCGGACACCAGCCGGATCAGGGATTCGATTTCTTTTATATCCATGGTTTCCATCCTTTCGCCGCAGCCGGCTCAACAGCCTTTTTGCAAACCATAATCCACAAAAATATCTGTCAGAACCGCTGCTATTTAACGTGGTTATTCCTTTTCAAACTTTTTCACCAAAAGGCTGGCATTGTGACCGCCAAATCCCAGAGAATTGCTGATGGCATAGCGCACGTCCATGTGGACAGGTCCGGATGTCACATAGTCCAGGTCACATTCCTCGTCGGGAATTTGATATCCCACCGTGGGATGAATATACCCCTCCTCAATGGATTTGACACAGGTAATGAACTCCACACCGCCGGCTGCCCCCAACAAATGACCAATCATGGATTTCGTAGAGTTAACTTTTGTGCGGTATGCATCCTCTCCCAAAGCCAACTTAATGGCCCGAGTCTCAAACAAATCATTATGATGGGTTCCCGTACCGTGAGCATTGACATAGTCCACATCCTTGGCAGAAATTCCCGCCTCTTTCATGGCATCCGTCATGGCTCTGGCAGCCCCGCTTCCGTCTTCAGCAGGGGATGTGATGTGGTATGCGTCACAGGTGGCTCCATATCCCACTACTTCCGCATATATTTTCGCTCCTCTGGCCTTGGCGTGCTCCAGGGATTCCAGCACAACTACCCCGGCTCCTTCCCCCATGACAAATCCACCTCTTTCTTTATCAAAGGGAATGGATGCCCGGGTCACATCCTCATTTTCTGTCAGCGCAGTCAGGGCGGAAAAGCCCGCCACGCCGATGGGGGTAATGGAACTCTCAGTTCCCCCGGCCACCATCACGTCCACTTCCCCGTGCTGAATGGAACGGTACGCCTCACCAATGGAATGGGTTCCCGTGGCGCAGGCTGTCACCACATTGATGTTTTTTCCTCTCAATCCAAACTGGATTCCCACATTGCCGGCCGCCATGTTGCATATCATCAGCGGCACCAAAAGAGGATTCACACGTCCCGGACCTTTTGTCAGGAGTTTCTCATGCTCCCTCTCTGTGGCTTGGAGACTGCCGATTCCAGAACCGATGCTAACACCCACACGAAAAGAATCTTCTTTTTCCATATCTATGCCAGCATCCTCCAAAGCTTCCTTGGCTGCTGCCACAGCATACTGGGAAAACAGCTCCATTCTTCTGGCAGCTTTGGCGTCCATGTATTCTTTGGCGACAAATCCCTTCACCTCGGCTGCGATATGAACTTTATATCCCTCTGTATTGAATTTTGTAATGGGACCGATTCCCACCTTTTGTTCCTTTACCGCGTTCCAGAATTCCTCTACACTGTTTCCAATCGGGGTGATGGCCCCCAGACCTGTTACGACCACTCGTTTCATCTGTGAATTCTCCTCTCTGTCCATTTACATGGCCATGCCGCCATCGACACAGATGACCTGGCCAGTGATATAATTTGCCTGATCGGATGCCAAAAAGGCCGCCAGCCCGGCCACATCCTCCGGCTCTCCAAATATTCCCAGCGGAATCTGGGCTGTGGCTGCCGCCCTCACCGCATCCGGCAACACCTCTGTCATCTCTGTATTGATAAATCCCGGCGCGATGGCATTGACAGTAATATGGCGGCTGGCCAATTCCCTGGCCGCTGCCTTGGTCAAACCTATGATACCGGCTTTGGACGCGGCATAATTTGTCTGCCCTGCATTTCCCATAACGCCGGATACGGAAGAGATATTGATAATTTTTCCGCTGCGCTGTTTCAGCATCTGACGGGAAGCAAACTTCATACAGTTGAATGCCCCCTTCAAATTGGTATCAATGACTGCGTCAAAATCCTCTTCTTTCATCTTCATCATCAAATTATCCCTGGTGATCCCGGCATTATTAACCAGGATGTCCAGTCTGCCGTAGCGTTTGATGACATCTGCCAGGAACGTTTCACAGGCGGAAAAATTTGACACGTCACACTGGATGGCCTCCGCCTTTCCTCCATTGCGGCGGATTTCCTCTGCCGCTTCCTCCGCCCTCTTGGCGGAACCGTTAAAATTAAGAATCACAACAGCGCCCTCCGCAGCCAGGCGGCTGGCAATGCATCTGCCGATGCCGCGGCTGGCTCCTGTGACCACTGCCACTTTATCTTTCAACATATGAGCTATTCCTCCTGTTTTTTCTGCAGCGCCGCCACGACTTCCTCCAAATCCGCCGGAGTCTCCACATGGAGGGCAACCACGCTGCGGTCGATTTTCTTTAAAAATCCTGTCAGGGTTTTTCCCGGACCAATTTCAATGAATGTATCCACCCCATCGGCTATCATCGTCTCCACATCCTGCTGCCAGCGCACCGAACTATAAATCTGCTTCATCAGGAGTTCTTTCACTTGGGAAGCGCTGGTCACATACTGGCCTGTCACATTGGTGGCGTACGGAATCTGGGGATCACTGACAGCCACATTCTCCAGGACGTGTCCCAGTTTCTCACCGGCATGTATCAACATTTTGGAGTGGAATGGGCCGGATACATTGAGTGGTACACAGCGCTTGGCTCCCGCTTCCTTCAGCCGTTCTGACGCCTCTTCCACCGCTTCTTTCCGTCCGGAAATAACAATCTGTCCCGGGCAATTATA
>CAJFUP010000105.1 GCA_904420225.1 uncultured Lachnospiraceae bacterium
CGGATTTCTGAATCAAGATGATCTGCAAGTTTTCCGAATGCTTTTGGGAGTCAGCGGAATCGGACCCAAGGGGGCGCTGGCGGTGCTGACCGTTTTGTCTGCCGATGACTTGCGTTTTGCTGTCTTGGCGGGGGATGCCAAGACCATAGCCAGGGCTCCGGGCGTGGGCCATAAGACGGCTCAGAAAGTGATTTTGGAGCTGCGGGACAAGGTGGAACTTCAAGACGCCATGGAAAAGAAAATCAGCCATCAGGACACGGGGGAAGCAGGAAAAATTGGGCAGTCCTCAGCGGGGAGCGCTGCCAAGGAGGAAGCGGTGCTGGCGCTGGCAGCGCTGGGCTATTCCAATGCCGAAGCGCTGAAGGCAGTCTCCCGGGTGGAAGCTGCCGAGGATATGGATGCGGAGATGATTTTAAAACAGGCGCTGAAGGCCATGATGCGGTAGAAAATGACGAAGCCGCTTTTAGCGGGGATAAACGGAATCAAGAATGGAAGCGGGATTTATGAATAGAAGAATCATAACAACGGAAAGCATGGAAGAGGATACCAAGCTGGATAAAAGCCTTCGGCCTCAGATGCTGTCCGAGTATGTGGGCCAGGAGAAGGCAAAGACGAATCTTAAGGTTTACATTGACGCAGCCAAAAGCAGGGGGGAAGCTCTGGATCACGTCCTGTTTTATGGCCCTCCCGGCCTGGGAAAGACCACACTGGCGGGGATTATTGCCAATGAGATGGGCACGCATCTGAAGATTACCAGCGGACCTGCCATTGAAAAGCCGGGCGAAATGGCTGCCATTTTGAATAACTTGCAGGAAAACGATGTCCTGTTTGTGGATGAGATCCATCGGCTGAACCGACAGGTGGAGGAAGTGCTGTATCCGGCCATGGAGGATTTTGCCATTGACATCGTCATTGGCAAGGGGGCCACGGCCCGCTCCATCCGTCTGGAACTGCCCCACTTTACGCTGGTGGGCGCCACCACGCGGGCAGGGCTTTTGACAGCGCCGCTGCGGGATCGATTTGGTGTGATCAGCCGCATGGAGTTTTATACAGTGGATGAGCTGCAGACCATCTTGGCCCGTTCAGCGCAGGTGCTGGGAGTGGAACTGGATCCGGAGGGAGCCAGAGAGATGGCCAGGAGATCCCGGGGAACCCCTCGTCTGGCCAATCGTCTTTTGAGACGAGTTCGGGACTTTGCACAGGTGAAATACGATGGGGTCATTACAAGAGAGGTGGCTGTATTTGCCCTGGATTTGATGGAAGTGGATCGGCTGGGGCTGGATAATGGGGATAGAAATATTCTCACCACCATTATCCATAAATTTTCCGGCGGCCCAGTGGGACTGGAGACGCTGGCTGCGGCCCTGGGGGAAGACGCGGGAACGCTGGAGGAAGTCTATGAACCGTATCTGATCCAGAATGGTTTGATTCAGCGCACGCCCAGAGGCCGGATTGTCACGGAGCGCGCGTACGCACATTTGGGTATCTCCTGCCGGGATACGCAAAATCCGGGTTAAAAGACTTGTGGCCAGTGGAGGAATCGGGTATAATGGTAGCTGGGAAGCGGCCGTTTCGGGGAAGGGAACGGCTGCGCTGGGGAAAGGCGGACGGACTGCCGGGAAGGAGCAGAGGATTCCTATGGATAAGAAAAATTATGTGGATGTCATCATTGATGATAAAGTATATACGCTGGCAGGCGGCGAAGCGGAGGGCTACATGCAGGGAGTGGCCGCCTATCTGAATTCCAAATTTGCTGAGATGAAGCAGTATCCCGGATACAAAAGACAGCCGGGAGATGTGAAGCAGCTGCTGATGCTGTTGAATGTGGCGGATGACTATTTTAAGATGAAGCAGCGGGCAGAGGAAGCAGAGGAGAAGCTGGAGCGAAGAGAAGCCGAGATATATGGTCTGAAACATGACCTTGTGAGCCTCCGCATGGAGATGGAAAAACAGCGGGAGGAATAGGGGGTGCTGCAAAACACAGAGTTTGCAACACCCTTTAACGTTCAAAAGGAGAGGAAAATACATGGAAAAGGTAGAACTGCTGGCACCGGCCGGTTCCTATGAAAGTATGGAGGCGGCCATCTGTGCGGGAGCGGATGCCGTGTACATTGGCGGGAAAAAGTTCGGCGCCAGGGCCTATGCGGATAATCCGGAGGAGGACCGCCTGACAGAAGCCATCCGCTATGTCCATCTGCACGGGAAACGGCTGTATCTCACAGTCAATACGCTGATGAAAGAAAAGGAACTGGAGGAAGAACTGTTTGACTATCTGAATCCTTTCTATCAGGAGGGATTGGACGCTGTCATTGTGCAGGATATGGGGGCTTTTCTTAGGATTCGGGAGTGGTTTCCGGACCTGCCCATCCATGCCAGCACTCAGATGACAGTGACGGGGCCTGCCGGGGCGGATTTGCTCAAGCGTATGGGCGCTGCCAGGGTGGTGACGGCCAGGGAGCTCTCTCTGGAAGAAATTCGGGCCATCCACAGTCAGGTGGATATGGAAATTGAAAGCTTTGTCCACGGGGCTTTGTGCTATTGTTATTCCGGTCAATGTCTGTTCAGCAGTATAGCCGGAGGCAGAAGCGGAAACCGAGGGCGGTGCGCTCAGCCCTGCCGTATGGCGTATCAGGTCTATGACCAGGATAAACGGCTGAGGGGAGTGGGGGACGGCTTTGTGCTGAGCCCCAAAGATTTAAACACCATTGCCATGCTGCCGGAAATCATAGAAGCCGGCGTCTGTTCCTTAAAGATCGAGGGAAGGATGAAGAAGCCGGAGTATACTGCCGGAGTGGTGGCGGTATACCGCAAATATTTGGACCAGTACTTACTCCATGGAAAAGAAGGATATCGGGTCAGTGGAGAAGATCAGCAGATTCTATACCAGTTATTCAATCGCAAGGGATTCACCGACGGTTATTATAAGAGGCATAACGGGAAAGAAATGCTGACATTGGGGAAGCCGGATTTTCGATCGACGGCACAGGAGCTGACGGATGCCATCCGCGCCCAGTTTTTGAATACGGAACTGAAAGAGAAAATCAATGGAAATGTAAGAATTTCACAACATTTGCCTGCTAAAATGACGGTGTCCATGGGCGGAGCAACCGTCTGTGTCCAGGGACAGATACCGACAGAGGCGCTGCGGCAGCCCCTGTCGCGGGAAAGCGTGGAAAAGCAGATGCGAAAGACTGGCGGTACGCCATTTGAATGGGAGCATCTGGACATAGAAGTGGAGGATGGCATTTTTATGCCGGTGGTGCAGTTAAATGATCTGCGCCGGGAGGGATTGAGACAGCTGGAAGAGGCCATTGCCGCGCAGTACCGCAGGCGGCCGGGGATGCGGACGGAGGCGGAATTGGAACCGTGTTTCCAAGGGGAAAATGCGGTGAAACTGGCGGCATGTGTGGAAACTTTACCGCAGCTGGAGGCGGCAATGGATAGTCAGGTGGATATCATATACCTGGATACCATGGCCGCGGAGGCGGAACAATATAAGAGATTGGTCCATGAAGTTCACAGGCGGGGAAAGCAGTGCTTCCTGGCTCTTCCCCAGATATTTCGCCAGGAAGCCAAAAGCGATATGGAAAAGAATGGGACTGCCATTTTGCGCGCCGGATTTGATGGCTGGCTGGTTCGGTCTTTGGAAGAATTGGCTGTGCTGGCCAAAACGGAAGTTCCGGGAGAACTGGTCATGGATCACATGATGTATTCCTGGAATAAAAAAGCAGGCGCGTGGCTTACCCAAATGGGGAGCGTCAGGAATACCGCCCCTGTGGAAGAAAATGGAAGAGAATGGCGGCAGCGGGGCTGCTGCGGCGGGGAGATCATTGTATACGGGCGGCTGCCCATGATGGTATCGGCCCAGTGTATTCGCCGCACGGCCAAGGGCTGTGACAAAAAGCCCGGCATCCTGTACTTAAAAGACCGTCTGGGTAATCGGCTGCCGGTGAAGAATCACTGCCGCTTTTGCTTCAATACCATCTATAACAGCAACCCTCTTTCGCTGTTGGACGAGGCAGAAGAAATCCTGGGGCTGAGACCGGCCTGCTGTCGGCTGAATTTTACGGTGGAGAGCCGGGAAGAGACGGCGGCTGTGCTGAAGCTGTTTGAGGAAACGTACCGGGACGGAAAGAAAGGGAAGGAGAATATCCCCGGTTTCACAAGAGGCCATTACAGGCGGGGAGTGGAGTGACGAATGGTTAATATTATATCGGATGTATGTAAGTATATTATCATTATCCTGGTGGTGTGGTATACCATCGGCGCTTTTACGGCACTGCAGAAGCGGGACAGAAAAGAGCTGAAATGGATTTATTACCGCCAGAATGTGCTGACTTTTTTACTGCACGGCACCGGCTATTTGGTGATCATTTTAAATGAAAAAAGTCTGGACTTTGTCATCTTTTATGCCGCGCAGGTGATATTCTTTGTCATTTACCTGCTTTTGTACCGTTCCATATACAAAAAGTCCAGTATGATTCTTTTGAATCATATGATGTTTTTTCTGGCCATTGGATTTATCATGCTGGCGCGTCTGTCCTTTGAAAAAGTCACCAGACAGTTTGTTTTCGCCTGTATCGCGGCCATTGTGACTTTGGTGGTCCCCAGGATGTTTTCCAAGCTGAAAGCGGCCAGAAGATGGGCCATGGTCGTGGGAATCGTGGGTATTTTGGCGCTGGCGGCGGTTCTGGTGCTGGGAGAAGTGGAGTATGGAGCCAAGCTGTCCATCCAGCTTCCAGGTGACTTTTCCATCCAGCCTTCTGAGTTTGTCAAAATCAGTTTTGTTTTGCTGATGGCGGTACTGTTTCGTGAGCGGACGGATATCAAGCGGGTCCTGTTTGCCACGGGAGTGGCAGGAGCGCATATTATAGTGCTGGTGCTTTCCAGAGATTTGGGAGCGGCCCTTATCTACTGCATGACATATTTGTGCATGCTGTACGTGGCGTCCAAAAAGCCCCTCTATTTTGCCGGAGGGCTGGGACTGGGAGCCTGTGCGGCTGTGGCGGCGTATTTTCTGTTTTCCCATGTACAGACCCGTGTGGAAGCGTGGCTGGATCCCTGGCCGATTTTTTCCAGCAAGGGAAATCAGATTGGTAATTCTCTTTTTGGAATCGCCACCGGCGGCTGGATGGGGCAGGGGCTTTACCAGGGGTACCCCAAACTGATTCCAGTGGTGGACAGTGATTTCATTTTCGCCGGTATCTCGGAGGAAATGGGAGGCATCGTGGCCCTGTGCATAATCCTGATCTGCCTGAGCTGTCTGATCATGTTTATAACGGTGTCCATTGATCTGTATATCCCCTTTTACAAGCTGACGGGACTGGGACTGGCGGTGGTTTACGGAACGCAGGTATTTTTGATGATCGGCGGAGATATAAAAATGATCCCTTCCACGGGAGTAACGCTGCCGTTTGTCAGCTACGGGGGCAGTTCCGTATTGGCCACGTTTATTGTATTTGGTATCATACAGGAACTGTACATCAAGAGACATAATGAGGAAGATCGAATTGAGAGAAAGAAGAGAGAACAAAGAGAGCAGGAAAAAGCGGGCGCTGCTGGAGAAAGAGCGAAGGCAGAGGCAAAGGCTAGAAGAGAAAGAGCAGCGCAGGGCAAAGCGTAAAGCCAACTGGGAAACGTATGTGATCCGCTATATCTTTGTGGGGATGTTTGTATGTCTGGCGGGATATTTCGCGTACTTTGTTTCCTTTGGCAGCGAAGAGGTGATCAAAAATCCTCTGAATAACCGGATCAATAATATGGCCAATATCGTGGTGCGCGGTGAGATCCGCGACAGAAACGGGGAAACCATTGCCCACACGCAGACAGAAGAGGACGGAACGGAGACGCGGGTATATAATTACGGCGGTGTTTTCGCCCACCCTGTGGGATACATGTCCAGGGGACTCACCGGTATTGAAAGCCTGGCGAATCTGGATTTGCTGAGTTCCCATGTCAGCTTTTTTGAGCGCTTGGTCAACGAGGTAATGGAGAGGAAAAATGTGGGGGATAATGTTTATACCACCATGGATGTGGGGCTCCAGCAGTTCTGCTACCAAGCCATGGGAGGGAGAAAGGGAGCCATTGTGGTGAGCAATCCCAAGACCGGCGAGATTCTGGCCATGGTTTCTACGCCGGGATATGATCCCAATACACTGGATGCGGATTGGGCCGCTCTCACATCGGAAGAGAATCAAGACGCCAACCTATTGAACCGCGCCACCCAGGGACAGTATCCGCCCGGCTCCACATTCAAGATTCTGACGGCTCTGGAATATATGAGAGAAAATCCCGATACGTATCAGGATTTTACGTATGAGTGCGACGGAAGTATGGAGTATGGGGATTTGGTACTGGCCTGCCATGAGGGGCATGCCCACGGCACCGTGGATTTCAAAGGCGCTCTGGCCCAATCCTGCAATGGCGCCTTTGCCACCATGGGACTCTCCCTGGATAAAGAAAAATGGGCGGACATGTGCGAAGAATTTGGTTTCAATCAGGAGCTGCCCATCGATCTTTTGTATAGCAAGAGCAGCTTCGTGGTGGACAGCGAATCCACTGACTGGGATATCATGCAGTCTGCCATCGGCCAGGGGAAAACCATGGAATCGCCCATTCACAATCTGATGATCACATCGGCGGTGGCCAATGGCGGCACCATGATGGCGCCGTATATCATTGATCATACGGAAAATGCCGACGGTGAAGTGATCAGCAAGGCATCTCCCGTCCAGTATCGGACAGTGATGACGCAGGAGGAGGCCAATGTGCTGAAAGAAGATATGATTTCCGTGGTGGCAGAGGGAAGCGGCTATCAGGCGGCTTGTCAGTACGTGCAGGTGGCTGGAAAGACGGGATCTGCCCAATACAATTCCACAGGAGGCATGCATGCCTGGTTCACGGGCTTTGCTCCGGCGGAAGATCCAGAAATCGCCCTGACCGTCATCATCGAAGGAGGCGGTTCCGGCGGCGAGGTGGCGGCTCCTGTGGCGGGAAGCATATTCAATTACTATTTTGGCGGACAGTGAATACAGAGATAAAGCATTGGCAGACAGAATACCCTCCAAGTATGGCTTGCATCCTTCCGCCAAAAGAGGTATACTAAACGCAGCACCAAATCAGATCAGAAAACACACCGATCAGGAGGACTTGCTATGGCTGAAGCAATTAGCTGCGGAGGTGTGGTGATATTCCGAGGGAAAATACTGATCCTTTATAAGAACTTTCGTTCCAGATATGAGGGATGGGTTCTGCCCAAGGGGACAGTGGAGCCGGGAGAACAGTTTGAGGAGACGGCATTGCGCGAGGTGCGTGAGGAGACAGGGGTCAGAGCCTGGATCATGAAATATGTCGGGAAAAGTGAATACACGTTTCGGGTTCCCCAGGGAACTGTAAATAAGGAAGTCCACTGGTATCTTATGGCTTCGGATAGCTATTACAGCAAACCGCAAAGGGAAGAATATTTCCTGGATTCCGGTTACTACAAATTTCATGAAGCATACCATCTGCTGAAATTTTCCAATGAAAAGCAGATTTTGGAAAAAGCGTATCAGGAATATGTGGAAATGAAGCAGGCCGGACTCTGGAGATGGAAATGGCGTCGGTAGACAGAAAACGGCACAAAATGAAAGGTCATCGCTTCATTTTGTGCCGTTTCCTGTCTGAGGACATCATGCCAGGCGCTGCACTGGATCCATCCGGGAGAAAAATTTTGCTGTCATGGCCTGACGGGAGAAATGGTTGCGGCATAACCAACGAGAAAGGAAGAGACAAAAACATGAACCAATATTATGAAGAACTGAAATCGTATATGGATAAAGGCGTGGCACTGATGCATGCCATGGGGCTGTTTTCCTGGGATAATGAGACCCTGGCCCGCTCCAGATCGCTGGAAAAAACGGCAAAGACCATCGGTATCCTGTCTGCGGAATACTTTTCCAATTTGATCAATGACAGGGTCAAAGAGCTGCTGAATTGCCTGAAAGATGCCGATGATCTTACGGAAGTAGAGCGCGCGGTGGTGGATAAGATGACAGAGGACGTGAGACAGTTGGAAGTCATTCCCCCAGAGGAATACCAGGCTTACAGCGAGCTGGTGAGCCGTTCCACATCTGTGTGGGCCAAGGCCAGGGAAGAGAATGATTTCGCTTCTTTTTGTCCTGTGCTGAAGGAGATCATTGCCTACCAAAAGAAGTTTGCCGGATATATGGCAAAGGACGGGCAGAAAAAATACGATGCCCTTTTGGATCAGTATGAAAAAGGGTTTGGAATGGAGCAGCTGGATGCATTCTTTGGCCAGCTGAAGAAAGAGATCGTTCCGCTTTTAAAGCAGGTCAGCCAAAAGAATGACGCCATCGACAAGAGCATGATCTATCGCACATATCCTGTGGATAAACAGAAGGAATTCTGCCAATTTCTGGCTGACTATATTGGATTTGACATGGAGAGGGGAATCATCGCCGAGAGCGCCCATCCCTTCACCATCGGTTTTCACAACGATGACGTGCGCATTACCAACCATTTTCTGCCGGAAAATGTGGAGAGCGCCATGTTTTCTGTGATCCATGAGGGAGGCCACGGCATCTATGAAATGGGAGTGTCCGATGAAGTGAGCCAGACCTGGGTGGGCGGAGGCGCGTCCTGCGGCATGCATGAATCCCAGTCCCGCTTGTTTGAGAATATCATCGGCAGGAGCAGGGCATTTTGGCAGCCAATTTACGGAAAACTGCAGGAAATGTATCCGGAACAGCTGGGGGATGTGACTTTGGACGCTTTTTACCGCGCCATCAATAAAGCGCAGGCCAGCTTAATCCGCACAGAAGCCGATGAGCTGACGTACTGCTTACATATCATGGTGCGTTACGAGGCGGAAAAGAAGATTTTCGAGGAAGATTATCCGGTGGAGCAGCTGCCCCAGCTGTGGAATCAGCTGTATGAAGAATATCTGGGTGTGACACCGTCCACAGATACGGAAGGGATCCTGCAGGATATTCACTGGTCCCAGGGAAGTTTTGGCTATTTCCCGTCCTATGCTCTGGGAAATGCGTTTGCCTCACAGATTTACCATCAGATGGAGCAGGATCTGGATATGCCTGCGCTTCTGGCCCAGGGCAATTTTAAAGAGATCGACGGGTATCTGGGAAGACATATTCATCAGTACGGCGCATCCCGCCCATCGGCCCGTCTCTTGAAAGACATGACAGGGGAGGACTTTAACCCCACATATTATACAGAGTACCTCAAGAAGAAATATGCGGAGATTTATGATTTGTAATAGGCCAAAAGTGAGTTTCGCAATTGCTCAATGATCGGTAATGACGAAAGGGGAAGAAGAGGTATGCGGTTTCGCCCGTGCATTGATATTCATAATGGAAAGGTGAAGCAAATTGTGGGCAGCAGTCTGCGGGATGCGGGAGACCAGGCGGTGGAAAATTATATATCGGAACAGGATGCTTCGTATTATGCGCGCCTGTATCGGGAAAAAGGACTGCGCGGAGGTCATGTGATCCTTCTCAACGCTTCTGACTCACCGTATTTCCAGCAGACAAAGCGCCAGGCGCTGCAGGCACTGCAGGCTTATCCGGGAGGGCTGCAGATCGGGGGCGGTATCCGGGACACCAATGCTTGTTTTTACTTGGAGCAGGGGGCTTCCCATGTGATTGTCACCTCCTTTGTCTTTCAGGGAGGCGTAATCCGCTATGACAATTTGGAAAAATTGGTGAGAGCCATCGGCAGAGAGCATTTGGTTTTGGATTTAAGCTGCCGCAAAAAAGACGGGGTTTATTATGTGGTGACAGACCGCTGGCAGACCTTCACCAGGGAGGCAGTGACGCCAGACCTATTGGAGCGTCTGGCGGACTACTGCGATGAGTTTTTGGTTCACGCCGTGGATGTGGAGGGGAAAAACAGCGGGATTCAGGAGGATCTGGCTTTCTTTCTGGGAGAGTACAGTAAGATTCCCGTGACATACGCAGGCGGCGTCCGCTCCATGGAGGATATGGAGACCCTGAACCGTCTGGGAAATGGTCGGGTGGACGCCACCGTGGGCAGCGCGCTGGATTTGTTTGGCGGAAGCCTGTCCTTCCAACAGCTGTGTCAGCGCTGGAGGGGTTGAGAGGATCTGGCTGTAAGCAGGCGTTTTAAATATAGAATGCCCTGACCGATGACGCTGGGATGATCGAAGGCTACGCCGTCATTCTCCAGCAGATGGTAGGTAAACTGGGGCAGCAGGCTGTCTGTCCGGGAGTCTTCCCGGAGGAGAAAGGAGAGGGAGACCTCTCTTTTTTCATTGGTTAAAGAGAAGCGGTATGTCTCTTGACGCGCCCCATGGCTTTCCCGCCGCTCCTCCAGCCCGCAGGTCAGATCAAAAAAACAGGCATCGGCGGCGTCATCTCCTGCCTGGACAGCCATGCCTTCTTCCACCAGGGCCAGATGGGAGACGGTGATAATTCTTGTCCGGGGATCCCGTTTCCAGTTTCCCCAGGCGCACAGCTGTTCCAGCGGCAGTCCGCTGATGCCGGTCTCTTCCAGAAGCTCCCGGGCTGCCGCGTCCTGCACATCCTCGCGGATGTTCACAAACCCGCCGGGCAGGGCCCATTTTCCAATGCTGGGGTGATTGGAGCGCTGTACCATCAACAGTTTCAGTCCATGCTCCACTGTGGTGAATGGAGTGGGATGCTGGACCACCAGAATATCCGCCGTGACACTGGGCTGCTCATAGCGGCGGGGGTCATAAGCGGCCAGAAACTCTTTCAGAGTCTGACCGGCCGCGTTTTTCTCCTTTGTGCCGTAAAATGGGGTAATGTCATCTAAAAATGCTGGCATAATCGTCAATCCTCCTTCTGTCATACAGCGTATTTATTTTGTTCCAAAAATTCGGTCTCCTGCATCGCCCAGTCCAGGACAGATGTAGGCGGCCTCGTTGAGACAGCGGTCCAAATGGCCGATGTAAAGCTGGACATCTGGATGGGCTTCTGTCAAACGGCGGACGCCCTCGGGAGCGGCAATGATGGACATAAACTTGATGCTGCGTCCCCCCCGCTGCTTGATGAAATCCACAGCAGCTACGGCAGATCCGCCTGTGGCCAGCATGGGATCCAGCACGACGATGGTACGGTCCTCGATGGGATGGGGCAATTTACAGTAATACTCGTGGGGTTCATGGGTTTCTTCATCCCGATACAGGCCGATATGGCCGATACGGGCAGAGGGAACCAGGGCAGTCAGGCCATTGACCATACCAAGACCGGCACGCAGTATGGGTACGATTACCAGCTTTTTTCCCGCCAGCATGGGCGTCATGCACGTTTCTATGGGAGTCTCCACCTCTACATCACAAAGGGGAAGATCCCGCAGCGCTTCAAAGCCCATGAGCATGGCGATCTCCTCCACCAAATGCCGAAACGCATTGGTGCTGGTGTTCTTGTCGCGCAGCAGAGAGATCTTGTGCTGAATCAGCGGGTGATCGTGAATAAAAATATTCTTTTCCATGGGAAAACCTCGCTTTCATAATGGATTTTATCTTCGTTTTCTAGGACCATGATAGCGCATGGAAGAGTGAGAGTCAACTGGGAGCAGTGCAAGAGGCAACAGTTCAGGAACAATGGTGAAAAAATTTTCAAAAAAGACTTGAAATTCGGTCACAGGTATGCTAGAATATCTTTTGTCGTAAGAAAAGCGGATGTGGCGGAATGGCAGACGCATCAG
>CAJFUP010000106.1 GCA_904420225.1 uncultured Lachnospiraceae bacterium
CTGCAGCGTATGCGGATACGGTCTCACGGCCCAGCTCACTCATCATGGAGCAGATGTTGATGATCTTTCCGTGACCCTTCTTAATCATACCCGGGATCACTGCCTTGGAAACGATGAACGGTCCGTTCAGGTCGATATCAATAACCTGTCTGAACTCAGCTGCTGTCATATCACACATGGGAATTCTCTTGATGATACCGGCATTGTTTACCAGGATATCAATCACGCCCACTTCCTTCTCCACCTGAGCGACAAACGCATTGACTGCTTCTTCGTTGGTCACGTCGCAAACATAGCCGTGTGCTTTGATGCCTTTTTCCGCATAGGCGGCAATACCCTTGTCCACCAGTTCCTGCTTGATATCGTTGAACACGATGGTGGCGCCTGCCTCAGCGTACGCGGAAGCGATGGCGAAACCGATTCCATAGGATGCGCCGGTTACTAAAGCGACTTTACCTTCCAGTGAAAAATTTACACTCATCTTCTATTCTCCTCCTATTATGATTTGGCAACGGAATTTTTTCAAAGGATCCTGCCCATCCAGAACAGAGCCTCTGGAGCTTGTCCATTACCGTATGACAGTATCATATCATATAAAGAATTCTATTTCTTGTCTTTCTTTGTTCCAAAACTTGCAAATCCTGAACTTATCCGCTATAATATGCCTCAGATACCAGAGCCATGGGGCCATATATGTCAGCCCGCATGAAAAATAAAAAAGAAAGGTGGGAAACGTCCCATGAAAGAGTATAGTTCCTGCCAGGCAGCCATTGACGCCTGCATTTCCCAACAGTATTTTTCCGTATCCCATTTGTATAACGATGACAAGCCCATGAGCATGCATATCCACGACTGCTATGAGATCTACTACTCCGTCTGCGGCGGAAAGCAGTTTTTGATTGATAACCGTTCCTATTCCATACAGGACGGCGATATCTTTTTCATCAACCAGTTTGAGAGCCACCATCTGAGCAAGATTGACAGCCAAGTCCATGAACGCATTGTCCTGTCCATCTCTCCAGTGTTTCTCAAAAATCTCTCTTCGGCGGCCACGGATTTGAATTACTGCTTCTCCTGCCGGGATCAAATCGGCCACAAATTATCCCTAAACCCTGAGCAGCAGAAGCGTTTTCTCTACCATATACATAAGATTCTCAGCGCCAGCGGCTTTGGCAGTGATCTGGTGGAGCGGGCCTCGTTTATGGAACTCATGGTATTTTTAAACCGCATTTTTTATCGAAAAGCCCACGAAAACCATGCGGAAGAACTGCCGGTCTACAAGACAGAGGAGTCGCCCTCCAAGCATCAGCAGGTGGACGATATTCTCACCTATATCAACCAAAATATCCACGAGCCGCTGACCATCGAGGATTTGTCCGCCCACTTTTATCTCAGCGCTTCCTATCTGTGCCGGATTTTCAAGGCCAACACCGGAACCACCATCAACAAGTACATCACCGCCAAGCGCATCACCATTGCCAAGATTCTCCTGGCCGAGGGCTACACCGTGGGGGAGGCTTGTGAGAAGTCCGGCTTCAATGACTACAGCAATTTCCTCAAATCCTTCACCCGCGCCGTGGGCATCTCGCCCAAAAAGTACGCCCAGTTCTCCGCATGAGGCCGGGAGCCCCAGAGCCGGGGCTCCCATCTCCCTGGCCCGGTTAGAATCCGAAGTATCTCTTGGCGTTCTTGTAGCAGATGCCTTCCACGATATCGCGCAGCGCCCTCTCGTCGTCCGGATATTCTCCGTTTTCCACCCAGCCGCCGATGAGATCGCAGAGGATTCTCCGGAAATACTCGTGTCTGGTGTAGGACAAAAAGCTTCTGGAGTCTGTCAGCATGCCGATGAAATTTCCCAGAAGTCCCAAATTGGCCAGGCTGGTCAGCTGTGCCGTCATGCCCAGCTTGTGATCGTTGAACCACCACGCAGAGCCCTGCTGAATCTTGCCCACGGCGGAAGCGTCCTGGAAGCATCCGATGATGCTGCCGATGACGGCATTGTCAGAGGGATTCAAAGAATAGATGATGGTCTTGGGCAGCTGATCGGTGACGGACAGGGCGTCCAGGAAATCGGCCAGCTGATCGGCCGGGGCGTAATTGCTGATGCAGTCGTATCCCGTATCCGGTCCCAGCGCTTTGTACATCCTGCTGTTATTGTCGCGCTTACAGCTGAAGTGCAGCTGCATTGCCCAGTCCAGACGATGGTACTCTCTGCCCAAGAACAGCAGGATATTGGTCTTATACTGCGCCACCTCTTTGTCTGTCAGCTCCTGCCCTGACGCCTTCTTGGCAAAGATGGCCTCAATGGCAGCCTCTCCCGCCGGTTCATACATGACATAATCGATGCCATGGTCAGACGCGCGGCATCCCAGCTCCTGGAAGAGATTCATTCTGTTTTTCAGCGCCTCTTTCAGATCCGCCACACTGTTGATAGAAATACCGCTGGCGTCAGACAGCTTCTTCATATAATCCATGAAGTCCGGCTTATTGATATTGATGGATTTATCCGGCCTCCAGGACGGAACCACCTTCACATCAAAAGTGGGATCCTCTGCCAGCTTTTTGTGCCATTCCAGTGTATCCGCTGGATCATCCGTAGTACCGATGACTTTCACATTGGATCTCTTAATGATGCTGCGGACACTCATGGAAGCCTGATGCAGCGCTTCATTGCACAAATTCCACACTTCCTCTGCCGTATCGCCGCTTAAAGCGCCCTCATAGCCAAAGTAGCGCTGCAGCTCCAGATGGCTCCAATGGTACAGCGGATTGCCGATGGCCTTTTCCAGCGTCTCCGCCCATTTCTGAAACTTTTCCCGGTCGCTGGCATCCCCAGTAATGTAGCGCTCATCCACGCCGTTGGAGCGCATCTGGCGCCACTTATAATGGTCCCCTCCCAGCCAAACCTGCGTAATATTGTCAAACTTCCTGTCCTCATAAATTTCCTGAGGACTGATATGGCAGTGATAATCAATAATCGGCATATCTGCCGCCACATCATGATACAAATGCTTTGCTGTCTCCGTTGTCAGAAGAAAATTTTTACCCATAAAACGCTTCATAAATAACCCATTCTCCTTTCTATTATCATAAATCATTCCATCACCTGGCTCCAGAACTTTCAGGCTGGAGGGGGCAAAACAATCTCTAGGAGGGTTCTGGAAACCGCCGGTACTTGATTTTACCAGCCCGACAGGGCGCCGTAAAATCTTAGTATCCGCTGCGATTTCCAATAAGCGATCTCCTTAAAGCGTAACCCCCTGCTTAAAAATGGCCATATCATGGAATCCCGCTTCCTCTGATTTAACCTTTTTCCCGGAAGCCACCTCCAACACATAGGAAAACAATTCCTCTGCCAGCTCCTCCATGGAAGGCAGCTCATCCCTCGGCGTCTCCGGCTTCACCAGCTTTCCGGCATTGAAGTCAATCCAATTATTCTTTCTCCCAGCCAAATCCGTATTGCTGGATATCTTCACCGTGGGCACCGGAGAGGCAAACGGCGTTCCCCTTCCCGTGGTAAACAGCACCATATGGGCGCCGGATAGGGCCAGGGCCGTGGCCGCCACCAGATCATTGCCGGGGGCGCTCAACAGATTCAGTCCCCGGGTCTTCACCGGCTGGGCATATTCCAGCACTCCCTTTACCAGGGCGCTGCCTGATTTCTGCGTACATCCCAGGGACTTATCCTCCAGCGTGGAAATGCCGCCTTTTTTATTGCCTGGTGAGGGGTTCTCATAGATGGTCTGATTGTGGCGCTTAAAGTATGTCTTAAAGTTATTGATCAAATCCACTGTTTTATGAAACAGCTCCTCATTGGCGCACCGATTCATAAGCAGCGTCTCCGCACCGAACATTTCCGGCACTTCCGTCAGAATGGTGGTGCCGCCTCTGGCAATGAGGGCATCAGAAAAACCGCCCACCACCGGGTTGGCCGTGATGCCGGAAAGCCCGTCGGAACCTCCGCACTTCATGCCGATGATCAGCTGATCGGCGTCAATGGGCTCTCTCTTAAACTGCCCCGCGTAGTCCGCCAGCTCTTCCAGAAGCTTCATGGCATCCCCCATCTCATCCTGGGATTCCTGGCACACCAAAAACTTCACCCGGTTTTCATCCACATCCCCCAGATACTCCTTCAGCACAGGGATATTGCTGTTTTCGCAGCCCAGACCCAACACCAGGACGCCTCCCGCATTGGGATGGCCGATGAGAGCGGCCAGGGCTTTTCTGGTGTTTTCCTGATCGTCTCCCATCTGGGAACAGCCGTAGGGATGGGGAAACGCCGCCACTGCCTCCACAGTTCCCTGAACCAGATGGGCCGCTTGTTTTTCCAGAGCCGAGGCAATGGAATTGACACACCCCACTGTGGGAATAATCCAGATTTCATTGCGCACGCCCACCTTGCCGTCGGGACGGCGAAATCCTTGGAAATACGCGTGGGGTTTTTCTTCCAATTCTTTTCCCTCCGGCTCATACGTATAGTCCAGCAGATCTCCCAAACCCGTTTTCACATTGTGGGTGTGAATCCACTGGCCCTTTTTGATCTCCTGGGAGGCAAATCCGATGCGGCAGCCATATTTCATGACCTGTCCGCCCTGGGGAATATCGCAGAGGGCGATTTTATGGCCCTGTGGAATCTCCTCCAGCGCTGTCACCGTTTCACCACCCAGATCCAGTACGGTTCCCTTGGCAATGGGAGCCAAAGCTACACATACATTATCTCCCGGATTGATCTTTATATATTGCTTCATTTTCCCAATCTCCATTTTCCCGCTTCTTATTTGCCCAGCACTGCGGCATACGCTGCTTTCATGCCATCCTTTTCAATGATGTCATAGTACTTTTCCACCATGGGAATCATCTCTGTCAGATCAGCATGCCAGTAATCCTCTCTCTTGAGGATCTCTTCCACAGAAGCGGTCTTCATAAATGCCATGATCTCCTGCCCGTCGTTGGCTTTATCTGTGCGGTAGAAAGCGATGAGAGCGGCCATGGACATTACCAGGCCCTCAGGATATGTGCCAAACTTCTCTTTATGCTCCAGGATGGTGGGAAGTACGCGCACCTCAAATTTGCTGACAGAATTCAGGGCAATGGATAACAGCATGTGGCGGATATAGGGATTGGAGAACCGCTCCAGCACAGCTTTGCCAAACTGGATGTCTGTCTCGGTATTGCCCAGAGTCGGAACGATCTCTTCAAAGATACAGTGTTTCAGGAATCCGCTGACGGTCTCATCCTTCATACACTCGCCCACTGTCTCCAGTCCATAGAGATAGGCTCCCAGCACCATGGACGTGTGGCCTCCGTTTAAGATGCGGACTTTTCTCTTTTTATAGGGAGAGGCGTCATCCGTCCATACAATATGGTATCCCGCTTTGTTGAAAGGCAGTTCATCTTCATGATGTCCCTCAATCACCCACAAATGGAAAATTTCAGCGGTATCGATCATCTTATCCGGATGGCCAATGACCTTCTCCAGCTGGGCTGCTTCCTCTCTGGGATAGCCGGTAACGATGCGGTCCACCAGGGTATTGCAGAAGTCATTCTCCTTTTCCAGCCAATCCTTGAATTCCTGGCCCAGATTCCACAGATCTGCGTATTTGAAGATACACTCCTTCAGCGTGTCGGCATTGTGGTCAATGAGCTCACAGGGAAGCAGAATGAAGCCTTTGAGTCCCAGCTGGAACCTCTTATACAAAAACTGAGTCAGCTTGGCCGGATAGGATTTGGCTGGACGGTCATCCATGGACTCGGTTCCCAGGTACTCGATTCCCGCCTCTGTGGTGTTGGACACGATGACCCGCAGATCCGGATTTTCTGCCAGCGCCATATAGACGTCAAAATCCGAATAGGGATTGATGCATCTGGAAATGGATGTGATCTCCGTTCTCTCATTGACCACTTCCCCATCCTGGATGCCCCGGAGGAACAGATTGTACCGGCAGTCCTGGGCGTTGAGCATATCAATCATCCCTGTGGGAAGCGGCTGAACAATGACGATTTTTCCGTCATAGAGCCCTTTTTCCGCGAGTTTGTGGAAAAAGTAGTCCACAAATCCCCGAAGAAATCCGCCCTCTCCAAACTGCATTACTGTTTCTTTCATGATAATTACCTCTCCTTCCGCCGCTTATGCCGCGGCATCAATCTATCGATGTCATGAGGTGGCCGCCGCGTATCGCTGCTGTCGCCTCTGGATCGCTCTCTTACCTGCGCATACGGCGCATCCGTTGTCCTAGTCCTGGCGCCTGTCAGCTTTTCCCCGATCTCGGCCGTACAGAGACGGAGGCCCCTTCCTCCAATCTCGCCTGCAGCACCACGGTTCGGCCCCTTCCCGTTTCCCTCTCCTCCATGCGCTCCAGCAGCATATCGGCGGCGCTGCGGCCAATGGCATCGATGGGCTGGGTAACAATGGTTAGTTTGGGACGCATGGCCTTGGCCAAGTCGGGATTATCAAACCCAATGAGGGAAATCTGCTCTGGAATGGAGATGCCCCTCTCATTGAGGGCCAGCAGCGCTCCCAGAGTCATCTCATAATTGGTGGCAAACAAAGCCGTAATGGGTTCCTCACCTTTCAGGAGACGGATCGTGCTTTCATATCCCCCCTGGACGGTGAAGTCTGCCGTCTCAATCCATTCCTCCCGCACCGCAATGCCATTTTCCCGGAGGGCCTCCCGATATCCGTCCATCCTTCGCCTGGAAGTATAGGTCTCCCTGGAGCCGATGAGCAGGCCAATGTTTGTGTGCCCCCTGTCAATGAGATACTGAACCGCCTGCTTGGCCGCCTGGAAATTTTCCACCAGTACCATGTCCGTGATCCCTTCCAGCCGCTGGATCTTCCGATC
>CAJFUP010000107.1 GCA_904420225.1 uncultured Lachnospiraceae bacterium
AATAAAACATGCGTCACGAAACAGCCAATCCACAAACATGGCAAACCAGATTCCCATGATATTCATTTTAAAGCCCAGTATGAAAAGGTAGGAAAAACCAATGCGGAATGCCCACATGGAAAATACAGAAATTACCATGGTAAACTTCACATCTGAAGCGGCCCGCAGGGCATTGGGCAGTGTAAAAGATGTGGGCCAAATCAGCATAGCAATACTGTGAACCACGATCATGGATACCGCCAAGTTGGAGGCTTCCGGAGATAGATTATAAATTCCTGCCACAGGAGTACTCAGGAACGCAAGCCCGGTGGCTACCACAGCCAAAATTATGTAATTAACCTTAATGATCTTCTTTGTGTATTCCTCCGCCTGCTGAAATTCCCCTGCTCCCACGCATTGCCCAACCACGGTGATCAAGCCTAGTCCGAGAGCGTTTCCAGGCAAATATTCAATGGTGACAATATTGGATGCCACAGCAAACGCGGCTATGGAAGACGTGCCCAGGGTAGATACCAAACTTTGTATCATAAGTTTTCCGAATTGAAACATACTGTTTTCCAATCCATTGGGCACGCCAATTTTTAAAATCCTCCGAATCATTCGTGGATGAAATCCCAGACGCAGCCTGGAATCCACATGAATTTTATTTTGGGGGTTTCTGACCAGCCACAAAATAATCAGAGCTGCCACGGTTCTGGAAACCAGCGTGGGATAAGCGACTCCCTCTACTCCCATGCCAAGTCCAAACACGCACAGCGCATTTCCCGCAATGTTGATCCCGTTCATGACCAGAGAGGTGTACATGGAAATCTTCGAATTTCCCATGGACCGATACAATGCTGCACAGGAATTGTACACAGCCAAAAACGGAAAAGACAGCGCCGTTATCTGGAAATAGACTTCCGCATTATACATAACATCGTCAGCTATGGAGCCAAAAATCAGACGCAGCATCCCTTTATTGAATATCAAAACAATGGCCATAACCGCCAAAGAAAATACTGTGTTGAATAACAGCAACTGGTTGGCAGCCATACAGGCATGCGTCTCGTCTTTATTTCCCAAATACTGGGCCGCCACCACGGCTCCTCCTGTGGCCATGGCAGAAAGCAGCTGAATCAGCAAAATGTTGATGGAATCCACCAAGGATACACCTGACACCGCGGCCTCCCCCACAGAGGCCACCATCACCACATCCGCCATACCCACCAGGACGGCTAAAATTTGTTCCACAATCAGCGGAATCATTAACTTGATCAGATCATTTCTCGAAAACATCCTTTCTTCCCCTTCTGTATTATTCCTTCTCCATCTTTTC
The DNA here is from genome assembly GCA_904420225.1 of uncultured Lachnospiraceae bacterium. GTDB lineage: Bacteria > Bacillota > Clostridia > Lachnospirales > Lachnospiraceae > Fimimorpha. The sequence goes on from CAJFUP010000107.1 coordinate 1,319, forward strand.
CCTGACGACATGCAGCGCCTCCTGGAGCTGTACATCCTCTTCCTCCGGTATTTCCGTCTCATCCTGCAATGCGGCGGGCAGTTCCACCTCCACATCGGGAGCGATTCCCTCTCCGTGAATACAAATACCGTCCGGGGTAAAATAGCGGGAAACTGTCATTTTCACGGCGCTTCCATCCTTCAGTGGTATGATATTCTGCACAATTCCCTTTCCAAATGTCTGCGTTCCCACCAATGTCCCTGTCCCATATGCCTTGACGGCTCCCGCCAGAATTTCTGAGGCGCTGGCGCTGCTTCCATTGATCAAAACCGCCAGCGGCTTTGTAAACTGGCGTTCCTGATCCGATTCATACGTTTCCCCCTGGCCATTCTTATCCTCAGTATATACAATCGTCCCTTCCGGCAACAGCTGATCCGCAATTTCCACCACACAGTCCACCAGGCCGCCGGGATTATCCCGGACATCCAAAATCAAACCTTCCATTCCCTGGCTCTCCAGCTCTCCCATGGCCTGCTCAAATTGTCCTTTAGTGACATCATCAAAATTGGTAATCTTCAAATAGCCTATCTCATCATCCAGCATATGGCTGGTGACAGTATCCACTTCCACCTGGCGCCTCTCCAGATCCATCTCCAAATATGCGCCTGTCTCCGGGCGGTAAAAGCGAATATGCACCACAGTTCCCTCTTCCCCTTTAATCTTGGAAACAATGTCGTCCAGATTTTGGCTCTCCACATTCTCTCCGTCCACTTCCTTGATGATATCCCCTTTTTGGACACCGGCCTCTTCTGCCGGGGATCCCTTATATACCTGCACAATGGAAGCTTCCATGGTGTCATAACTCTGCATGGCTTGTACACCGATACCGCAAAATACTCCCTGCGTCTCCTCCATGAGACTCTCAAATTCTTCTTTTGTATAGTATCCGGAATACGGATCGTTGAGACCGGCCATTAGTCCTTTATACAGGTATTCTTCCAACTCTTCTCCATCTGTTTCATA
>CAJFUP010000108.1 GCA_904420225.1 uncultured Lachnospiraceae bacterium
ATATCATTGTCAAAGAGCCGTATTGCTTTGCAAGTATTGTCGCATAAGCCGTAAGGGATTACAAGGTACGTCCTATCTACCGATTACTTCTTTTTAGTCCCCGACTCCAAAATCCGTCTTCTCATACAAAACTTCCACTGTGGGATCTTCCAGCAGATGGGCATATTTCTTCATGAACCAGTCCACCAACTGGGGATCCCGTTTCACATCGGTGCTGTTGTCGGTGAATACATTGACGGTCCCCATGGGAAAGTATTGCTTCAGCATTTTCATATCATAATCAATCATTTCTTTGGTCTGCCCTTTGATGCCCACCATCAGACAGGGGGAATCAAAATAGCGCCGCACTTCTTCCGGGGAATGGAAATCGGCGTGTTTATTCAAATACTGTTCCCGGAAGGTCTCGTTAAACGTTTCTACGCCGATCTTGAAAATAATGGGAATGCCCATATAATCTCTCATTTCCTGAAGACGGTGCCGATACATCCAATGGGCCTCGAAAAACAGACGCCGGATCTGTTTTTCCCGGATGATACGGCGGATCAGGGCCAGTGTCTCTTCTGGCAGTTCAAAGCAGCTTCCGGAATTGATGACCTCCAGAACACCGAATTCGCCGGTGACACGGGAGAGTACCCGAGAATTGAGGGCCAGCATGGCTTCTTTATCCCGGCTGTTGTCATCCGTATAATCACAGAAGCGGCATTTCCCCCAGGCGCAGGGAAAGGATTGCAGGAGGACGATCTCCCGCTGATTTTTATTGGCAATCCGATTATAGCGTTCCATGGCGGTCTCCTTTCTGTGATTTGGTGCGGATGGTCTTAGCCGCCAGCCGAGCTTTCAGCGCAGCGGGCAGGGCGCGGTATAAAAGAACCGCTGCCAGCAGCACCACAGTGCGATCAATATAGTCGGTGGCCGCCTGAACCAAAAAGACGCTGGCAGTCAAATCCATGCCCATGCCGTACAGCAGCTGAACCAGGACCGTGGAACCGGAGGAGGTGATTCCCCCAAAGAGAAAGGCCGTGATAGCGGAGCTGACCAGCGTTCCCGGCAGGGAGAGGAAGGCCGAACCCAGGAAAAGCATTCCCGGCCGTCTCTTTTTTCCCAGGGGAAACCGCCAAAACAGCAGCCCTGCCAGCAGGCCCAGCACCATCTGTACGGGAATATAGTAAAACGCATAGGGATCGCTGATGCATCCGCCGATGACGCCGCTGGCAACGCCGGGAACCATGCCCCATAGAGGGCCAAACAGCGCCGCTGCCAGGACGGTGCCTAGAGAATCCAGATAAATGGGAAGGCGAAGGAGCAGTGCGATATTGCCGCCCACCAAATTCATCACAGCTGCCAGAGCCAGGACACAGATCTGCGCTACAGGAAAACGCTTCATCACAGCGCCTCCTTTCCGTCAGTCTCCATTAAAACCATGATTTGCCGCAGGAGAGGAATCAGCTCCTCAGGTTCTCTGCGGCACAAGCGGCCCAGGAAAAACGCCATGAACCGGAGGGGATCCGTTTGTGTGAGTACCATACAGTTTTTCTTCTTATTCCAAAAATCAAATGTATCCACCACAGTCTGTCCCATACAGATGCCCTCTGTCTCCACTGCAGTATGAGCGGAGAAGCCATGGCACAGGTCGCGGTCCAGGAAGTAGGCCACCGCCAGGGGATCATTGATGACACAGCCGATGATGCCCTCCTGTTTCCAGTGAAAATCCATGTAAAAGCGGGTGATCCGTGCGACCAATTCTCCCATGCGGGGAGAGAGGCGGGCCATGTACTCCAGGATATTGGGAGTCAAGACAATACGCCGCGTCACATCCAATCCCACCATATGGATTTGTTTGCCGGAAAGCAGAGGATGGGAGGCAAACGCCTCGTAGACCGCCTGCGCGCCGTGGGGATCGCACCAGTAATTGTATTCCGCCACCGGGGAGCAGTTGCCGTGGCTTTTGTAATTGCCGCCCATGGATACCAGCTCGTCCAGACCGGCCAGGCTTTCCGGAGCTGTTTGGATCAGCCGCGCCAGATTCGTCAGCGGCCCCAGGGCGATGATGGAAATGGGCTTAGATGCGGCGGCGGCCCGCTGAAGGGATTGTGCCAGAAAAGAAACCGCATTTTTTTGGGGCGCAGTGCCGACAGGTACGGTATAGCCCGACTCCCCCAGGCCGTCGGTTCCGTGGGTGTCCTCGGCGTCCACATAATCCCGATACAGCGGGGCAGTTTCTCCCAGATAGACGGGAATGTCTGTGCGGTCCATCCAGTCCAAAATTTTGAGGGCATTCTTCGCTCCTTTGTCTGTGGATACATTGCCGCAGACAATGGTGATGCCCAGCACATTCAGCTCCGGCGAGGACAGGGCCAGCATGAGGGCCAGCGCGTCATCGATGCCGGGATCACAGTCAATGATCACATTTCTTGCATTCATTCTCCAATCTCCTTTTCTTTTTTCTGGCGGACGCGGTCAAACTCCCCGGATGACTTGGGGGATGGGGACGCGGTCGCCGCGAGATACTTGGTTTTTTATACTGGGAAGTTCGCGAACCAGTCCGGCGCCGCCTGCCCCAGGGAGATCCAGAGAATCGGTGAGGCAGTGGACACCGATTGTATAAATGCACGAAAAAGTATAGCACAGTACGAGGAAAAAGAAAAGATGTTTCATGGGCATTTCGCTGTGTGGCGTTGAAGATTGACAGGGATAGGGCGGCATGCTACCATGAAAACAGCAGCGGGGAGAGCGAAAGGAGAACAGGAGTATGAAGATATGGATGTCCCCACCAACTGAGCAGAAAAGGGGTGTGGGTGGGTTTACAGCGCGGGCTGTGGTCGGTATTGCAGGGATTGGAATCGCGGCGTTTATTTTGGTGGTGGGAGTTGCGGCTTTGACAATTTCCGCAGAGAGAAATAAAGAACTGATTTCACTGGCGGCCTGTGCGGCAGCGGTGGTTCTGGTTCTGTGGATGGCCGTGAGTCTGGGAAGAAGTTTGCACCGTGATGCGGTGATATTTTGCCGGGATGAGGAGGATCGGCTGTATGTGGCAGACGTCCGCCAATGGGTGGGATGGCACCGTGGACTCTTGGGATATCTGGAAACAGCCGCATCGATTCAGAGATGCCTGGCCAGGGTGAGAGAGCAGTTGGAGGATTGGAAGTCGGTGCCTGACCAGGCGCTGGAGATCTGTAACGTGAATGGGATACGGGAACATGCCCGCCACTATGCACTGGTTTGCCAGGTGCGGGATCGTGATGGGCGGCGCATGCAGCGCACCATCCTTCTGATGAAGGGGTATGAAGGGGAGGAAGAACTGCTGCGTGAGCTGGAAAGACGGCAGTCGTGGGAAAATAAAGTGGAGGCACAGGCGGACCGGAATCTTTTTTTGGGTATTGTTTGTCTGGCAGCACTGGCAGTCAGCATTTTGCTTTGCATACTCAGTCATCCAGCCTGCGGACAGCTGCCGGGAGCCATATATTTTCCCTGCCTGGGGATGGCGTTCCTGGCCTTTGGCGCCATGTTGTATTTTCTGATTCGGCATCGACGGGGCGAATCGTGAGATTACTTTCTGTGTCTGATATTGCGGTATAGGATGGCGGCGCCTACTGCCAGGAGCACCGCCGCGGCCCCTGCCGCCCAGGCGGATGCAGAGGATTCCCGGTTGCTGTCGGAAGCATCCGTAGGCATGGTGCTGCTGTCCGTATCGGATTCGGCATTGGCGGATGAAGCCGTGGAGGTGGAAGCAGTATTGTTTTCCGCAGAGGCTTGGGAAGCGGCCAACGAGGTGAGGATTTCCGCCGCAGAAGGGGCGGGGCGGGAGGTCGAATCGGCGTTGGCGCTTTCTGTCTGTGGGAGGGCGGCGGCATCGGGATCTGAGGTATCGCTGCCGGAGATATCAGAAGTCTGCCAAGGGGCGTCATATGCTGCCGGGGAGTCCGGTGTGAGTTGGGTCAGCATTTGACTGACGATCTGGGATGTCTGTGCCATGTGGGTTTCCATGATCCCGGGGAGGATCTTCTCCAGTATGGAAAGATCGTCGAAAGCAGTATGGATGATCTGTCCGCCGGTGGAGGCAAAGGCAGGATTGACAGAATTATAAAAGTATGGTTTTTCTGGGTTTCCCATGGTTCTATCGGTTTGAAGCCAGGCGTTGGCTTCAAAATAGACATAGGGAATGCCCTGTTGGTTGAAATAATACTGATCCGAGGCCTCTGTTCGGGTGGGGGAGGGATAGGGAGTGACGCCTTCCGGCATGGAAGATAACGGGATATTAAGGCGGGAGGCAATGGCCTGAGCCATATTGTAGCCCCAGTCCCGCACCAGAGTTCCATCCACGTAGTCGCCGCCGTAGGCATACAGGGTGTCGCCGGCCCCCACACTGTCCAGATTGATATATAAAAGTGCAGTGGAAGTGTCCACGTGAAGATTGGCATAGTTACAGGAACCGGCAAGACTGGTGGGGGACTCTTCGCCATCGAAGAAGCAGAAATTCAGCGTCACCTGGGTAGGGATCTGGGAGAACCGCCTTGCCAACTCCAGATTTACCCCCACGCCGGTTCCATTGTCCTCAGCCCCCCGGCTGGCTCCGGGAACGTTGTCATAATGGGAGCCGATATAAACAGTTTGGGCAGAAGTGCCGGGCTTTTGGGCGATGTAATTGCGGAAGGTGATGCCGTCCTGTTCAAACACCAGCTGTTCCACCTGATATCCCATGGACTGCAGTTGGGACTGGATCCAGAGTCCTGCCTGCCGATTCCCCTCAGATCCCTGCTCCCGGTCAGGGTAGGTATCGTTGAGATACTTCATATAATAATAGGCATCAGTTCCGTACGTATTCTCTGCCTGGACAGATGGCGCGAAAATGGTCAAAACCATTAAGATGGACAGAAGAAGGAAAAGCTGTCCTATGCGTCCAACGGCAAGGAAATGGTTATTTTTGTTCATACGAATCACCTCTTTCAAGCGCAAATAGGTAGGCGTTTGCAAAACTCTGAAAGCCCTGTAATTCCTTCTTGATGCGTTTCGCAATTTCCTAAGGGGTTTCCCGGTTGGGTAAGACTGTAGGAAAATTATATGTCTTAGAAATATGGGCTGTCAAGGCATTACAATTCAGAAAACAATCCCTATTTTTTATCGATGTCCGAAAGTCGTCACAAACAGATGCGGGATGTCATAAAACGTGACTGGAATCTCCATTCAAATCTCCGGTATACTAAAGATAAGATTCCCGTTGTCAGATATTAAAAATCATTCAGGGTATTGGAACACTCAGCGATTCCATGTGGTACTGCTGCGGGGGTCAGAGAAGCCGGTTTACATGAAAGGAGGATATTATGAAGAAGAAACGATGGCTGGCAGCTGCCATGGCTGTCTTATTGGCAGCTTCTGGGATTGCGGCCAATGTATCGGTCCGTGCTCAGGAAGCGCCGCAGGAGAATCCAGTGGTATTTGAAGAAGACTTTGAGTCCGCAGATGCTCTGGATGGCTGGACCGTATCCAACGGCACAGAGTATACTCTGGCAGAGCTGCAGAGCCGAAATGGCAACCAACTGCTGAAAATTGAGCAGACAGCAGACAGTGTGTCTTCCAAGAATTTGGAAGTGATCCATGAATTGGACGGACAGACGGGAGATCTGGTGCTGTCCTGCCAGGTGGCGGCAGAGGAAATCACCAGCGGGGCGCTGTATTTGCCCACCTTTTATTCAGGATCCGCACGTCTTATGGAGATTGCCTTTAACTATTCGGGCAATATTTCCTATAAGCCCAACGGAGGACAGCTGACGTATGTGGAGTCCCCAAAATATGAGGCTATGGAATGGTACCAGGTACAACAGGTCTATCATGCCGACAGCCATACCATGGATTTGTATTTGAACGGAGATAAAATTTTTGAGGGACAGGCGGTGAAGACCGGTGAAAACGGGGAATCCCTGGAGGTAAACCGCATTGCCATGTCCACATATAGGAAAAATGATGGAAAATGGTTTATAGATGATATTATGGTGACAAAGGGGACTGAGCTGCCAAAGATGCAGGAACTGCCCAGTCTCGTTCTTCCGCAGCCGGATGTGATCTATGCTGAGGATTTCACCGGTGATGCAGCACTGGATTCGGGCTGGACAGTGAAAAATCAGGGAAGTGCCCAGGTTGCCGTGGAACACAATGGAGATAATGATGTTCTGACTGTGACCCAGGAAGGCAATGACACCAGCATGACTCTGCGCCGGTCTCTGGGACAAACATACAGCGGCAAATTATATCTGTCTTACAGTGTGGCGGCAGCCAATAATACATCGGGCGCCATGTACCTGCCCACTTTTTTTGGTGGGACCAGTGAGATCATCAAGCTGCAGATGAATGGGAGTTCTTCGGCTGGAGGACAGTTCAAATATCAGCCCACTGGCAGCGGCGCTGTGGATCTGGGTGTGCCCTTTGAGCCGATGAAGTGGTATACCATAAAAATAGTCTATGACAATGATGCAGCCGTGTATGATCTTTTCATCAATGGCCAGCAGGTGCTGACCCAGGAACCGGCCTACAAGGCGGCAGCTGCAGATATGATCGGTTTTGGAGTGTATAAGGATACCAGCAATACATATTATTTGGATAATTGGAAGCTGACCGACTATGACCACGAGCCGATGGTACCGGATGAATTGCTGGACGATTCGGAGGAAGTGCCCAACGAGGGCATCGCCTATGAAGAGGATTTTACCGGTGTGGAAGAAGGCGGCCTTCCTGAGGGCTGGAGTACATCCAACGTGGAGGCCACCACATCAGTGGGCGCGACAAAGGATGGGGAAAATGATGTGCTGAAAGTGAGCCATCCTTCCGTTCAGTCCGTTTCCATGACAGCTAAAAAACCTTTGGCTGGCACGGCCTCCAAGGGAGTGCTGACGTATCTGGTGAAAACCGAAGATACCAGCGGAGCCCTGTATCTGCCCACCTTTTATTCTGACACCAGACAGCTGGCTAAGCTGACCATGAACGGCGGCAAATTCCAGTATGACAAAGACGGCGCCTGGGCAGACATCATGGAATTCGAGAGCGGCCGCTGGTACCAGATTGAGTTGGTGATGGATCAGGACGCTGGCGTTTATGATCTGTACGTAGACGGGAGTCTGGTGCTGGCGCGGGAAGCCGTGGATGCCCAGGGCGATATCAATCGTTTGGGATTCGGCGTCTATAAGAGCACGGCCAACACATATTATCTGGATGATTTCTGTATCCAGGAATATGTGGAGGCAGAATCGGCCTCCTTTGCCCAGGAAGAATATGTGGTGGGGAAAGGGAAGCAGATACAGCTGGCGTTGACCATGGTACCTTCCAATGCATCCAATCGGATTGCCTCTTGGGAGAGCTCCGATCCGTCCATTGCAGAAGTGGATGCTTTGGGCAATGTGGCAGGACTGGAAGAGGGAAGTTGTACCATTACGGCAGTGGCAAACGCCACGGGACAGACTTTGACAGCACAGGTTACTGTACAGAATAAAAAGCCGGAGAGTATCACCGTGACACCGGAAACCCTTTCCATTAAAGAAGGAAGCTATGTCTTTGTGGAAGCGGCCATTCTGCCGGAGGATGCCAACAATCAGGATATAGTGTTTGAATCTGAGGATCCATCCATTGCCACAGTGGACGGCTATGGAGAAGTCCACGGTGTCAAGGCGGGAACCACCCGTATCTGGGCTGTGGCAGACGAAGACAGTACGGTACGCGCGGCTGTGGAAGTAACGGTGGAAGAGCGTGGTGTCATGGAAGACATTTACGTGTCTCCTTCCGGAGATGACGGCGCCGATGGACTGACGCCCGGTACGGCTGTCAGGACGCTGGAAAAGGCCAGAGAGCTGGTGAGAGGTCTCAATCAGAATATGACCGGCGACATCGTGGTTCATTTGGCGGCCGGATACTATAACCTTACCTCCACCTTCCAGCTGACAGACGTAGATTCCGGCTCCAACGGATATTTTGTCCGTTACGAAGGTCCGGGAACAGGAGAGGCCCAGATAGGCGGTATGCGTGTCATCACAGGCTGGAGCGAATACGAGGATGGTATTTATGTGGCAGATGCAGCGGGCCTGGAAACCAGACAGCTGTATGTGGATAATGTGCGTGCCGTGCGGGCCAGAAGTGAGGGTGGTCTTCAGTCGGCGGTGCAGTGGAAAAACGGTACGGAGTATGTGGGATTCTATTCCGCCAATACAGAATTCTTGAATTATCGCCATCCCGAGGACATCGAATTTGTATTCCAGGAGCAGTGGACCAATTCCAGATGCCAGGTGGCAAAGGTGGAGCCCACCGATGACGGTCGAGTGGCCATTACCATGGACCAGCCGGGCTGGACATACTGCGCCGACAAGGGACTGACTTCGGCTACTACGCCGGTTTACTATGAAAATGCGCTGGAACTCTTGGATGAGCCCGGCGAGTGGTATCTGGATACCCACGAGGGAAAGATCTATTATATGCCCCGGACATGGGAAAATATGGAAACCGTGAGCGTCACGGCGCCTGTGCTGGAGGAATTGGTGACAGTTTATGGAAGCGACTATGATCATATGGCCCGCAATATTTCTTTTGAGAAAATCACCTTTGCGGACACCACATGGAATCGTCCCAGCACTTCCAACGGCCATGCGGATTCGCAGAACAACCATATCCGCGAACATGGCGTATCAGACCGTTTGGCCTCGGCGGCTGTGACTGTAAAAAGAGCCAACACCATTTTGTTCACAGACTGTACATTTACCAGACTGGGTATCATTGCTCTGAAGATGGTGGAAGGTGTGCAGAACAGCACCATTGAGGGAAATACGTTTTATGATATTTCAGGGAACGCCATCAGCATCGGCGATCCGTATACCAATGTGGTGGATAACTACAATCCCTCTGATCTTCGCAAAATGATGAAGAACAACGACATTCTCAATAATTATATTCATGATATCGGTGTGGACTATCAGTCCAGCGCTGCCATTTCCGTGGGCTTTGCCGATTACATGGATATGAAATACAATGAAATTTTTGATATTCCCTATTCCGGATTCCATATTGGATACGGATGGGCCAAGAGATTTGAAAATGTGCAGAGGAACATGCATATTGAACACAATTTTATCCATGATCTCATGGGAGACGGTATCTATGACGGAGGCGCTTTCTATACCTTGGGCAATTCCGGCGGTACAGATGATAATCCCAATACGGTTATGTATAACTATGTGAGAAACCAGATGGATCTCAACGCGCCGCTGTATTCGGACGAGGGAACCACATACTGGGATTTTGCCCACAATGTAATCGATCTGAGTGAAACGGATAAGTGGCACAACAATGCCGCCCCGCGGTTTATGCTGGTATATGTGACCACCATCGAGCACCTTCATGTATATGACAACTATGTAACCACAGGTAATAAGTATGTGAACCCAGGCGCTGTCAACGATGTGACGGTGGAAGATATCCATGTATATCCCGATGCCAACTGGCCGGAGGAGGCGCTGAAAATCATCGAGGAAAGCGGACTGCAGGACGCCTATGAATCTTTAAGGAACCAGCAGGCAGAGCGTGTGCAGCTGAATACGTCAAATGATGAGATCTCCATCGGATTGGACGACAGCTTCCAGATCACTGTCAGCGCCACAGACGGCAAGGATCGCGCAGTGGATATGACGCAGAACCATGTTTATTATTGGGTGGAAAATCCGGAGATAGCTCAGGTATCTGCCGACGGATTGGTGACAGGAAAACAGGCAGGAAAGACCAGCGTGTTCGTTTATGTGGAGTCCAATGGAATTTTGAAAACCATGGAACAGACCCTCTATGTGGGGGATACCTTTGACACCTTTTTGTTTGATGAGGTGCTGGGGGATGAAATTTCCATCGGCGTCACCAGCTCCGGTATGGAATTAACCCCAGTGGGAAAGACCAACCAGGGCAGAGAAGTGGAATTGGAGGAAGTGACGTATACGTTCGCTGATCCGTCTGTGGCCAAAATGGAACAGCAGGATAATGGGACAGTAAAACTGGTTCCTGTGAAATCTGCGGAGACGGATTTGACAGTGACTGCCAGGGCAGAGGGTGCGGTTGTCACCAAGACATACCATATCATCGTTCTGGAAGAACAAAAATTTGTGGAAGACAACATTCCTGAGATCTATGAGGATGTAAACCGCTGGTCAGTGGGAGGTGGTTCTCTGGATATCAATGATGAAAAGAACCAAGCGGTTGCATCATTGACATCGTATGCGTACTACACAGGAGAAAAGTATTACAATGAATTGTTCCATTTCAAATTGAAAGTGGATGCCCAAGGCACATGGCCCAGTATTGTACTTCGCTCTCAGTCCAGCGATAAGGCGGTGTCAGGCGGCGCCACCGGATACATCATCTGTATGACGCCGGATGGATTGGAACTTCAGAGATTTAATGACTCTTCCCGTACAGTTATTTATGGAAATCTGGACGGATATACCAGTCTGGCCGGAGATGTGATTGCGCCGAATCCTGTGACATACGGCGAAGAGCATGATATCAAAGTGGGAGCTTTGACCAATGGCGATGAGGTTCGGCTTTATATGGAAGTGGACGGCAAAGTAGTATTTGACTATACGGATACCCAGGATGGGGCTGTGACCACGGCCGGATACTTTGGGCTAGTGGGAAGAAGTGGGGATACCTTTACGCTGACCAAGGCGGAGGATCCAACCGATCCCACGGACCCCAGTGA
>CAJFUP010000109.1 GCA_904420225.1 uncultured Lachnospiraceae bacterium
AGAGGATATGCCTTTGGGGGCATGGCCTCTCTCCCGGAGCGCCCGCTTTCTTTTCCCTTGCGCCTCAATGAAAAAAATGGTATACTCACCAGAAGAATGTCACAGGAAAGGAAAGAATGCCATGGCAATGAGTAAAAAGCCGGTCACCGGCATGAAAGATATTTTGCCTGCAGAGATGCAGATCAGGGATTACGTGATTTCTCTGATTAAGGAAACCTATAAGGGATTTGGATTCACGCCCATTGAGACTCCGTGCGTGGAGAACATTGGAAACCTCTCCAACAAGCAGGGCGGTGAAAATGAAAAGCTCATCTTTAAGATCATGAAAAGAGGAGAGAAGCTGGATCTGGCCCATGCCCAGAGTGAAAGTGATCTGGCCGACAGCGGGCTTCGCTATGATCTGACCGTTCCCCTGGCCCGTTTCTATGCCAATAACGCCTCTGCTCTGCCCAAGCCCTTCAAGGCGCTGCAGATCGGTCCCGTGTGGAGAGCGGACCGTCCCCAGAAAGGGAGATTTCGCCAGTTTCATCAGTGCGACATTGATATTTTAGGGGATCCGTCCAATCTGGCGGAGATCGAACTGATCCTGGCCACCACCACCCTTTTGGGAAAATTGGACTTTAAAGGATTCAAGATTCACATCAATGACAGGCGAATCCTAAAGGCCATGGCTCAGTACAGCGGCTTTGCGCCGGACCAGTTTGATGAAGTATTCATCATCCTGGACAAGATGGACAAGATCGGTAGAGACGGCGTCAGGGAGGAGCTGATTCAGGCGGGATTCGCGGCGGAGTCGGTGGAGAAATACATGGGGCTTTTTTCAGCCATGGACGATGCGGGGGATGCTCTCACTGCTTTGGAGAATACCCTGGGCGGTGTTTTGGAAGACGGCGCGGCAGAGAATTTGAAAGAAATCATCCACAGCGTAAGGGAGACCTCCCAGGTGGATTTTGAGTTGGTGTTTGATCCTACCCTGGTGCGTGGGATGTCCTATTATACGGGAACCATTTTTGAAATTGAGGTGCCTCAGTTTGGCAGCTCGGTGGGCGGCGGCGGCCGTTACGATGAGATGATCGGCAAGTTCACCAATATGCCCACCTGCGCCTGCGGATTTTCCATCGGCTTTGAGCGGATCATCACCATCCTGGTGGATCATCATTTCCAGGTGCCGGGGAGCAAAAACAAGACGGCCTATCTCATTGAAAAAGGCATGGAAGGCGACCGTCTCTGCCAGGTGCTGCGGCAGGCCCAACAGGCCAGGGAGGCAGGACAGCAGGTGCTGGTCTCCATGATGAACAAAAATAAGAAGTTCCAGAAAGAACAGCTAATGGCGGAAGGATACACAGAATTCAAAGAGTTTTATAAAAATCCTCTGAAGAACTGACAAAAAGAGGAAAGAAAGGCAAGGATACCAATATGGCAGAGTCAATGACAGGATTAAAGAGAAGCCACCGCTGTACGGAGGTTTCCAGGGAACAGATCGGCCAGACCGTCACCGTGATGGGCTGGGTACAGAAGCGAAGAAATTTGGGGAGCTTGATCTTCGTGGACTTGAGGGACAGAAGCGGCATCTTGCAGCTGATGTTTGATGAGGAAAATATCGGAAAAGAAGGGTTTGAGAAGGCGCAAACCCTGCGCAGCGAGTTTGTCATCGCGGCTGTGGGCCAGGTGGTGAAGCGCTCCGGCGCTGTCAACGAAGGGCTGAAGACCGGGGATATTGAGATCAAAGTGACCGATCTGCGCATTCTCTCCGAGGCGCTGACACCGCCCTTCCCCATTGAGGACGGCATCACCACCAAGGAGGAGCTGCGTCTCAAATACCGCTATTTGGATCTGAGAAGACCGCAGCTGCAAAAAATTCTCATGCTGCGCAGCAAGGTTTGCGCCAGTGTCCGCAACTTTTTGGCGGAGGAGGGGTTTCTGGAAATTGAGACGCCCATGCTCACCAAAAGCACGCCGGAGGGAGCCAGAGATTATTTGGTGCCCAGCCGTGTTCATCCGGGAAATTTTTATGCCCTTCCCCAGTCGCCGCAGCTGTTTAAGCAGCTTTTGATGTGTTCCGGTTACGATCGGTATTTCCAGATCGCCAGATGCTTCCGGGATGAGGATCTGAGGGCGGACCGTCAGCCGGAATTTACTCAGATCGATATGGAACTTTCTTTTGTGGATGATGAGGACGTGATGGGCGTCAATGAGCGCCTTTTGGCGAAGGTATTTAAAGATGTCATCGGCGTGGAAGTACCCCTCCCCATTCAGAGAATGACCTGGCAGGAGGCCATGGACCGCTTCGGCTCCGATAAGCCGGATATCCGCTTTGGCATGGAGCTGAGAGATGTCTCCGATCTGGTGAAAGACTGTGGGTTCGGCGTCTTCACAGGCGCTCTTGAAAATGGCGGATCCGTCCGGGGCATCAATGCCAGCGGCCAGGGACACATGCCAAGAAAGAAAATCGATGCTCTGGTGGACTTTGCCAAGGGATGCGGGGCCAAGGGACTGGCTTATTTAAGCATCAATGAAGACGGCACATACAAATCGTCCTTTGCCAAGTTCATGAAACCGGAGGAGCTGGACGCAGTGGTCAGCCGTCTGGAGGGAAAGCCGGGGGATTTGCTGCTGTTTGCCGCTGACAAAAATACCATTGTCTGGAATGTACTGGGAGCCATCCGTCTGCAGCTGGCAGATCAGCTGGGACTTCTGAAAAAAGATGAGTACAAATTCCTTTGGATCACAGACTTCCCGCTGTTTGAGTATTCGGAAGAGGAGAACCGCTACGTGGCCATGCATCATCCCTTCACCATGCCGGCGGAGGAAGATCTGCCGTATTTGACCACAGATCCGGGGCGTGTCCGCGCCAAAGCGTACGATATCACCCTAAACGGAAATGAAATCGGCGGCGGCAGCGTCCGTATCCATCAAAGTGATGTCCAGGAAAAAATGTTTGAGGCTCTGGGCTTCACCCAGGAGCAGGCGTACGAGCGCTTCGGTTTCCTGCTTAACGCTTTCAAATACGGCGTACCGCCCCATGCGGGACTGGCGTACGGCCTGGATCGTCTCATCATGCTCATGGCTCAGACGGATAACATCCGCGACGTCATCGCTTTCCCCAAGGTAAAGGATGCATCCTGTCTCATGACAGAGGCCCCCAATGTGGTGGATCAAAAACAGTTGGACGAGTTGGGCATTGCTCTTAAAAAATAAACGTATGCGGCCATCTGCCCATGGCTGACTTTTTGACAATTCGCTTTTGGACAGTCAGAAGAGGAGCGGGCGGTTTTCTCTAAAAGGGAGCGTTCCCAGAAAGAGAGAACCGCCCGCTCCTCGGCGTCTGGGTATCTAAGAAGTAAGATATGACAGCTGCGATTCAACCAACGGTTGAGTGAGTCGCTCCCGGCGATTCAACAGATATTTGATTGCTATTTTTTCAAAAATCTCGTACACTGATGATACAGATCCAAAGGCCGATGAGATTTGTTAGATAATATTTGGTAAAGTTACGGGATTCCTGAAAATAGTAGGATTAAAATGGGCAGGATCCTTTCAAAAATGGAGGATTATTATGATGGAAAAACAGAATGAAAATCAATTGGGAAATCGAATTGCGGAGCTGAGAAAAGAGGCAGGCCTGACCCAGGAGCAGCTGGCAGGAAAATTGGGAGTCACTTACCAGGCGGTTTCCAAGTGGGAAAATGGAAACTCCTATCCGGATATCAGCCTTTTGCCGCGGCTGTCGGAGATTTTCCAGGTGAGTCTGGACTCTTTATTTGGAAAAGAAGATACCATATTGACAGAGCGTGTGCTGGAAAAAGCGGTCCGGGCGGCAGCTTGGGAGGAAGAGGATTCTCAGCAGGCAGAGGATCTGGAGCCAGCCCCGCCGACCCAAGGGCAGACGCCCTGTGAAGACGGCGCCCAGATGGATATGGCGCAGGAAGATACCGCGTCCCAGCAGCAGCGGGAATCCACAGACAAGAGAGAGTCGGATCCTGCCCGTTCCTTTGGAGAATACATCAGCAATATCGTCAATATGAGTTTAAAATCCGGCATGAACGGCCTCGGCAAAGCCATGGACACGCTGAAGAAAATTGATCTGAAAAATTTGGATCTTAAGGGATTGGATCAAGTGGTCAATGACAAGGTAAAACGGGCCGTGGAAAAAAGTAAAAAGGTTCATATCTTCACCGTATCAGGAGACGGAAAAATCCGCGAAGAGAAAGTGGGAAATGACGACGTTGCAGATGCCGGGAATACGGCGGCAGAGGAGGGGCATGGACAGCCTGATCTCTATAGTCAGATGGAAGATTGGGGAGCGCCGGTGGATTCGCAGCCGGGTCAGGGACACGAAGATCTTTCCTGGGACGATGACGGCAGGATCCGCGCTGTGGTCTATGTGGGCAGAAATATGATTTCCGCCAGAGAGTACCGCAGTATGCGGGGGCGGTTCACGGTCCAGGTGGACGGCCCGGCCAGGGACGTGGTCACATATATGAATGTTTCCTGCGATGATGTGGAGGGAAATGTTCAGGCAGGCGGAGAAGTGGACTGCGATACGGTGAGAGGCAATGTGGGAGCAGGGGGAAATGTTTCCTGCGACAGTGTCACAGGCAGTGTATTTGCCGGAGAAAGCGTCAGCTGTGATACCGTCAACGGCGATGTGGTGGCCGGAGGAAATGTGACCTGCGATTGCGTCAACCGCAATGTGACGGCAGGCGGAAGGGTGGAATGTGACTACATCCAGGGAAACGTTTCCGCGCCGGAGGTTAAGCGCTGACAGCGGCGCTTTTCCTGGCGGCGGGGACGGTTTTGTTTCACATATATGTGGAAAAGGCCAGAAAGCGGGGAAATTTGTTGTTTTACTGAGAAGATCGTGGTATGATGAAGTCCAGTACAAAAGCCAAGGCCACGGCCGCGGAAAGGGAAGGAAGGAAGCATTATGGCAGGATCGACATTTGGAACAATATTTCGGGTAACCACATGGGGAGAGTCCCACGGGAAAGGCATCGGAGCCGTGGTGGACGGCGTTCCCGCCGGTATCCCCATCAGTGAGGAAAGCATCCAAAAGTATCTGGATCGGCGCCGCCCCGGACAGAGCCGCTTTACCACCCAGCGAAATGAAACCGATCAGGTGCGGATTCTTTCCGGCGTATTTGAGGGAAAGACCACCGGAACGCCGGTGGCTCTGGAAGTGCTCAATGAGGATCAGCGTTCCCGGGACTATTCGGAGATCGCCGGGTATTACAGACCGGGGCATGCGGATTATACGTTTGATGCCAAGTATGGATTTCGGGATTACCGGGGGGGAGGCCGTTCCTCCGGAAGAGAGACCATAGGCCGCGTGGCGGCAGGAGCCATTGCGGAAAAATTCTTGAATATGCTGGGCATTACCATCCTTTCTTATGCCAAAGAAATCGGCGGCATCCGGGCGGAGACTTTTGAGAAGGATCAGATCGAAAAAAATGCGTTCCGCATGCCCGATGAACTGGCGGCCCGGAAAGTGGAGGAATATCTGAGGGAGAAAATGGCTGTCTGCGATTCCGTGGGCGGTATCATCGAATGCAGCGTATCCGGCCTTCCCGCAGGGTTGGGAGATCCGGTGTTTGATAAGCTGGATGCCAACCTGGCCAAGGCCATGCTGTCCATCGGCGCTGTCAAGGGATTTGAAATGGGAGATGGATTTGGGGCAGCTGCTTCCTGCGGCTCCCAAAATAATGACGCGTTTACTGTCAAAAACGGAGAGATTTCCAAGGAGACCAACCATGCAGGCGGCGTGCTGGGGGGAATCAGCGACGGCAGCGATCTGGTGATGCGGGTGGCTGTGAAGCCCACGGCGTCCATATCCAGGACCCAGAGCACGGTGAAACGGGACGGCACGCCTGTGGATGTGGTCATCAAGGGGCGCCATGATCCCGTCATTGTCCCGCGGGCTGTGGTGGTGGTGGAAGCCATGGCCGCGCTGGTCATCGCCGACGCGCTGCTTCTGAATATGGGGAGTCGGGTGGACCGAATCCGTGAATTTTATGGAAAATAATAATTTTTTTGGGGACCGGCGCATACCATATACCAAGACTGCAGAAAGGCAGATGCGGGAAACCGCAGGGGAAATATGGCAAGAATAATATTGGACGCAGGCCACGGAGGACGGGATCCGGGAGCTGTGTATCAGGACAGGAGGGAAAAAGACGATACCCTGGCCCTGACGCTGGCCATCGGAGAGATCCTTGAGAATCGCGGAGTGGATGTGGTTTTCACCAGGACAGAGGACATATATGATTCTCCAGCGCAGAAGGCGAATATAGCCAATGAGGCAGGCGGGGATTTTCTGGTTTCCATACACAGGAATGCCGTGCCCACACCGGGAACGGCCACGGGAATCGAAACCTTGGTATATGCGGATTCCGGTCCCCGGGCTCAGATGGCGCGCAATATCAATGCCCAGCTGGAGAGTTTGGGATTTCGCAATCGGGGTGTCATCGAGAGGCCAAATCTCACGGTGCTTCGCCGTTCCAGAATGCCCGCCGTGCTGGTGGAGGCCGGATTTATTGACAATGAAAGCGATAACGAAAAGTTTGACAGCCAGTTTAACGCCATCGCCCAGGCCATCGCCGACGGTATTTTGGAAACGGTAGGACTTCAGCCGGGGAGCGGCGCTCCATCCGAGACTCCTCCCCAGACTCCTTCTCAGCCAGACGGATCGGGACAGACGCCCAGGTTATACCGGGTTCAGGTGGGGGCGTACCGAAACAGAAATCTGGCCAACGCTCTTTCCGAGCAGCTCTCCGGAGACGGCATTCAGAATTTCATCACCTATGACAATGGCCTTTTTAAAGTGCAGGCCGGAGCATTTGCCCAGCTGGACAATGCAGTCCGCATGGAACAGAGACTGCGCCGCATGGGATACAGCACATACATCGTCACCTGATTTTTTATTTTACACACAACAGTTGGAGAGAGCGATGCCAATTCTTCCAGGCAGGGGCAATTTGCCGCGCCTGGAAGAATTGGCATCGCTGCAATCGTTGACTTGGCCAAGGACGGCGCATATCCATTTGCGATGAAAAAGTCCCGCCAGGCTGTCGGTTGCCAAATATGCCGGTTTAATGATAAAATAGCGAAAAACGAAAGGAACGATGTGCATGAAAGTACGAAGAACTTTGATCATAAGCGGTGTTCTGCTGGCAGTGGCGTGTCTGCTTCAGATTTTGGCCCGGCAGGTGCCGGGATTCGGCCAGTGGTATGCGGTGAAGATTTACCCATTTTTTGTCAATACATACGCCCGTTTTACTTCCATCTTTCCCTTCTGTTTGTTGGAATGGGTGATCATAGCGGGAATTCTTTGGGTTGTATTCCTGGCGGTGCGGGGTGTGGTGAGAACAGTCCGGGGAAAGGAATCCCTGGGCAGGATGGCTGCCAACGGCGGATTGTTTGTGCTGCTGGTGGTGTCTGTTTTATTTTTCATGCTGACGGTTTTGTGCAGCGTCAATTACTATCGGGATGAATTTTCCAAGACAGCGGGATTTGAGATCCGCCAGCATACCACAGAAGAACTGGCAGAATTGTGCGTCAGTTTGGCCAATGAAGTCAATGAAGCGTCCCGGCAGGTGGAGAGGGATGGAGAGGGAAATCTGATTCTTCCAGACGGCACGGTTCAGGATGCCATAGATGCCATGGAACATCTGGGTACGATTTATGAAGCTCTGGGCGGCTACTATCCCCAGCCCAAAAAGGTATTGTTCAGCGATGCCATGTCGTATCAGAGCCTCATGGGGCTGTATTCAGCTTTCACCCTGGAGGCTATGTATAATGGGGATATGATGACATACAATATGCCGGATACCATGTGCCATGAGCTGTCCCATATGAAAGGATTTATGAGAGAAGACGAGGCCAATTTCATTGCCTATCTGGCGTGCAGGGAATCGGGGAATCCGGTGCTGCAGTACAGCGGCGCCATGAATGCCTTTGTCTATGCCACCAATCAGCTATACGCAGATGCGGGAAGCCAGGCCTATTCAGCCGTATTTGCGCTGGTGGATGAAGAACCCCTGGCAGAATTGGGCAGGAATAACGAATTTTGGGCGCAGTTTGAGGGGCCTGTGAAGGAAGTGTCCAAAGCAGTCAACGATGTTTATCTAAAGGCCAATGATCAGGAAGATGGCATGAAGAGCTATGGCCGAATGGTGGATCTGCTTTTGGCAGAATATTTTGACGAGTCTGTATCAGACAGGTCTGTATCAGACAGGTCTGTATCAAAATGAGGGGAACCTGTTCATTTCTCGGTGGAATGAAGGGGGAAAACGGGACAAAACAGAGGAAAAAACACTTGAAATGTTCAAGCGTATGTGCTAAGGTGTCTTTTGAAAAAATAGTTCTTAGGATATTTGGTAAAGGATAGATGGGCGCAGATGGCTGTACAAAACAATGCGGTAAAGCTTAAAGTAAATCATATTCATAAAACATACGATGGAAAAGTGATCCTGGGTGATATTTCTTTTGAGGTCATGGATGGAGAATTTTTGGCGGTATTGGGACTGTCCGGGTGTGGAAAGACAACGCTTCTGCGGATTCTCATCGGTTTGGAGAGACAGGATTCCGGGACAATATACAGGGGAGGGGAAGAGATCTCTTCGCTGGCGCCGGATAAACGGGGAATGGGCATCGTATTTCAGAATTATGCGCTGTTTCCCAATATGACCGTTTTGGGAAATGTGGAATACGCTTTGAAGAGGAAAAAGGAAACCGCTGCCACTGCGCGAAAGACGGCTGTCCATACCCTGGAGCAGCTGGGCATGGGAGAGCACTTGGATAAGAAGCCCAGACAGCTTTCCGGCGGTCAGCAGCAGAGGGTGGCCATTGCCAGGACTCTGGCCATGAAACCGGATATTATTCTCTTGGATGAGCCCATTTCTGCTTTGGATGTGACCAATCGGGAAATCATGAAGCGGGAGCTAAAGGAGATTCAGAAGAAATTCCACACCACCATGATTTTCATCACCCATGAGCAGGAAGAAGCCTTTTACCTGGCAGATCGGATTATGGTGATGTCAGAGGGAAGGATCGAGCAGCTGGATACGCCGGAGAGGATTTTTTCCCATCCGGCCAATGCTTATGTGGAAGAGTTTGTGGTGGCGCATTTGGAGCAGAAGTATCAGTCTCTTTTGCGGTGTACAGGCCGTATGGAAAAGCGCGGGGGCCATTGAGCGGGAGAATTATGAAGAAAAGAAAATGGACTGCGGTCCGTGTGCTAATTATTGTATTTTTGTTGATCAGCGTCATATTTCCGCTGGTGGGCGTCATGACGCATATCTCTCTGGAGGATGCGAAAAAAATCGTAAGCTCAGAGTCCTTTGGAAGTGTGGTGCTCCATTCTTTGGCTGTCACCGGAATCGCCACGGTGATTTCAGTGGCATTGGCTTTTGTGCTGGCATGGTGTCTGAATAGAACCGGGATAAAAGGCAAGGGAATATTTGCCGTGCTGTTCACTGTTCCCATGCTGATCCCTTCTGTGTCTCATGGTACAGGGCTTGTGCTGCTGCTGGGCGATAATGGTCTGCTCACCAATATGCTGGGAATTCGGGTGAATCTTTATGGGTATTTGGGCATGGTGGCCGGATGGGTGCTGTACTCCTTTCCCGTGGCATTTCTGATGCTCATGGACAGTTTTCAGTATGAAGATTATACGGCATATGAGGCGGCTCAGGTGCTGGGGCTTGGAAAATGGGAGCAGTTTCGTACCATCACGGTTCCCAATCTGAAAAAAACGCTGATTTCCACCGTATTTGCCACCTTTACCCTGATTTTCACAGATTACGGTGTGCCGCTGGTGGTGGGGGGAAAGGTGATGACGCTTTCCCTCTATATGTATCGGGAAGTGGTGGGACTGCTGGATTTCTCCAAGGGAGCAATCATCGGTATCCTGCTGTTGATCCCGGCGGTGGCGGCGTTTCTCATGGATCTGAGAAATGACGATGGCGGCAATGTTTCCACTGTGACCAGGCAGTATGTGATTGGCAAAAACAGAAAAAGAGATGCGGCGGCATATGCCGTGTGCGCGGCAGTGGTGGTTGCCGTCTGTCTGCCCATCGGCGCGTTTGCCTTTTTGTCCGTGGTGAAGCAGTACCCCATTGATTTGAGTTTTTCCCTGGATCACATTGGAGAGGCGTTTTTGCTGGGCGTGGGCCGGTATCTGGAAAATTCTCTGGCCATGGCGCTGGCCACATCGTTTCTGGGGGTGGCGGTTATCTACTTCACTGCCTATCTCACCGCTCGTTCCAGGAAGACATTCACCACCATGACACTGCATCTGATTTCCATGATTTCTCTGGCCATTCCCGGCATTGTCTTGGGATTGTCGTATGTGCTGTTTTTTAAGAGCACATTTTTTTACGGAACGATTTTGATGCTGATTTTGGTGAATACCATTCATTTTTTTGCGTCTCCCTATTTAATGGCATACAATTCTCTGTGCAAGTTCAATGAAAACCTGGAGGATGTGTCGGAGACGCTGGGTATCGGCAAGTTGCGGATGCTTTTGGATGTGTATCTTCCCTGTACGAGAAAGACGGTTGTGGAAATGTTCAGTTATATTTTTGTCAACTGCATGGTGACCATCTCGGCGGTTTCCTTTTTGGCCAATTTCCGGGATATGCCTTTGGCTCTGCTGATCCCCAGATTTGATTCCCAGTCTCTGGTGGAGGCCACCGCGCTGATTGCTCTTGTCATTTTGGCGGTCAATGGTATAATGAAACTGGCTGTTTTTGTCCTGGAGCGGCGCATGGAGGATCCAGAGAAGGGAAAGAGCTGAGAAATACGGAACAAAAGCGGGAGGCTACCAATGAATATCAATCAGAATCAATTTGAAATACTTGTATATGTGGAGCGGGAAGGCGGAAAAAAGATTCCCCAGAGGCAGATGGCAGAGGGAACGAAACTTTCCCTGGGCGTAGTCAATAAGACATTGTCCGAGCTGGTGTCCCTGGGACTGGTGACGCTGGATGAAGACAGAGAGGTTCAGATCACAAAGAATGGTTTGGATGCACTGGAGCCCTACCGGGTCAAGAGGGCGGTGGTCATTGCCGCCGGATTCGGAACCCGGATGGTGCCAATTACGCTGAATACCCCCAAACCCCTGGTGCGGGTACACGGCAAGAGGATCATTGATACACTTTTGGATGCAGTGGCGGAGGCGGGAATCCCGGAGATCGTGCTGGTGAGAGGATATCTGGGAGAACAGTTTGATGTGCTGAAAACGCGCTACCCCAACATTCGTTTCCTGGAGAATCCCATGTTCAATGAGTCCAACAATATTTCTTCCGTGCTCATGGCCAAGGACTATTTGTCGGGGGCCTATGTCATGGAGGCAGATCTTCTGTTGGCCAATCCCCGGGTGGTGCGCAAATACGAATATTGCTCCAACTATCTGGGAGAATATAGGGAGATGACAGACGACTGGTGCTTTGACGTGAAGAAGGGTATTATCCGCAAACTCAATGTGGGAGGGACCAACTGCTACCACATGTTTGGCATCTCCTTCTGGTCCAAAGAAGATGGAAAGCGTCTGGCAGAGTGTGTGGAAAAGACTTGGAAGATGCCGGGTGGGAAGGAACGGTATTGGGACGAAGTGCCTCTTCGCACCTTCCAAAAGGAGTTTGAAGTGGCTGTGCGCCCCTGCGAAGCGGGGGATCTGGTGGAGATCGATACCTTCAAAGAGCTGAAGCAGATCGATCCGGTTTACGCCATGCAGTGAGGTGAGCATGAAGAAAGCGGCGATTGTGTTATTAATCATCACAGTGTTCCTGGTATGGCATGTGACGGTGTCGGGGGGAGAGACCATCATTGTATACTCCCCCATGGAACAGTACCGCAATGATGAATTGCAGAAGCAGCTGGATGAAACGTTTCCCCAGTGGGATGTGAGCATCATGTCCATGGCTACGGCCAAGGCTGCCGCCAAAATCGGAGTGGAGGGGAGCCATACGGACGCAGATATCGTCATTGATATGGAATGTGCATATCTGGAACGAATCAAGGACAATCTGGAAGTGGTGTCCGACCTGAGCCGTTTGGACTACCTGGACGGTATCGGCGACCCGGAAGGAAAGTATCTCATCTGGGATCGTCAGACAGGTGCCATAGCGGTGAATGAGACTGTGCTGGAAAAATATGACCTCCCAGTACCTTCCACATATGAAGATCTCACCAACCCCATCTATAAAAATCTCATCGCCATGCCGGATCCCAAATCCAGCGGTACCGGATATTTTTTCTACAAAAATTTGGCGAATGTGTGGGGAATCCATGGAGCGCTGGATTATTTTGACCGGTTGGCGCCCAATATCAAACAGTTCACAGAGTCTGGTTCCGGCCCCATTAAACTGCTGGTGCAGCAGGAAGTGGCCATCGGACTTTGTCTTACGTTTCAGGCGGTGGATGAGTGCAATAATGGGAATGACTTTTTGATTTTGGAGCCGGAATTCGGTTCGCCCTATTCCCTGACAGGGGCCTCCATCGTGAAGGGAAAGAGGGAAAAGCCAGGGGTGGAAGAAGTCTTTGATTTCATAGCCAATACGTTCATGGTGTATGACAAGGAATATTTCAGTCCGGGCCAAGTGCTGAAGGTGCAGGAAAATAAACTGGACAATTATCCGGTGGATTTTGGGTACGCGGATATGACAGGAATTGAAGATGTGAGCCAGCAGGAGCAGCTGCTGGAGCTGTGGAGATATTGAGAAGTATAGACCTGGGATAGTGTGGGAAAACTGCCGTCAAATGAAGAGATTTTGTTCATTTGACGGCAGTTTCCATCTCCAGGTGCGCTGGGCGGCGCAGTCCAAAAGGGAAAGGTACTTTTTCATAAAACATGTCAAAATAACTTGCTATTCTGACAGAATTTTTTTATAATTGATATAAACTATGAAACATAAGAATTTCTATTTATGTGGGAAAAATGTGTCTGCGCCCATGGGCTTACGCCCCTGAAATGAACGATTGGATGAGATGGTGAAAGTATGTTGGAGCGTTGTTTTTTGGCGGCATCTACAGTGACGGAGATAGATGGCGAGAAGGTGGAATCCTGGTTCCACCAGATCGCCCCCAATATGACGGCACTGCTGGTGCGCATTATTTTAGTGATTTTGGTCTGGTTCATTGGGAGAAAAGTGATCCGCGTGGTATCAGGCTGGATTAATCGTCTGCTTACCGGAAAAAACACCAGCAGTACTGTGGTGAAGCTGGCCAGCGGTGTGATCCGGACGGCTTTGTATGTGATTTTGATTTCTTCTCTGGCTCAGGTGCTGGAGATTCCTTTGACGTCTTTTTTTGCCCTTCTGGGCACAGCGGGTCTGGCCGTGGGCCTGGCTCTGCAGGAATTTTTGAAAAACTTGGCAGGCGGCGTGCTGATTTTGGTGCTGAAACCCTTTCGGCTGGGCGATTATATAATAGAAGATAATAACAAGAATGAGGGAACCGTATCAGAAATCAGCCTTTTTTATACAAAGCTGCTGACAGTGGATAATCGAACCATTGTTATCCCCAATTCTGCTCTGACAAATAACAGTCTCACCAATGTCACCGAACAGGACAGGCGTCTGCTGGAGATAAAAGTGGGCATCGCGTATCACGCCGATCTGAAAAAGGCAAAAGAAATCATGGAGGATCTTTTGATCAGTCTGGATAACCGCATTGCCGGGGAGGATGTGACTGTGGTGGTATCCTCTCTGGAGGAAAGTTCTGTGGTTATCATGGGGCGGTGCATGGTACAGTCAGAGTCATACTGGAAAGCCCGCTGGTTTGCCACAGAAGAGATCAAGCTGCGCTACGATGCCCAGGGTATTGAGATTCCCTATAATAAGCTGGACGTCACGGTTAAGCGGGAGACGTGACGCGGCGATGAAATTGAAAAATGATGGGAAACGATAGGAGAAGAAAAATGGTACAAAAGAAGGAAAAATATTTAAGCTTTGCAGTATGCGTGGGGGACATGGTGAGCTTAGTTATTGCCTTTATCCTCGCCAATTGGATATGGCTGGATCTGTACCGGGGAATGGATGAGGTCAATTATGACAATATCGGAATTCTTCTGGCCACTTTTATGTTTGTCTTCTTCCTCTTTAGCCTGAATCGCTATTTCCTCAGGCGGTCCAATGTGGAAGAGCTAATGAATATGATCAAGAATACGCTGCTTCTGGCGGCCATTTCCACATTGATCCTGTTCATCACCAAGAATTTTGACAGCATGAACCGAGGCGTATTTGCCTGTACCCTGATTTTCTATGCGGCGCTGGGATTCGGTGTGCGCGTCCTGCTGAAGCGGATTCTGAGAAAATATTACAGAAGAAATATGCCCAAAATGCTCCTGGTTACCACATCGGATCGGGCAGAGTCCATCATACGGGGCCTCAATTCCAATTATGATCTGGACAGCCGAGTGGGGGCGGTGGCTCTCATCGATGAGGACTGCTTGGGAGAAAAGGTGGCAGGGATTCCCGTGGTGGCCGGTTTTGATGATATGCTGGAGTACACCAAAAAAGACGTGGTGGACGAGGTGTTCATTCATGTTTCCTACGATACGGGACGCTCCTTAAAGCCGTTTATCGAGGAGTTTGAAAAAATGGGTGTTACCGTTCACATCAACATTAATATCCTGGATGGGTTTGAGGAATACAAAAAAAGCATCGGTATGCTGGGGTCTTATCCGGTGATTTCTTTTGCCACCAATTTTTATGACAGTGAAAAAATGGTGGTGAAGCGGGTCGTGGATATAGCGGGCGGTCTGGTTGGATGTGCCATTACTTTGATAGCGGCAGTGATCTTGTGTCCCATCATTAAACTGGAGTCTCCCGGCCCTCTGTTCTTCAAGCAGAAGCGGGTGGGAAAAAACGGCAGATATTTTTATATTTATAAATTCCGTTCCATGTATATGGACGCAGAGGCGCGGAAGAAAGAACTGATGGCGCAGAATGAGATGAAAGGTCTGATGTTTAAGATGAAAGACGACCCTCGTATCACAAAGGTGGGAAAATTCATCCGCGCCACCAGTATCGATGAGCTTCCTCAGTTTTTCAACGTGCTGAAAGGCGATATGAGCCTGGTGGGAACGCGGCCTCCCACTGTGGATGAGTTTAAGCAGTATAAGATATATCATAAGAGACGCTTAAGCATCAAACCCGGCATCACAGGTATGTGGCAGGTCAGTGGGCGCAGCGATATTGAGGATTTTGAGGAAGTGGTTCGGCTGGATTTGTATTACATAGACAATTGGTCCCTGGCGCTGGACGCGAAAATATTGTGCAGGACAGTGGCTGTGGTCTTGGGCAAAGTGGGATCCCGATAAGCAGAAAATATTGGAGCCTTTTCAGCTTTGGCATCATAAAATTGTAAGAAAGTTACGGGCATTCTGGTTTGACAAATATAGTTGAATTTGTTATAACATGAGAATAGTGTCGGAATAGTCTGCCGATGTTTGTCTTTCAAAGGAGGTTGAACATGCCAAATCTCAGTGAAGAGGAACGCAAGATTCTGCAGCAGGCGCGCAAGATTCAGGACCGTCTGGAAGCTGAGCGCCTGGAGGCGGGTGAGATAGACCTGGAGTCCGAGGGAAAACGGAAAAAACGCCAGGAGGAATTGAAACAGGAAGAATTGAGAAAACGTCAGATGGAGATCAGAAGACGCCAGCAGGAAGCACACCGCCAGGCTGCTGCCAGACAGGCGGCGCAGGAGGGCGATGGATCCGCATCCCAAAGGACGTCTCGTTCCGGAAAGGAAGAAAACAGCGACTACTGGAAGGCGGCCAAACGGGAGGTGGCCGGATCAGAGGAAGCCGTGAGAATGGGAGGGCCAAGAGCTGCTGCCCCCCGAAGCGGAAGAACCGCTTCAGCGGCGGATGCCGCGGCGCGGGAAAGAAGAGCGCCTCGGACCGTCTCGTCTCCCCAGACAAGAAGGCGGGAGGAGCAGATCCCCAGAAGGCGGAAAAAAAAGAGCGCTGCCGGGAAAGCCATAAAGATTATCATGATCATTGTGATTTTGCTGGCCGTTCTATTTGGCGGCGCATATTTTATTGTGAGAGCCATCGTCAGCAGAACCAATTTCCAGCCCTATGAGACATCCTATGAGAGGGCTGGGGACGTTATGTCAGATCCGGATGTGACGAATATCCTGCTGATCGGCAGCGATGAAAGGGAATCGGTGGATACAGCCCGCTCCGATGCCATGATTGTGCTCTCCATCAACGAAACGCTCCATGAGATCACCATGACATCCATTCTGCGGGACAGCTACGTAACCATTCCCGGATATGGACAGCAGCGCATCAACCATGCATATCAAATGGGAGGGGAAGCCCTCTTGATCCAGACCATTGAGGAAAATTTCAAGCTGGGAATTGATTACTATGCCAGTGTGGATTTCTTTTCTTTTATGGACATCATTGACTGTGTGGGAGGAGTGGAGATCACTGTCCAGCCGGAGGAGGTGGAATGGATCAACGCATATGTGGCGGAACTGAATAATATTTTAGGTTCACCGGAGGGAGATCAGTACATTTCCGCTGCCGGTACCATGACGCTCAGCGGCAAGCAGGCGCTGGCCTACTCCAGAATCCGCTATGTGGGGACAGATTTCGCGCGTACCGAGCGGCAGAGAACGGTTCTCAATGCCTTGATTGGAAAATTAAAGAGTGCCAATCCGGTGCAGCTGTTTCGGGTGGTGAATACGGTTCTGCCCGATGTGAACACAGATATCGATGATCATGCCATGACCATGATGCTGTTCAAAGCGGTCTTTTACCTGGGATATGATATCCAGGAGTTCCGGGTGCCCATGGACGGTACCTGGTGGAATGAGGACGCCAATGGGCAGGAGGTGCTGGGAATTGATTTTGCCGCCAACATTGCGGGGCTAAAAAGCACCATATATGGGGAATAGGCGAAAAATGTCGAAGGATTATAGGGACATATTTGAAAAAAATCTGTCATTTTCCGCAGGGTTGTAGTATAATGCACCTATAAAAACAAGCGAGGAAGTGATGAGTATGATGTACGTATTTATATGTCCCAAATGCGGCCGGTCCACCATGGTCAGCCTTTACCGGTCGCTGAAGTGCCGTGTCTGCCAAGCGGATATGGCCAATTGTGAAATTGATTTTTTGGATTGGGTGGAACTGGAGCCAGAGCAGAGACAGAAACTGATTCGCATGTATCAAAAAGCGGATCCTTCGGATTTGTGCTTTTATCGGCCGATGCCATATTATGATCATAAAGAGCGCAATTATTGGTAAAGACTGACAGAAAAGAAAGTGGAAATATTTTTCACTTTCTTTTTTAGAATAAAAATATTTTTTTGTTCACAGGGCCGGGGATTTATGCTATACTTGGCGATAGTGTAAAACATTTTCCGCATAATAATAAAGGCGTTTCCATCTGTTTTGCACGCTTTTTTCTGAACAATTTGGACTGGAAATCAAATATGGATTTCGGATAGGAGTCATATGGGTAAATATTTTGGAACAGACGGCTTCCGCGGTGAGGCCAATGTAAATCTGACAGTGGAACATGCATTTAAAGTGGGCCGCTTTTTGGGCTGGTACTATGGCAGGGAGCATAAGTGCCGCGTAGTCATCGGCAAGGATACCAGAAGAAGCAGCTATATGTTTGAATACGCGCTGGTGGCAGGGCTGACGGCATCCGGAGCCGATGCGTATCTTCTCCATGTCACCACCACTCCCAGTGTTTCGTATGTGGTGCGGACAGAGGACTTCGACTGCGGTATCATGATTTCCGCCAGCCACAATCCCTACTATGATAATGGAATCAAAGTGATCAATGGCAAGGGCGAGAAATTGGAAGAATCGGTCATTGAAAAAATTGAAGAATATCTGGATGGAAAAATCCAGGAAATTCCCCTGGCGGTCAACGAGGCCATTGGATGTACCGTGGACTATGCGGCGGGAAGAAACCGCTATGTGGGATATCTTATTTCGCTGGCCATTCATTCCTATAAAAATTTCCGGGTCGGACTGGACTGCGCCAACGGAAGCGCGTGGATGATTGCCAAAAATGTATTTGACGCTCTGGGAGCCAAGACATATGTGATCAATAACGAACCCAACGGATTCAACATCAATACCAACTGCGGCTCCACCCATATTGAGAATCTGCAGAAATATGTGGCGGAAAAGGGTCTGGATGTGGGATTTGCCTTTGATGGAGATGCGGACCGCTGTCTTTGCGTGGACGAGAAGGGGAATTTGGTAGACGGAGATAAGATCCTTTATATATCAGGGAAATATATGAAAGAGCGCGGCGAGCTGGCCAATAATACCGTGGTGACCACAGTGATGTCCAATTTTGGGCTCTATAAAGCATTGGACAGCGCTGGAATCCAGTATGAAAAGACGGCTGTGGGGGACAAATATGTGTATGAAAACATGGTAAAAAATGGCCATAAGATTGGCGGCGAGCAGTCCGGCCATATCATTTTCAGCAATTATGCCACCACAGGGGATGGCATCCTGACAGCCATCAAGATGATGGAGGTCATCATTTCCAAGAAGCAGCCCCTTTCCCAATTGGCGGAGCCTGTGAAGATTTATCCCCAGCTGCTGAAAAATGTTCGTGTGGCAGACAAAAAGACAGCCAGAGAAGATTGCGATGTGCAGGCTGCGGTGAAAAAAGTGGAAGCGGCGCTGGGAGATACAGGGCGCATTCTTGTCCGCGAAAGCGGCACAGAGCCGGTCATTCGCGTCATGGTGGAAGCAGAGAGCGATGCCATATGCCAGACGTATGTGGATCAGGTGGTGGCTGTTCTGCAGGAAAAAGGCCATGTGGTACAGTGATTCCGCTGTGAAAGATAAGAGGCAATCGTGTGGGCAGAAGGGAATGACAGGAGGAAATTGATATGTGTGGAATTGTGGGATATACGGGTGAAAACCAGGCGGCTCCCATCTTGTTGGACGGCTTGGAAAAACTGGAGTACCGCGGATATGATTCGGCAGGATTGGCTGTTTATAATGGGCGGGAAATTGAGGTTGTAAAGGCAAAAGGAAGGCTTCAGGCGCTTCGCCAGCTGACCAACGACGGCCTGGCCATGGAGGGGACCGTGGGAATTGGGCACACCAGGTGGGCCACCCATGGGGAACCGTCAGTGGTAAATTCCCATCCCCATTTTAATGCGGATAAAAGCATCGCTGTGGTACACAATGGCATCATTGAAAATTATCAGCCCCTCCGCGACCGCATGATCCGCAAGGGATATGAGTTTGTGTCCCAGACAGATACAGAAGTGCTGGCCCATATGCTGGACTATTATTATAAAGGCGATCCTTTGGAGGCCATCTCCAAAGTTCTGACACGGGTGGAGGGATCTTACGCGCTGGGAATCCTGTTTAAGAATCATCCGGGAAAGCTCTATGCCGTGAGAAAAGACAGTCCTCTGATTGTGGGCATGGCTGAGGACGGCTGCTTCATTGCGTCCGATGTCCCGGCCATCTTGAAATATACGCGCAATGTATATTTTATTGACAATATGGAAATCGTCTGCCTGGATAAAGACAGCGCGCATTTTTACAATCTGGATCAGGAAGAGATGGAAAAAGAAATGTCGGTGGTGGAATGGGATCTGGAAGCGGCAGAAAAAGGCGGTTACGAGCATTTCATGCTGAAGGAGATTTACGAGCAGCCCAAGGCCGTCCGCGATACCATCAGTCCCAGGATTCAGGAGGATCAGATTGTCATTGACGAGCTTCAAATGACGGAGGAAGAGATCCGCTCTCTGAAAAAAATCACCATTGTGGCCTGCGGCTCCGCTTACCATACAGGAGTCACCGCCAAGTATGTGATGGAAGGGTTGGCCAGGATTCCTGTGGAGGTGGATTTGGCCAGCGAGTACCGCTATCGGAATCCCATCATGGAAGAAAATTCACTGGTAATCATTGTCAGCCAGTCGGGGGAGACGGCAGATTCTCTGGCCGCGCTGCGGGAATCCAAAAAGCGGGGCGTCAAGGTACTGGGAATTGTCAATGTGGTGGGAAGTTCCATTGCCAGAGAAGCGGATAATGTGATGTACACATGGGCTGGACCGGAGATTTCCGTGGCCACCACGAAAGCATACAGCACGCAGCTGGCTGCTTTTTATCTGCTCTCCCTGTATTTTGCCAAAATCAGAGGAACCATTTCAGAGGAAGTCTGTGGTCAGCTGGTCCATGAACTGAAAGAGCTGCCGGAAAAAATTCAGAGTGTTTTGGGCGATAAGGAGAGAATTCAGTGGTTTGCCAGCAAATTTTCCGCCAGCCATGATATTTTCTTCATTGGCCGGGGGCTGGATTATGCCACATCGCTGGAAGGCTCTTTGAAGCTGAAAGAGATTTCCTATATTCACTCAGAAGCGTATGCCGCCGGAGAATTGAAACATGGAACCATATCCCTCATTGAGAAGGGAATTTTAGTGGCGGCTGTGGTTACCCAGCCGGAGCTGTACGACAAAATGGTCAGCAACATCGTGGAAGTCAAATCCCGGGGCGCCTATATTATGGCATTGACCAATTACGGGAATTATGCCATGGAAGATACGGCTGATTTTACCGTATATGTGCCCAAAACAAGCCATTGGTTTACCGCGTCCCTGGCAGTGATTCCGCTGCAGCTGTTTGCGTACTATGTGTCCCTGTCCAAGGGATTGGATGTGGATAAGCCGAGGAATCTGGCGAAATCGGTTACAGTGGAATAAAAACCATAGAAAGAGGAAGCCTTTGGCTTTTATAAAGATATAAAAAGGAACCGCTCCATGAGATCCCGTGGAGCGGTTCCTTTTTAAGTTTTAACGCTGTTGGCCAACGGCGTTACTGTTCCAAATACGTGCGATACTGCCGGATGGCATTTTCCATGGACTGCCTTCCGGGGGCGCCGGCTGTGACACGCTTTTCCACACAGGTTTTCAGAGAAATGGCTTCGTAAATATCTGGTCCGAAGACGGGACTTACCGCGCGGTAATCCTCCAAAGGCAAATCATCCAGGGCGATATTTCGCTCAATGCACATAAGAACCAGCTGTCCCACCATGCCATGGGCATCGCGGAACGGAACGCCGTGATTTACCAGATAGTCCGCCGCGTCGGTGGCATTGGTAAAGCCTTTCTTGGCGCTGGCTTCCATGACCGTTGCATTGAATTTCATGGTAGATAGCATGCCCTCAAACAAGGCCAAGCAGCCCTTCACTGTATCCATGGCATCAAAAGAGAGTTCTTTGTCCTCCTGCATATCCTTGTTATAAGCCAGCGGCAAGCCTTTCATGGTAACCAGCAGAGACTGCAGCGCCCCGTAAACGCGGCCTGTCTTGCCGCGGATCAGTTCGGCAATGTCCGGATTCTTTTTCTGGGGCATGATACTGCTTCCGGTGCTGTAGGAATCGTCCAGCTCCACGAAACGGTATTCGTTGCTGTTCCAGAGAATGATTTCCTCACAGAAGCGGCTCAGATGCATCATGATGGTGGCCAGAGCGCTTAAAAACTCGATGAGATAGTCGCGGTCGGACACGGAGTCCATGCTGTTTCCCGTTGGGCCGTCAAATCCCAGAAGAGAAGCTGTGTAATCTCTGTCCAGGGGATAGGTGGTGCCGGCCAAGGCGCCTGCCCCCAAGGGACAGGTATTCATCCTGCGGCGGATATCAGCCAGACGTCCCCGGTCTCTGCAAAACATTTCAAAATACGCGCCCAGATGATGGGCCAGCGTCACTGGCTGAGCCTTTTGGAGATGGGTGAAGCCGGGCATATACGTGTCCAAGTTTTCCTCCATCAGCTTAAGAAGTGTATGCAGGAGTTTCACAAGCAAGGCGTCCGTTTCGCCGATTTCGTCTCTGGTATACAGCTTCATATCCAGGGCAACCTGGTCATTGCGGCTTCTGCCGGTGTGGAGTTTCTTGCCCACGTCGCCGATGCGGTCTATGAGATGAGATTCCACAAAGCTGTGAATATCCTCTGAGGAACCGTCGATGATCAGGGCACCACTTTCAATATCATTTTGGATGGAAGAGAGGCCGTCTATGATGGCGTCCCGCTCCGCTTCGGTCAGGATTCCCTGTTTGGCCAGCATGGTTACATGGGCAATGCTGCCTCGGATATCCTGTGCGTAGAATTTCTGATCAAAGGAAATGGAAGCATTGAAGTTATGAACCAGCTGATTCGTTTCCTTTGTAAAGCGTCCTCCCCATAATTTCATTTGTTCATGTCCTCCTTTGGTATGGAATCGGAATCTTCCAGAGATGACTCCTGGAAAAGTTCCTCGGCATTATCTTCGCTTAAGCCGGTGTCGGTGTCCGCGGCGTGATCTTCCTGCATCGGATACCCGCTGTCTTTCAAATTGTCCGCGTGTATGGTTTCATCTTTGTCCCTGCGCTTGAGCCAGAGATGCAGAGCAACCAGCGCCAGGAAGATCACCAGGCTGAGGCCTGTCAGCAGGATACCCAGCTGGAGACCGGCCGGAGTGTAGGAAAATTCCAGGGTGTGCTCACCGGCTGTCAGCGGAATACTGATGAAAGCATCGGCAAAGATTTCCATCTCCGTTTCCACGCCGTCCACTTTCAGAGACCATCCGCTTTCATACGGGATGGTGGTCAAAAGAAGGCCGTCCTCCTGAGCCGTCACATGAGCGTTTACATGGGTATCGTCAAAACTGTCCACCACCATGGGCTGGGAATTGAGCGTTTCATACAGATTCTCCAACTGATTGGAGTCCAGCGTGTAGACGCTGATGTTCATGGCTTTCTCTTTGTTGGCATCATCCACATTGGTAAATGTCACCACATCTCCAGCACGGCGGTATCCCAGATTCATCAGATATCCGCGGTTTAAGTTATCGTATGTCTCGTTGAGATCATCTCCCGATGTAACCTGCACCTTATCAGGACCGGAGGTGGTCTTAAACGCGTAAGCATAGCCATCCTTCTGAATGGTGTAGGAAATGGTGGTGGCGGGAGCCGATGTGGCATCGGTCAAAGTGGTTTGCTGATTAAATGTATACAGGCCATACACATTGGCGGCATTTTGCGCAAAGGACATTTGGTTGTCAATGGGATTGGAGGAATCCGCCGTCCAAGCGATATTCAGCGACGACGGAACCATGAATCCCAGGGGCAGTGCGTAATTGTTTTTATAAACATAAACCCTGTCCTGGGAATCATACAGCGTGCTGAGACCGTTTTCTTCCTGCTGGGAGTCGGCAATGGAGTATTGGACACCGAAAAGCATATGGGTAAACCAGGAATTTCCATTATATCCATAAGCGTTGGTGGACGATTCCAGTCCCACCTTTTTGAAAAAAGCGGTGAGATTGGCATTGGCCGTGGAGGAAAACATAGATACAGAAGGATAGCCCAGCCATGCTCCGTCATTTTTCGTCCGTTGATTCAGTTTTTCCACGCGGTAGAAATCGGAGCCTTCCTCTTGGCGGATATCAGCCAGGATGGAACGGGTGGCCCCGTCGTCCCGCACATAGCTGGTGCGGTTCACCGTGGTAACGCTGGTGACACCGGTATTGATGGTCGCTTCCACAGTGAGGGTCACCAGGGCCACCACCATGAGGGCATCCTTCATGACGCGTCCCCGTTTATAGGCATAGGCCAGCCCGCCGTAAATGGCGATGAGAATCAGGCTGACATAAAATACATGCCAATTGAAAAACAGCTCTTTGGTATCCTCATCGATGAGTTTCTCTGCCAGGAGGATGAAGACCACGGCGATCCAGATACTGCCGATGATCTGCTTGGTGGTTCGCTCCCGAAGCTCCCGGTAACCAGCGTATCCCATGGAAAGGATGAGGAATACATAAATAAAGGACTGGCGGGCAGGCAGAGAATTGGGGTAATGGAATCCATGCCAGATAAAGTTCAGTATATTGAGACTGAAACTGAGAAGGAAAAAGAGAATCAGCATGAAATAGCACATTTTTTCCTTGAAAGAGACCTTCTTGGCCATGATGTAGAGGGGAATGAAGAGAAGAATTCCCACTCCGCAGTAGATATTGGGCCAGTGATCCAGCCCGATATGAACTTCCACATCCACCAAATGGCGCGCGATCATATCAAAGATGGAAAAGTAGGATTCAAATGTCTTGGGAAATGTCACATTTCCAGACGCGGTCATGGACAGCGCGTACACTTCCGGAATCAGAACGGCACAGGCCAATCCCCCCGCCAAAAGAGAGTAAAGGCAGAAACTGCCAAACCGTTTCAGATATTCCATTGGCTGCAAGGGAGTGATGATCATCTGAACGATGAAATAGAGAACCAGACCCAGGCAGACCATGATGGAGATATAGTAATTGGACAAAATGGAAAGTGCCAAAGTGATGCAGTAAAAGAAACATTTGTTTTCTTTCACCAGCCGTTCCAGGCCCAGTATGATCAGCGGGAAGAGCAGGATACAGTCCAGCCACATGATATTCCAGCTGTAGGCGGCCATGTATCCGCTGAGACCATAGAAAATGCCGAAAAAGGCGGCGCCCATGTCATTTCTGCGGTTATGTCTGCTTAAGTAATAGGTCATGGTCAGACTGGAAAGGCCGATCTTCAACACAATCATATATGTGATAAATTCAATGACAAGCCCGCGGGGGCAAAGGATCAGAAGCCAGTTCAATGGGCTGGCCAGATAATAGGCGTACAGCGCGGTGAAATTGCTTCCCATACCAATATCCCAGCTGTAAAGAAAGCTGCCGCCCTCGCTGAGTTTATCTTTCATTTCCTGAAAAAACGGGGCGTACTGATGATAGAGATCGGTGCGCAAAAAGCTCATTTCCCCGAAGGGGAAGATCCCCCGCTGGATGAAAATGATGATCATCACAAGAACCGGTATCAAAAATGAGCAGATAAAGGGAGAAAGTTCAATCCAGTTGATTTTTTTCTTATTCATGCGATTCTCCTTTTGGATTTTTAAAAATAAAAAATTTGCTGGCAAAATAGTTGGCAATCATGACAAATACATTGGAACCGATTTTTGCCAATGCCTCATTCCAGTGGAGGATGTCCACGGTGACCAGGACAAAGGCCATATCAAATACGAAGGAAAGCAGTCGGCACACAATGAAGGGGACGAATTCCTTCCATAACACAGAGGGAGACCATCCGGGACTTTGAAACACCAGGATCTTATTGGAAACGTAGGCAAACAGAACGGCAAATACCCACGCCAGGGCATTGGACAGCGCCACATTTCCACCCAGCGCCCGGACTACGAAATATGACACATAGTTGACAACTGTGGTCAATACGCCGCAGATTAGGTAGCTGATGATTTCATAAGTACAGAACTTTCCGATGACGGGCATCTTCTGGAACGGTTCCAGGCAGCGGAGCAGCTTTTGCATCAGGGGACGATCCTGGATTGGGCGATGGGATGTCATGCTTCCTGTTCCTCCTTTTGGGATGAAATGTTGGTATCTGAGCCGGATGCTATGTTCGTTTGGCGCACAATATAAATGGGCCGATGCTTGGTTTCTATATAAATGCGGGAAATGTACTCGCCCAAAATACCCAGAGAGAACTCGATGAGGCCACCCAAAAACAGCACCGCGCACAACAGAGTGGCATATCCCGGCACGTCAATGCCGAAAATCAGAGTCTTAATCAGGGTGACGATAATATAAATAAATGCCACCATACAGATGAAAAAGCCCAGGGCCGAAACCATCCTAAGGGGAGTAACGGAAAAAGAAGTGATGCCGTCGATGGCATACTTAAACAATCCCCAAAAGCTCCATTTGGTGGTTCCCAAAGTGCGCTCCACATTCTCATAGGGAATCCATTTGGTGTTGTAGCCCACCCACATAAACAGCCCTTTGGAAAAGCGCTGTACCTCAGATAGCTCCAGCACAGAATTCACCATCTGCCTTGTCATAACGCGGAAATCCACAGCGCCTTTGGCCATTTTTACGTCGCTCATCCAGTTGCTCAGTTTGTAAAACTGGGTGGAGAAAAAACTGCGAATTTTGGATTCCCCTTTTCTGTCCACCCGCATGGCAGCCACACAGTCATAGCCCTCTTCAATGCCCGCAAGCATAGAGGGAATCATGGCAGGCGGGTGCTGAAGATCCGCGTCCATGACGATGACATAATCAGAAGTGGAATGGCGAAGTCCGGCGTATATCGCCGCTTCTTTTCCAAAATTCCTGGAAAATGAAATGTATTTTACCTCAGGATGAACCCTGGATAATTCTTTTAATTTTATGAAAGTCTTATCTTTACTTCCGTCGTCAATTAGAATATAATAAAAACGATATCCATCTATCTGGCTGACGACGCCATCGGTTTCCCTGTAGAAGGTCTCTATGACTTCTTCTTCATTATAGCAGGGAACGATCAGATCAACAGTCTTCATGGTAACTCCTTTCCCTATGCTGCGTGAACTGGCAGTATTTTATGCTCCATCAACACGGCAGACGGCATGCGGTTGCGGGGCAGGTACAGGCGAGGCCCGTACTTCCCCTATTTTAGTATAGTAGTCAGAAAAAGTAAAGGTTTATTCCGGGGATATCGTATATTATAATTCAGAAAAAGCATAATAGCGCAGAACTTCTGCGCAGTTGTGAAAAGTTGGCAGAATGATAAAGGGGACAGACGGAAAATGAATCAGAAAGAACGCGACGAAGCCTTCCGCAGAGGGCAGAATTCCAATACAGGAGAGCATCA
This sequence comes from uncultured Lachnospiraceae bacterium, assembly GCA_904420225.1. Classification (GTDB taxonomy): domain Bacteria; phylum Bacillota; class Clostridia; order Lachnospirales; family Lachnospiraceae; genus Fimimorpha. The sequence goes on from CAJFUP010000109.1 coordinate 26,661, forward strand.
CACAGAGGAAGAGTGGAGGGAAAGGAGACAGCTGCGGCGGCAGCGTCAGCGGCGAAAGCGGAGAATGCGCCGTATACTGACGGCCGTCTGCGGGGTGGCAGCTGTGGCTGTGGGGGTTATCATTGTCAAATGTTTTATCATAGATATGTTGATATCCAGCGATCATATAGTGGTACGGGATCCGGACAGTGTACTCCGCACTGAGAGCCGGGATGTGGGGAGCCAATCGGTGCCTCAGACCACACCGCCCATGCAGAGCCAATGGGAGACAGCCCAGGCTACCCAGCCCATTACCACAGCGGCTTCACCCACCACAAATGCCAGTGTTACTCCGGCGGTTCCTGTCACCACAGGGGCGCCGTCCCTCCCATCGGACAGCGGCAGTTCATCCCAGGGGGCGCTGTCGGCGGAAGAGAAGCTGGAGATTGCCTCCACCGTGACGATTCCTTCCTGGATTCAGCAGAATTTTCTGGAGGTCAACGATTATTCCAGAGTGGGCTGGAAACTGACAGATATCAATGACATCGTGATCCACTGGGTGGCCAATCCCGGTACTTCGGCGGAAGATAACAGGGAGTATTTTGCCAGCCTTCCCTATCCGTCGGCCAATCCCAACGGAACCAAGGCCAGCTCCCAGTTCATCGTGGGGCTGGAAGGAGAAATTCTGCAGTGTATGCCTCTCAATGAGATGGCTTATGCTGTGAAGGATAAGCGGAATCCGGATACCATATCCATCGAAGTCTGCCATCCAGACTGGGATGGTCAGTTCAATGATGTGACATATGCCTCCGTGGTAAAGCTGACCTCCTGGCTTTTGCAGCAATTTCACCTGGACACCACCCATATCCTGCGGCACTATGACATTACGGGAAAAGATTGTCCAAAGTATTACGTCAACAACCAGGATGCCTGGGAGCAGTTTAAGCTGGATGTGGGACAATACATGGCGGAAAACCCCAACATCCAATAAGGAGTGGATTGTATCCTATTTTATACAGGAAATCACGGAAAACAAGGGCCGGAACCCTTTACATTGGGGCGGATTCGATGTATGATAACTATATCAGTGCGCGCGGACATGCCGATGGATTCGGGAGTCCGCCGTGTATCCAAGTACAGGAGGAGTATAGTAAATGAAAGTTTTAGTCATCAACTGCGGAAGTTCATCTTTGAAGTATCAGCTCATTGATTCGGAGACAGAGGCTGTTTTGGCCAAGGGACTGTGTGAGAGAATCGGCATCGACGGCCGTCTGACCCATAAGCCCACCGGAAAGGAAAAGGTGGAGCTGGAGATCGCCATGCCCAATCATACGGCTGCAGTCAGCCTGGTGCTGAAAGAACTGACAGACGAGAAGAACGGCGTGATCAAATCCCTGGATGAGATCGGAGCTGTGGGACACAGAGTCGTACACGGCGGCGAAAAATTCGCATCTTCCACTATTTTGACAGATGAAGTTCTCAAGAAGGTGGAGGAGTGTAATGACCTGGCTCCCCTGCACAACCCCGCCAACCTGATCGGCATCAACGCTTGTAAAGAGCTGATGCCCAATGTTCCCATGGTGGGTGTGTTTGATACGGCGTTCCATCAGACCATGCCCAGAGAAGCATATCTGTATGGCCTTCCCTATGAGTATTATGAAAAGTACGGCGTGAGACGCTATGGCTTCCACGGAACCAGCCATAGCTTTGTATCCAAGAGAGTGGCCGAGATTCTTGGCAAGGATCCCAAGGATTTGAAGGTGATTGTGTGTCATCTGGGCAACGGCTCCTCCATCTGTGCTGTAAACGGTGGGAAATCAGTGGATACCTCCATGGGCCTGACACCACTGGAAGGTGTTCCCATGGGAACCAGAAGCGGAAGCATTGATCCGGCCATCATCGAGTTCGTGGCGGAGAAAGAGGGATTAAGTCTCCATGAAGTGATGAACGTCCTCAATAAGAAATCCGGCGTGGAAGGAATCTCCGGCATTTCCAGCGATTTCAGAGATCTGGAGAAGGCTGCTGAAGAAGGAAATTCCCGTGCGGAAGCGGCGCAGAAGTGTTTTGCTTATGCGGTGGCCAAGTATGTGGGCGCCTATGCCGCAGCCATGAATGGCGTGGATGTGGTGGCTTTCACCGCCGGTGTGGGAGAAAATGACGCGGTGATCCGGTCCATGGTTGGGCAGTATCTGAACTTCCTGGGAATCAAAATTGATCCGGAGAAGAATAAAGTTCGCGGTGAGGAGAGAATTATTTCCACAGATGACTCCACAGCATTGGCCATGGTGGTTCCCACCAACGAGGAACTGGCCATTGCCAGAGAGACCGTGGCGCTGCTGAAATAAGCCTGTCATAGACGAGTTTGATTGTGGGAGAAAGAAAAGCGTTTTGGGGGAACCTGAAGCGCTTTTCCCAGTTGTGCGCGGAAATTTCGGGGTATGGGAGCGGCTGACGCGGCGCATCTTGCCGGTGGGAAGAAGCGGCGGCGGGGATGGTTTTATGTCTTGTCGTATGGAATCAGGTATGATACAATACCTTCAGCAAATACGAAACAGGCGCCGCCTGCCCCAGGGGCAGAGGCGCAGCAGAAATGAGGGAAAGAATGGCACATATTGATCAGAGTAAAATACGCAATTTTTGTATTATTGCCCATATTGATCACGGGAAATCCACACTGGCAGACCGGATCATTGAAAAGACAGGGCTGCTGACCAGCCGTGAGATGCAGGCGCAGGTTCTGGATAATATGGATCTGGAACGGGAGCGGGGAATTACCATCAAGGCGCAGGCGGTCCGCACGGTATACAGGGCAGAGGATGGGGAGGAATACATCTTCAACTTAATTGACACGCCGGGACATGTGGATTTCAATTATGAAGTTTCCCGCAGCCTGGCAGCTTGCGACGGAGCGATCCTGGTGGTGGACGCCGCTCAGGGCATTGAGGCGCAGACTCTGGCCAATGTGTATCTGGCTCTGGATCACGACCTGGATGTGCTGCCGGTGATCAATAAGATTGATCTGCCCAGCGCCCAGCCGGAGCAGGTGGTGGAGGAAATTGAAGATGTGATTGGCATCGAAGCCCAGGATGCGCCTCGCATCTCTGCCAAAAATGGGATTAATATAGAAGAAGTCCTGGAACAGATTGTGAAGAAGATTCCGGCTCCCCAGGGAGATCCCGATGCGCCGCTGCGGGCGCTGATCTTTGATTCCGTTTACGACTCATATCGCGGCGTCATCGTATTTTGCCGCATTAAGGAGGGTACGGTTTCCAAGGGTACGCCCATACGCATGATGGCCACCGGGGCAGAGGAAGAAGTGGTGGAAGTGGGATACTTTGGAGCGGGTCAGCTGATTCCGTGTGAGGAGCTCAGCGCCGGTATGGTGGGCTATATCACAGCCAGCATTAAAAATGTCCGGGATACCCGGGTGGGCGATACCATCACCCGCACGGATCATCCGGCCAGCCAACCGCTCCCAGGGTATAAGAAAGTGAATCCCATGGTATATTGCGGCTTATATCCGGCCGATGGCTCCAAGTATGGGGATTTGCGGGACGCCTTGGAAAAACTCCAGCTGAACGACGCGGCTCTTCAGTATGAGCCGGAGACGTCCGTGGCCCTGGGATTCGGATTCCGCTGCGGCTTTTTGGGCCTGCTGCATTTGGAGATCATACAGGAGCGCTTGGAGAGGGAATACAATTTGGATCTGGTGACCACGGCGCCCGGGGTTATTTACCACATTTATAAGACAGATGGGACCATGCTGGAATTGACCAATCCTTCCAATATGCCGGATCCGTCGGAGATTGAGCACATGGAGGAACCCATGGTGTCGGCGGAGATCATGGTGACCACGGAATTCATCGGCCCCATTATGGAGCTGTGTCAGCAGAGGCGGGGAATTTATAACGGTATGGAATACATGGAGACCACCCGCGCGATTCTGCGGTACGACCTGCCGCTGAATGAGATTATTTACGACTTTTTTGACGCGCTGAAGTCTCGCTCCAGAGGGTATGCGTCCTTTGACTATGAGATGAAGGGATACGCCAAATCAGAGCTGGTGAAGCTGGATATTTTGGTGAATAAGGAAGAAGTGGATGCGCTCTCCTTCATTGTCTATGCGGGAAATGCCTACGAACGGGGCAGGAAAATGTGTGAAAAGCTCAAAGAGGAAATCCCGCGTCAGCTGTTTGAGATCCCCATCCAGGCCGCCATTGGCAGCAAGATCATTGCCAGAGAAACTGTCAAAGCCATGCGCAAGGATGTGCTGGCCAAGTGCTACGGCGGTGACATTACTCGAAAGAGAAAGCTTCTGGAAAAGCAGAAAGAGGGAAAGAAGCGGATGCGTATGGTGGGGAATGTGGAGATTCCTCAAAAGGCGTTTATGAGCGTGCTGAAGCTGGATGATGAATAGTGGGAGTGAGAGAAAGGACTATGGAAGGAAAATCAGGGGATCTGGAACTGTATATCCATATTCCATTTTGCGTCCGAAAATGTGGGTACTGTGATTTCCTGTCTTTTCCATCGGATGCGTCGGCGCGAGAACAGTATGCAAGGGGGCTGACAGAGGAAATAAAAGCGGTCTCCGCCCTCATGGCGGGGAGAGAGCGGGAAGTTTCCAGCATCTATTTGGGAGGCGGAACCCCCTCTGTGATGGAGCCCCAATATTTGGAGAGCATCATGAAAGCGCTGGGGGAGGGGTTCACCGTTCAAGAGGGCGCGGAGATCAGCATGGAATGCAATCCGGGGACTGTGACAGGAAAATCCCTGGCAGCTTTTCGTAATTTGGGCATCAATCGATTAAGCTTTGGCCTGCAGTCTGCAGACGACAGCGAGCTGCGATGTCTGAGCAGGATTCATACATTTGATCAGTTTTTGGAAAATTTTTGGGAGGCCAGAAAGGCAGGGTTTTCCAACATCAATGTGGATCTCATGTCTGGACTGCCCAATCAAACCCTTCAGGGATACGAAAGGACGCTTCAGGCAGTGGTCAGGCTGGAGCCGGAACATATTTCCGCGTATAGTCTGATTTTGGAGGAGGGCACCCCCTTTTATCAAACATACCAGAGCGCGGAGGCGGCCGCTTCCCTTCCTGATGAAGACACAGAGCGGCAGCTTTACTGGACAGGCCGGGAGTTTCTGGAAAAAGAAGGGTATGTCTGCTATGAAATTTCCAATTTTGCCAAGCCGGGAAAAGAGTGTCGGCACAATGTGGGGTATTGGACTGGGAGAGAATACATAGGGCTGGGTCTGGGCGCTTCTTCTCTGCTGGACGGCTATCGCTTCCGAAATACAGTCCATATGGAAGAATATCTCACCAATGCCCCAGATCCCCAGGCAATTCGGAGTGTGGAAGAGACGGTGACACTTGGACGGGCCATGGAAGAGTTTGCATTTTTGGGCCTTCGGATGAGCGAAGGACTGGATGAAACAGTGTTTCAGCGGCGCTTCGGCCGCCCGTTTGAAAATATTTACGGACAGACCGCACAGCGTTTGGTGACGCTGGGGCTTTTACGCCGGGAGGGAACGAAGCTTCGCCTGACGCACCGGGGGATTGATGTCAGTAATCTGGTCATGGCGGAATTTTTGCTGGAGTCCGATATCCCATAGCTGCCTGCGGGAATAGACCCTGACGGCTGTGGAGAAAAGCGCAGCGGTACGGCTGCGGGAATGGAGGAAAACATGGGAGAGAGCAGAAAAACGGTGGAGTTCATGTCTTCGCTGGATGATAAAACGTATAAAAAGGTGGCATATTGGAACCTATTTGGCCGGAAGCTGCTGTTGCCGGGAATCCTGATTGTTATGTATGCGTACGGCGCCTTTTCCATTGTCCGTGTGTTCAAAGTGGGAATGACATACGGAAGCAGTCAGTTTGTCACATCGCTTTGCTTTGCGGTGCTGGGATTCATCATGCCCACTTTGGTCTTGGTGATGAATGAGCGCAGAATGCGAAAAGAGATGAAGAGTCACAATATTCCGGAGGATACGCGGAAGTTTATCCGTATGGTGGGCGATGAAATTTCTCTTCTGCGGATGAAGAAAAATGAGATGTTGGAGTATACCTGGAAGGAAGTGGACGGTATTTATCCGTTTCCGGCCAGGATTATCTTTGCCATGAAGGACAAGCAGATTTTCATGGCTGATAGCCAGAAAATTTCCGATGGCGACAGGCTGTATATCATGGAAAAGGCGCAGGAAAACCATGTGGTCAAGCGCACCATTGAGGTGAGAAGCGTGGTGCTGGCCGGGATTTTCATTTCTGCAGTGGCGGCTGGGATTGGCTGGTTAATTTGAAAAATGTGCATGTATCGTGGGAAGGCGCTCATGGTGCATGCATTTTTTTTTAGAAAAAAACACAAAATCTTCTCATTTAGCTCTTGACATTGCCGGCCGTCAGTGCTATCTTATGATTATGATGTTAGCACTCCTAAAGAGTGAGTGCTAACAACAGAAAAGAAGGGAGTGACACCGATTGGAACTGGATGAGAGAAAAATGAAAATCCTGAAAGCCATTATCCAGACGTACATGGAAACAGGCGAGCCGGTCGGTTCCCGAACCATTTCCAAGTATACGGATCTGAATTTAAGTTCCGCGACGATCCGCAATGAAATGGCTGACCTGGAAGAGATGGGGCTGATCATTCAGCCTTACACTTCCGCCGGAAGGATTCCATCGGATAAAGGATATCGCCTTTATGTGGATGACCTGATGGAAGAAAAGGAGCGGGAAGTTTCCGAGATGAAAAACTTTCTGATCCAACGGGTAGACAGGGTGGAGCTTTTGCTGAAGCAGATGGCGAAGCTTCTGGCGGTCAATACCAATTATGCCACCATGATCTCGGCTCCCCGATACCGGGGCAATAAGCTGAAGTTCATTCAGCTGTCCAAAGTGGAAGAGGGGAAACTTTTGGCCGTGGTGGTGGTGGAGGGAAATATTATACGAAACACCATGCTGAATGTGGAGGGAACCATCAGCGATGAGGATGTTCTTCAGCTCAACATTTTGCTGAACAGTACCTTAAACGGCTTGACCATTGAGGAGATCAACCTGGGGCTGATTACCAAGCTGAAAGAGAAGGCCGGAGATCACAGCGGTGTGGTGGGAAGTGTGCTGGAAGCCGTGGCCGATGCCATTAAAGTGGATGAGGAGCAGCCGCAGATCTACACCAGCGGAGCCACCAATATCTTCAAGTATCCGGAGCTCAGCGACGGAGGGAAGGCCAGCGGCCTGATTTCCGCATTTGAGGATAAACACGAACTGATGGAACTCATCAACGACGCGTCCGATGAAGAACATGGGATTCAGGTCTATATCGGAAACGAGACACCGGTGGAGAGCATGAAAGACTGCAGCGTGGTGACGGCCAATTATGAATTGGGCGGCGGCATGCGGGGCACCATAGGAATCATAGGACCCAAGCGCATGGATTATGAGCGTGTGGTCAATACATTGAAGACTTTGATGGAGCAGTTGGATATCATCTATCATAAGAAAGAATAGAAAGGCGGAGGAAAAGTTGGCGGAAATGGAAGAAAAGAAAACAGCCGGGGAGACAGCTGACCAGGAAGAAAAAGCAGTATCCCCCGAGACAGAAGAAAGCACAGAGGCGGCAGAAACCGACTCCAATAAGGACAGTGAGGACGGCGGCGCTTCTCAGGAAGAGGCAGGGAAGACGGAGGAGACAAAAGAAGACGCTTCGTCGGAACAGGCAGCCGGAAAGAAGACCTTCTTTGATAAGCTGAAGAAGAAAGACAAGAAAGATCCCAAAGATCAGCAGATCGAAGATCTGACAGACCGCGTCAAGAGGTCCATGGCGGAGTTTGATAATTTCAGAAAGCGTACAGAGAAAGAAAAAGCCGCCATGTTTGACATGGGCGCCAGATCTGTGGTGGAGAAGATTTTGCCCATTGTGGATAATTTTGAGCGAGGCCTTGCAACCGTTCCGGACGATAAGAAGGAAGATTCCTTTGTGGACGGAATGGATAAAGTATATAAACAGCTGGTCAAAACACTGACAGATATGGGTGTGGAGCCCATTGAAGCGGTGGGCAAGGAGTTTGACCCCAACCTTCACAACGCGGTGATGCATGTGGAGGATGAAGCGTATGGAGAGAACGAAGTGGCCGCAGAATTCCAGAAGGGATACACCTACAAGGGAACCGTGGTTCGTCACTCCATGGTACAGGTAGCCAATTAATTTATTTTGATGATACAGGAGGATCCAGTCATGGGAAAGATTATTGGAATTGACTTAGGTACAACAAATTCATGTGTGGCAGTTATGGAAGGCGGTAAGCCGGTTGTCATCACAAATACAGAAGGTGTGAGAACCACACCATCCATCGTGGCATTCACAAAGACAGGAGAGAGACTGGTGGGCGAACCGGCCAAGCGTCAGGCGGTAACCAATGCCGACAGAACCATCTCCTCCATTAAGAGACATATGGGTACCGATTACAAGGTGGAAATCGATGGAAAGAAATACTCACCCCAGGAAATTTCTGCCATGATTCTGCAGAAGCTGAAAGCAGACGCGGAAAACTATCTGGGCGAAAAGGTCACAGAAGCGGTTATCACCGTTCCCGCGTATTTCAACGATGCCCAGAGACAGGCGACAAAGGATGCCGGAAAGATCGCGGGCCTGGATGTAAAGAGAATCATCAATGAGCCTACGGCAGCAGCTCTGGCTTATGGTCTGGATAATGAAAAAGAGCAGAAGATCATGGTATATGACCTGGGCGGCGGTACGTTCGATGTGTCCATCATCGAGATCGGCGACGGCGTCATCGAAGTTTTGGCCACATCCGGCGACAATCGTCTGGGCGGCGATGACTTCGATAATAAGGTAGTGGATTGGATGCTGTCCGAGTTCAAGAGAACCGAGGGCGTAGACCTGTCCAAAGATAAGATGGCTATGCAGAGATTGAAGGAAGCGGCAGAGAAGGCCAAGAAGGAGCTGTCCTCGGCTACCACCACCAATATCAACCTGCCTTTCATCACGGCCACAGCCGACGGTCCCAAGCATCTGGATATGAACCTGTCCAGAGCAAAGTTTGATGAGCTGACTCACGACCTGATTGAGAGAACCACAGTTCCGGTACAGAACGCTCTGCGTGATGCCGGTCTGACATCTTCTGATCTGGGCAAGGTACTGCTGGTGGGCGGTTCCACTCGTATGATTTCCGCTCAGGATAAAGTAAAGGCTTTGACAGGCCATGAGCCGTCCAAGACTCTGAACCCTGATGAGTGTGTGGCCATCGGAGCTGCCATCCAGGGCGCTAAGCTGGCGGGCGATTCCAGCGCAGGCGACATCCTTCTGCTGGATGTGACGCCGCTGTCTCTGTCCATCGAGACCATGGGAGGTATCGCCACACGTCTTATCGAGAGAAATACCACCATCCCCACCAAGAAGAGCCAGATCTTCTCCACAGCGGCCGATAATCAGACAGCCGTAGATATCCATGTGGTACAGGGTGAGAGACAGTTCGCCAGAGATAATAAGACTCTGGGACAGTTCAGACTGGATGGAATTCCGCCCGCAAGAAGAGGCGTTCCGCAGATCGAGGTTACGTTCGACATCGATGCCAATGGTATCGTAAATGTTTCCGCCAAGGATTTGGGAACAGGAAAAGAACAGCACATCACCATTACGGCGGGATCCAATATGTCCGAGGCTGACATTGACAAGGCTGTAAAGGAAGCCGCTGAGTATGAGGCACAGGATAAGGCCCGCAAGGAAGCCATTGATGTGAGAAATAATGCGGATTCCATGGTATTCCAGACAGAGAACGCCCTGAAGGAAGTAGGCGATAAGCTGGATGCTTCCGCCAAGAGCCAGGTGGAGGCTGATCTCCAGGCTCTGAAGGATGCTCTGGCCGCTGCTCCGGCAGAAAATATGACGCCGGATCAGGTCAACGACATCAAGGCAAAGCAGGATACCCTTATGAACAGCGCCAACGCACTGTTTGCCAAGGTTTATGAGCAGGATCAGGGCGCACAGGGAGCCGCAGGCGCCGGTTCTGATGCAGGCAGCCAGTCCGGCCCGGCAGACGATGTGGTGGACGGTGACTATAAAGAAGTATAATGGGCATGTCCGTTGAGTTCGTTGCCCGCGGGAATAGATTTCGGCAGAAATAAAACAGGAGGCTGCTGCGGGGCGTTATGTCCCGCAACAGCCCGCTTGTGTGTTTGAAAGGGATTGGAACATGGCAGAGAAAAGAGATTATTATGAG
>CAJFUP010000110.1 GCA_904420225.1 uncultured Lachnospiraceae bacterium
AAAGAAGGATATGAGATCTGCGGCTCCAACGGCAATGGATATTATCTTTTGAATTATACTGACAGTGAATTCACCGGAACAGGCAAACAGGAAACAGCGTTTAAAGGAGGAGTGGGTTCTGTCATTCGTCAAAGCGATGAGCTTGTGGAGATCTCCGTCAAAGCAGAAGAGCTGGCAGGCCTCCCCATTGACATGGATTTCCGGTTTGTAATGACCAGCGATACTCCGGGACTTTACATGTATGCCATGGTAAACCAGTCAGAGAACGCTGACCCAGACAGGGAATTTGCCATCGGGCAGTCCCGCTATTCCATTAAATTTGATTACGAGGAATTTCCGTACAGCTCTGTGGGCAATGGTGATTTGATAGATATCGCAGGCCCCGGCGATTTTGCGGAAATGGACCCGCTTTTTGATTCCACCTATGTATTAAATGACGGGAGCATTTACTCCAAATACAAAAATCTGGAGTATCAATTTGAAAGTTATTTCTGCGGCGCCTATGGAAACCAAGGCGGATTGTCTCTGATCACTGCCAGCCGCGATTGGGCAGGAGGCGGCTACACCAAACAGGATATCGATGTGCACGGCGGAACGGGAAATACTTTTATTGTCAACTGGCATTTGTCAACCGGACATAATGGAACGGCAGAAGTGGATATCCAAGACGGATATGAAAAATTGTTCGGCCCGGTGCTCTGGTATGCCAATACGTCCGTTTCTTCCAAGGAAGAGGCCAAAGAGGATGCCTGGAGACAGACCCAGGAAGAGATGGAGAAATGGCCCTATGCATGGATGGAGGAAGAGCAGTATGCCGCCGATAGCAGATCCACATTGAAGGGGAAATTCTCTGTGACCAACGGAACCATTGATCCCACTGTCAAGAATGATATCACAGTGGAAGGCGCCGTAGGCTGGGCAGTGCTATCAGATGCCAGAAGTGATTATTGGGCACTGGATAATGGGTATTATGAATTCTATGCCCCGGTATATGCAGACGGTTCATTTGAGATTACAAATATTATACCTGGTACCTATAAGCTGAACATTAATGTCAACGGTATCATGGACGAATATCAGCTGGATAACGTTGTCATAGGTGAGAGTGAAACCATTGATTTGGGCAATGTGGTTTGGGATGATCCCATTTATGGGGAAACCCTCTGGACCATTGGAATTCCTGACAAAACGGCCGAGGAATATGCGTACGGAACACCATACCGCTATTGGGGTGCCCATGTGCTGTTCAATACGCTCTTTCCCAACGGTGTGGACTACAAGATCGGTGAGAGTGATTATTCCACAGACTGGTTCTTTATGCATCCAGCCAGCCAGACCATTGGTCATAAAGAGCAGTACGACGGCTCTTTATACTATGATGAGGAATTGGGCGAAATCAAATACGACGCCTCCAGAGCGGTGCCGCTTACAGAAGATGATGCGCGCTGGAGGGGCAATGAACTGGCAGAGTACAAAATCCGTTTTGACTGCGACAGTGCGTATGAGAACGGAACCGGCACCCTGCTGATCAATGTCTGCGGAAATCGATTTGGGACATTGAGTGTGACACTGAATGGCCAGTCCATAACCGATACCATTACTTTCCACACAGGAGGAAGTGTGGGACGATGCGGAATCGTAGACATTAACCAGTTGGTTAAACTGGAATTTGATGCAAACCTTCTGCAGGAAGGTGAAAATGTGATCACGCTCACCCATGAACATCCTGTATATGAGGCCGACAACGAAACTCCCTGGGAAGATTCCGACTACACGATCTACTCTGGAATCATGTATGATGCCATTCGCTTGGATGTGGATGGGGAGAAGGCGGCAGTTGAGGAGCCTGAAACGGATCCTTCTCAGGGAGAGACAGAATCCTCCGCAGAGGAAACAGAGCCCTCCCAAGAAGAGACAGAGCCTTCCGTGGAAGAGACAGAACCCTCCCAGGAGGAGACAAATCCATCCGTGGAAGAGACAGGAGAAAGTCTTCCGGATCAGGATGCTGGTTTGACAGGAGATGGAAATTTTGATATTATTATTTTATTGGTAGTAGTATTGTTGGCGGCAGGTTCTACGGCAGTAATTGTGCTGAGGACGCTACGCAAAAAGGCGTAAAGTTTTTCAGGGAGGGATGGCATGGCAGTTGGAGAACGGATGACAGGAAATCATTTCCAAACACTTACTGTCCCTCCAGAATCATCGGCTCACAGCCATCGGAGCGAGGTAGTATACGTGGGATTTTACCATTCCTTTGAATTGGTTCATAAAAATGAACCCTGTATGTACAAGATGCCGCCGCATAATCACAATGCAATTGAAATTTATTTTAATATGACTGATCTTCCCAGCGTGCTGCTGGGAGCCAGGGTCTACCCATTTCCCAAAAACACATTGATGATCATACCGCCCTATTGTGTTCATAAAGTCATTGCTCCCGTGGATGTTTGCTATGAGCGCTTTATTCTAACCATCAATACCGCCTGGTTTGCCAATCTTATGAACCAGACCGACCGGGAGACATACCGCTATCTGACCGACGCACAAAATCCCAGTATTCTTTATCTGGAGGAAAGGCAGAAACAGGAGCTGCGGGATCAATTTCAGCATTTGAGTGAGGCGGCGCCGACAGATTTCTTCGGGCAGATGCAGCTCTTTTTCGGCATTCTGGATTGGATTCATCGGTATTATCTGGCGGTAGAAAAGAAGATAGATGGAAGCGCGGATATCCAGGTGGCAGGAACGGCCAAAACCGTCTCAGATATTTTAACTTATATCAGTAGGCATTTATATGAAAGTATTACTGTGGAAGAAATCGCGGAACATCTGTTCCTAAATCATGATTATGTATCGCGGATTTTTAAAAAGTATATGAATACCACCATCAAACAGTTCATCACCATACAGCGGATCACCAAAGCGAAACAGTTTTTGCTGGAAGGAAAATCTGTGGCGGAAACGCAGGCCATACTGGGATATGGCAGTTATGAACATTTTTTTCGTACATTCAAGAAAGTAACGGGAATGACCCCGAAAGAATTTCTGTCTGTGGGCGGTGAACCGTAACCCGCACAGTACGGTGCAAGCTTTCCAAGGATCTACTTGACAAATCCTTTTGTTGTGTTAAAATAACAGA
>CAJFUP010000111.1 GCA_904420225.1 uncultured Lachnospiraceae bacterium
AAAAAGACATCGCCGCCGCAAAATCATCGTTACGGCGTTCTCATATCGGCCCGCAACGAGGAACAGGTAATCTCCCAGCTGATCCGCAGCATACAAAACCAGGACTATCCCTCTCAGCTCATAGATATCTTTGTAATTGCCGACAACTGTACAGATCAGACAGCTTCCGTTGCCCGCGATGCCGGTGCCTGCGTTTACACTAGATTCAATCATATGAAAGTGGGCAAGGGGTACGCACTCAATGAACTCCTGCAACACATTGATGAGGACTTCTCTCTGGCATCTTACGATGGCTTTTTCGTTTTTGATGCTGATAATGTTCTGGAATCCAATTATATTACAGAGATGAATCGTGTCTTTGATCAGGGATACCGCATTGTCACCAGTTACCGAAATTCCAAGAATTTTGCTTCCAACTGGATTTCCTCCGGATACGCCATCACATTTCTCAGAGAGGCGCGCTATATCAATAAGGCCCGCATGATTACCGGCAACAGCTGTGTCATCTCCGGCACCGGCTTCCTGGTACATAGCAAAATCCTCAAAGAAGAACACGGATGGAAGCATTTCCTGTTGACGGAGGATATTGAATTTTCCGCTGATCGCATTCTTCACGGCGATACCATTGGATACTGTGAGAAAGCGGTTCTCTATGATGAGCAGCCCACAGATTTAAAAGTATCATGGAATCAGCGGCTGCGCTGGTCCAAGGGCTTTTATCAGGTGTTTTACCATTACGGAAAACGCTTGTTTTCCGGTTCCATCCGCGGAAGGCATAAATTTTCCTGCTTTGATATGTTTATGACTTTGATTCCGGGTATTGCCTTTTCAGTTGTAGGCGCATTCCTCTCCGTCCTATCCATTGTTCTGTCGGTGACGGATCAAAAGGCTGCCACATTTTTGGTGGATACCCTGTTCCACACTCTGATCATGGGATGTATCAGCGGATATGTGTCTCTGGCCTTTCTGGCATTAATGACTGTTCTGACAGAATGGAAACAAATCCACTGCAGTTCCCGTCAAAAGCTGCTGGCCATTTTAACGTATCCTTTTTTCATGGCCACCTATATTCCCATCTCCATTGTGGCTTTGGTGCGGAAGGTGGAATGGAAGCCTATTCCCCATTCCCATCAAATGGATATCAATGCCATTCATCGCGGAAATCATTACAATCCTCCTCTTTCCAAATAAGTGGGGTTCATCTGATGCATTTATTAAAAATGGCATCCGGAAAGGTACGATGTATCTCGTATCACCGGATGCCATTTTCGGCGCCTGCTGCCTGCTATCCCGCTGTCGGGCATAGTTCCCCGCTTTGCCGACAGACTTTATTTCTGCTGATTGATATAATTAATCAAGCCCTCCGCCGCTATGATTTTCTGCATAAACGGCGGAAAAGCCTGCCCCTGAAACTGGGTTCCCTTGGTGCGGTCATAGATAATTCCGCTGTCAAAATCAATCTCCACTTCATCTCCGGCTTCAATCCCTTTGCTTGCTTCCGGACACTCAATGATGGGAAGGCCGATATTGATGGCATTGCGGTAGAAAATGCGGGCAAATGTCTCCGCGATCACGCAGCTCACCCCGGCCGCCTTGATGGCAATGGGCGCGTGTTCCCTGGAAGAACCGCAACCAAAATTCTTATCTGCCACAATGATATCGCCTTTCTGTACCCGATTCACAAACTCTTTATCAATATCTTCCATACAGTGTTTTGCCAGCTCCGCTGGGTCTGATGAATTTAAATATCTTGCTGGTATAATGACATCTGTATCCACATTATCTCCGTATTTAAATACCCTTCCTTTTGCCTGCATAATGCTTCCTCCTATAATCCCAATTCTTCCGGCCCGGAAATTTTTCCTGTCACTGCGCTGGCCGCTGCCACAGCAGGGCTGGCCAGATAAACTTCGCTGGTGATATGTCCCATACGACCCACAAAGTTACGATTCGTCGTGGATACACAGCGCTCGCCTTCCGCTAAAATCCCCATATATCCGCCCAGACACGGTCCACAGGTAGGCGTACTGACCACAGCTCCCGCTTTAATGAAGGTCTGTACCAAGCCCTCCTCGATGGCCTGGAGATAAATCTTCTGCGTAGCGGGGATGACGATACAGCGGATCCCCTTCTTTACCGGAAAGCGCTCCAAAATAGAAGCCGCCACACGGAGATCTTCGATGCGTCCATTGGTACAGGAGCCGATCACCACCTGATCGATGGGCACATCGCCGCACGCGTCAATGGTTTTTGTGTTTTCCGGCAGATGCGGGAACGACACAGTCGGCTTTAACTGGCTCAAATCAATGGTATATACCTCATCATACTTTGCGTCTTCATCAGCCTCATATACCTTAAATTCTTTTGTGGAATGTCCCTTCATATATGCGATGGTTTTATCATCCACAGGGAAAATGCCATTCTTTCCGCCTGCTTCGATGGCCATATTGGCAATGGTAAAACGGTCATCCATGGAAAGATTGGACACTCCTGGTCCCGTAAACTCCATGGATTTATACAATGCGCCGTCCACACCGATCATTCCAATGATGTGAAGAATCACATCCTTACCGCTGACCCACTGGGAGGGTTTTCCGGTCAGGATAAACTTTATGGCGCTGGGTACTTTAAACCAGGCTTTTCCTGTGGCCATGCCCGCCGCCATATCGGTACTCCCCACTCCGGTGGAAAATGCGCCCAAGGCGCCGTATGTACAGGTATGGGAATCCGCGCCAATTACCACATCGCCTGCCACCACCAAGCCTTTTTCCGGGAGAAGCGCATGCTCGATCCCCATCTCGCCCACATCAAAAAAATTGCTTATGCTATTTTGACAGGCAAACTCCCGGACACACTTGCAGTGTTCCGCCGATTTGATATCCTTATTGGGGACAAAATGGTCTAAAACCAACGCAATTTTATCCTTGTCAAAGACACCTTGTTTTTCAAACTTATCCATTTCGTGGATGGCCACCGGAGATGTGATATCGTTTCCCAATACCAAATCCAGCTTTGCTTCTATGAGCTGTCCTGCTTTTACTTCTTCCAATCCCGCAGCTGCCGCCAGGATTTTCTGTGTCATTGTCATTGCCATGAAATCTGTCCTCCTGAAATTATTTGTTTCAATCTACATTTTGAGCTCATATATGACTCAAAATGACACGGCAGCTTCACTGCCTTTTATCCAGTTACCGGATTCTCTTGACCGCATGGCAGTGGGGGATATGTGCCCGCCACTGCCGCCGGGATGATTTCCATATTGTTATTTTATCACAGAGTATGCTATAATAGAAATACATATTATGAATATATTATATTCTTTGCAGTTATGTATTGGTTGGACATGTCTGCTCCGCCGCCCATGATATGCGGCCTGCGATCCGCCAAGTGAAACCAGTGAAAGTGAGGCATACTGATGATCGAACAGAATTTATCCCTATACCGTATTTTTTATACCGTCGCCAACACAGGCAATATTTCCAAGGCTGCCCGGGAACTTTATATCAGCCAGCCTGCCATCAGCAAATCCATCAGCAAGCTGGAGGCCAACATGCAGACTCCCCTATTTATCCGCAGTTCCCGAGGCGTTACCTTGACCAGCGAAGGTCAGCTTCTGTACGAACATGTCAAAACCGCCTTTGAAGCATTAAACCGTGGAGAAAATGAACTGACCCGCATCAAAAAGCTGGGAATCGGCCACATCCGCATCGGCGTCAGCACCACCATATGCAAATACCTGCTCATGCCGTATTTAAAGCAGTATATTGCACGCTATCCCCATATCATGGTGACAGTGGAGAATCAGAGTACCGCTCAGACCATTGCCATGTTGGAACAGCAGCACATCGATGTGGGAATCATTGCCGCCCCCAGAACGGCCAAAAGCATTATCTTTACACCCATCACAAAGTTTGAAGATGTGTTCATTGCCAGCCCTTCATACTTGGAAAATCTGAAAATCAGAGAAGGCACTCTGACTGATTATTTCAGCCAGGGTACCTTCATGCTTCTGGATCAAAAAAATATGACCCGCCATTATATCGATTCCTATCTCAATGAACAGCAAATCGTCATCTCCCATTTGCTGGAGGTATCCACCATGGATCTGATCATCGAATTTGCCAAAATCGGTTTGGGCATCGGCTGCTGTATCAAAGAGGCCGTATTGGATGAACTGAATCAAAATAGCCTGGTTCAGATTCCTCTGGAAACCCCCATTCCCAAGCGCACCGTTGGTTTTGCCGTGGCCTCCGGCGCACCGGTCACACAGGCCATGCAGAATTTCGTGGATCTGCTGCAGGCGCCCCAGGATTGATTCCTGGGCAGGCTTGGTCTGTCTCCCACAGCATCGCTGCTATTGGTCTGTTCCGTCCGTTCCTCCAGACTCCTGATTTCCCATACTTTCCGTCCCATTTTTCAAGTCTTCACCCATGCTTTCGGCTCCATCCTTCAGATCTTCCCCCATACTTTCGGCTCCATCTTTCAATTCCTCACCGACGCTTTCCAGTATTCCTTCGCTCTCATCGGTGATATCGGTTGAACCCTCTTCGGTCCCAACCGAACCGTCACCAGAATGGCTTTCTGTTTTATTGGTGACGTCAGTCTCTGTGACAGCTTCCGTTCTGCTCTCATTTCTGTCCGTTTCCTTTTTGTCGCTAAACGAGCAGGCAGTCATCAGAAGCATGACCGCCGTTGCCGCCGCCAAAACCGCATATGATTTTCTTTGTTTCATAAAAAGGCTCCTTTCTGTACTTGTTTCTTTGTTATTGTGTACAGAAAAGAGTCTTTTATGTGTCATATTCAAAATGCCGGACGCAACGCACGGAAGAAACTTCTGCAGTGGGGATTAAATATCGTCTTTATTCCGCCAGAGCCAATATCGCGTCCAGAGAAGCCTTTTCCACCAAATTTACGGCGGCCGAATCTTCTACGCCCACGTAATAATAGTCGCCGGAGTCATCCAATGTTCCCACCTGAAGGTTCCATGTTCCGCTCTCTCCGGCTGCCACATAATCCATTTGGATCACTGTGGCACTGGCATCATCCAGTCCATACTGGGCTCGGTCATCGCCCTCCACTTTATAGTTGACGCAGGAATCCACCGCTGATGCTCCCGCCGCATCGATGGCAGCGTCCAAAGCTGTGACTTCCTCATCTGTCAGCTGTGCTTCACCGGCATCGGTGACTTTCATCCATACAGTTTCTGTGGATTCTGTCTCTTCCTCTGCCGCAGTTTCCGTCTCAGCGGATGTATCCGTTGTCTCTTCATCGGATCCGGCTGCCGTCACTTCCCGTTTTTCATAAACGACCTGTGTACCGTTTTTCTCAAGGGTAACCGCATTGACTTGGGTGGATGCCACCGAAATGATGGTGTCCAGCTGCTGGAGATCTTCCAGCGTATAATTGGTGTAATTTACAATACCATCGGAGATGGTATATACCGTATCATCCCCATCCACCATGGCGTAATAATCATCCGTATACTCGTTCACATTCCCTACTTTCAGAATTTTTGTGGTACCGGCTGAATCGGTGGCCGTCACCGTCATGGAGGGTTCATCCAGTCCAAACTGGGACAAATCTTCTGTCTCATCCAGCTGCCGATTGGCTGACATACTCTTCATAGCATTGGCTATGGAATTAATCCTGGACTGAATCACAGGAAAATCTTCTTGTTCTGTGCATACCCACTGGTCATCCTTTTTTTCAAATGTCAGAGAAGCCGTCTCATTGTCGTAGGAAACGGCCACCACGTCCTCCAGCGTGATGATGGGAATTGTTGTGTCATCTTCCTGATTGGCCGCCTTCTCTTCCTGTATTTCATTATATTTCAGCACGCCCACATATCCGCCGCAGGCCAGAGCCAGCACAGCCAGCAGGACAATGACTGTTATCGTTTTCTTTTTTTTCGCCATATTCTGCCTCCGCTTATCGTTATCTCTCCACAAAAACCGCACCGGATTCCAGGCCTATCTCCACAGTCCGGGAACGGCTTTCCAGCTTCCCTATGCTCTTCTTCTGACAATCCAGATCACAAATCCACCCACCAGCGCCACAGCCGGAATCACACCGATAAACAGTGCGCTCCATCCGCCTGTGGAGGCAAATGTATTCATGGAAACTTCCAGGCTCTTGGCCGGAATGGTAACATTTTCCACATCGTCAAAATTGGAGGTAACAATATTCATAAACTCAGTCAGATTTTCAATATTGGTATAGCTGGACGTTACATTGGGGTCAATCATGGTGTCTACGGTCAAAACTGTCAATCGTCCATCCTCCAAACCGTCCTGTGTTTCCTCAGACGCCTGACTTTCCGTATCCGCCGTCCCTTCTTCCTCTTGGGAGGCTGTCTCTGTCTCTTCGCTTTCCTCGTCTGCGCTGCTGCCTGCTGACTGATTTTCCACAATGGCAGCCACACCCAAATAATAGGTCCCCTGGGTCATATTATTTTCATCCACGTAGTTAATGGCCTCTTCTGTGGTGCTCAGGAACGGCTCCAGCGTCACGCCCTCCGGCGCTTCTTCTGCCGTGGTCATTCCCTTTACATTATACACAAGGATCAAATCACTGGTAAGAAGATTACCGTTGATATCGCTGGACACCAGCGTGGGGAAAAACCAATACGGACCATTTTGAGGATAGTACCGAGTAGGCTCAGCAATATATCCGTCCGTCATGGTCATTCCGTATGTTTCCATCACTTCGTCAAAATTGTCCAGGGTATCTTCTGTGGCCGTGCGGATAATCAGCATCTTACCGCCATTGTTAATGTAATCCAGCACCATGGCCTTCTCATCATCCGCCAGATCCCTGGTGGGCGCATAGCTGATGAGCAGATCGCAGTCCTCTGGAAGTTCGCCGTCGGTTAGCATGTTATACTCCACTGTCTCCATATTGGCTTTCTCAATGAGATCAGCCACATCTGTGCCCAATGTACTCTCATCATGGCCAGTCATGGTATAAATCTTCTTTGTGTCATCCGACGTCACATAATCAATGGCACTGGCCATCTGGCCTTCTCCATCGAATTCTTTCTCTGTCGCACTGCCGCCGTAATAAACATTGGTATAGTCATATACAATGATATCGTTGAAATCAATGGTGGTGCTCTTTCCTGTGTCGGAGCAGGACACCACAATACTGTAAGAATCCACTCCATAATCAGTCAGCACAGACGGATGCAGCACCGGATCCAGATATTCCACACTGATATGATCAGAAAGAGCACTATAGCGTTCCAGGAACTCTTCAATGCGGCTGTCCACACTTCCCGTTTCCGCGATCACCTTAACTTCCACATCCCTGTCCAGGGAATCCAGAAGCTGTTCTGTCGTCTCCCCCACAGAATACAGCAGCTTATCGCTGAGATCCGCCCTGGTTAAGGTGGAGGGCAGGCTGCTGACGATCAAGTTCAGCACCACCACAATGGCGATCACCAAAACGATGATACCTGCGCTGAAACTGCCATTTTTGAACTGCGTGCTTGTAAATATTTTCTTTAATTTATCCACGTCTTGCCCCTCCTAACTCCATCTTCTCTTCTGCACCACCTGCACTGTCAGGAAAATTAGAACGAATATTGCCGACAGGTAGTAAAACAGACCGCTGAAATCAAACACAAAGGTATACATAATCGTATCCAGGTTTTCTGTAAGACTGAGATTTTCCAAAACCCCCGGAAGGAGATTTTCAAATACAGACGGGCTGACCAGATACAGGATAACGCAGACCGCTGCGCCAATGGCACTGATGCCTCCTGCCACCAGCCAGTTTTTTGTAAAGAAATACAGAATCAGACAAAGAAGCACAAGGAGGACCAAGCATCCCACAAAAGAACCCATGGCCGTGGTGGGGATATAGGATGCCAAACCCGATGCAAAATAAATCAGCAGCAATACGCCCAGCGTTCCAACGGCTGCGATGACAGGGCTCTCCGTCAATGATGAGATCAGCATTCCCACGGCTATAAACACGGAAACACAGACAAAAAACATAAAAATGGCCGCATAATCACTTGCCAAATGACCTGCCCCTCCCAAAGTGACAATCACCGGGCAAATACAAAAAATCACACAGGCAATGGCCAGAACTGTCAGCATGGCCAAATATTTTCCCATTACCATCTGCCCCACCGTCACCGGCGATGTGAGCAAAAGCTGATCTGTCTTGGAACGCCTTTCCTCCGACAGACTTCTCATGGTCAAGATGGGTACCAAGAGAATGTAGATGAACAATGTGGACCCCAACGCATAGGAAAAGTACTGGTATCCCACACTGAGGTTATATACCATAAAATAGACACCTGTAAACGCGACAGCCACAGCAATAAAAATCGGTCCAATCATGGAAGTAAAATAAGATTTCAATTCTCTTTTATAAATTGCCAGCATCTTACTGTTCCCCCTTTATCGTATCGTCAGCATTTTCTTCCGGAGCTTCTTCTCCAGAGCCATTTTCCGCTTGGGGCACCGCTATCTTTTCCGTACCTTCCTCCTGATCAGCGGCCGCCTCCATTTCCATTCGAGCTTTTTTATCATCGGCGGTCAATTCCATAAAGACATCTTCCAGGGAAACTCTGCTGCTGGTCATCATCAAAATGGGGCAGCGCGCTTCGGCAAAAGCATAAAACAGGCGCTCTCTGATATCCGCATGCTCCTGCAGATTCAGTGTCACAGCCATGGTCCCTTCCTCTTCTCCATTCTTCATCTCCACAGAGACAATCTCTTCCATGGAATCCGTCACGCGGCGGATCTGCTGGCCGTCCCCTTTTATAAGCAGCTCCATTCTGTGAGAGGTGTCCATCATCTTGGTCAAATTCTCCGGTGTATCACTGGCCACCAATTTTCCGTGGGAAATGATCATGATATGATCGCACACTTCGCTGACTTCGGAGAGAATGTGGGAGCTGAGGATCACGGTGTGTTCTTTGGCCAAACCGCGTATTAGATCGCGGATTTCAATAATCTGTTTGGGATCCAATCCCACCGTGGGCTCATCCAAAATAATAATCTTGGGCATTCCCATGACTGCCTGAGCCAGCCCAACACGTTGCCGAAATCCTTTGGACAAGTTTCGAATCAAACGGCCAGAAACGGAGGCCAATCCAGTCATCTCAATGGCATGCTGAATACATGCTTCCCGCTTCTCCTTTTCGATCTTTTTCAGTTCCGCTACAAAGCGCAGATACTCTTCCACTTTCATATCTGTATACAGAGGCGGTATCTCCGGCAAATAGCCGATACACTTTTTCGCCTCTTCCGGCTCGGATAAAATATCATGACCGTCTATCAGCACTTCACCTTCTGTGGCACCGATGTAGCCTGTCATAATGTTCATTGTGGTGGACTTGCCGGCGCCATTGGGCCCCAAAAATCCGTAAATCTGCCCGTCTTCCACCCGGAAATTCAAGTGATCCACCGCCAGATGGCTGCCGTAGCGTTTGACAAGGTTTTTTACTTCAATCACAATACGTTCCTCCTGCTTTCTTTTCTGAATCACCCTATTAAAGCGCATGAGGCGCACTCTAAGGGAATATCTTTTAATTTAGAGAAAAAGTGTGTTGAATATGCAATGAAAATGTGTTTTATTTATGAGCAAATTATGGCCAAATTGTGAACAAGCGCATGAAACCCGCAGTTCAATGGGAACCGGACCCAAATCTCCCTGGCCTACCCTGGCATAACGCATGAATCCCCCAAATCTTTTTCGGGTATATCTACGAAAATTTGCGGAAACTCTTGACGAAACCTTATTTAATGGGTAGAATAAGGTTCAAGTCAACTTTATCAAGCTAAAGTGCCGCCACAAAATCTTCATAAGACGGGCACTGACTGCTATAATTATATTAATTTCAGAAAGCCGAATCCCCGGCAGACAGCCGCCCAGGCTCAGACGAGACTGCAGCCCGCTGCTCTGACAGGCATCAGTTGGCTTTTGAAGAATGGAGGGTACTATGAGCAGAGTTTACAATTTTTCAGCGGGACCGGCCGTACTGCCGGAGGAAGTATTGAAAGAAGCGGCAAATGAGATGCTGGATTACAGAGGATGCGGCATGTCTGTCATGGA
>CAJFUP010000112.1 GCA_904420225.1 uncultured Lachnospiraceae bacterium
AGGCAGTTAACGTAACTAAGCTGTAATTTCATTATTTGTACCACGTACCTGTTCTCTAATATAAATTTCGGTTTTATTAAGAATAAAAGTATTGTTTGGTTAAAGAGTGAGATTAAAAAACAGGGCATTCCAAGATTCTATATCGGAGAATGCCCTGTTTTTTTGCCCCGGCTTCTTTATCCCTGCATAAGAAGCGGTTTGAACTCTGGCAGCAAAGGATTATGGGGTCTCTTTCTTTTTCCTGATCTGCAGCAGCTGCCTCAATTCATCTGTCTCGAATTCATAACTTTTCCCGCAAAAGTGACAATTGACTTCCACCGGCTTCCCGTCATCTATCATCTCCTGGAGATCTGCGGGAGCAATGCTGGCCAGGGCTCTGGATACCCGCTGCTTGCTGCAATTGCAGAAAAAGCGCACGGGCATGGGTTCTGAAATTTCCAGATTGCTTCCCTCTTCTCCATCCCCGATTCCTCCCAAAATTTCCCGGAGAATATCTTCCGGCTCCATTCCCTCATCCAGCATGGTGGTCACGGGACGCAGCTCCCCGATCCGTTTTTCCAACCCACTGATGATTTCTTCCGAGGCTCCCGGCATCAGCTGCAAAATGAAGCCTCCGGCCTGACGCACTGTGTTGTTCTTATTCATCAAAACACCCAGAGCTACACAGGAAGGTGTCTGCTCCGATGTGGCGTAATAATAAGTCAGATCCTCTGCAATCTCCCCGGAAACCAAAATGGTCTGCCCCACATAAGGATCCTTGAGTCCAACATCTCGAATGACGCTGAGGACGCCGATGCCCACGGCCCCAGCCACGTCCAACTTCCCAGCAGCATTGGGAGGAAGCATTACTTGTGGATTTCCCACATATCCCTTCACATTTCCCGCAGCATCCGCTGTGACTGTGATCCCCTGAATGGGCCCGTCTCCCTGGATCCGCAGGGTCAGCAGATCCTTTTCCCCTTTCATCATGGGTCCCATCATGGTTCCGGCTGTCAAAAGGCGCCCCAGGGCCGCCGTAGCCACAGGGCTGGTGTTGTGCGCCGCTCTGGCGTACTCCACCAAATCCCTGGTGACCGCCGCGAACGCGCGAATCTGGCCATGGGCCGCAGTGGCCCGTATCATATAATCGCTCATTTTACTTCTGTCCTTTCCCTTGTTCTTTTCCAATGATATAAATGCGGCTGCTTTCTTCTGTAGGAGGGGTTTGGGTAAAGGCATCCCAGGCAGACATCCACTGCAGCCCAGCCGCCTCCATAGCCCGCCTCACCTCTTCCACCGTATACGCTCTCTGATAATGAACTTCTTCTTCTTTTCGGTATCGTCCATCCTCTTCTCTGAGGAACATGGCCAGGCTGTATTCATTGATTCTGTCCTCCGGATAATAACAGTTTTCCCAGATCAGACTTACATCCTCCCCATTTTGGCCATATACCGCATCTCCCGCCAGATCCCGATAGAAATGCTCTGTCTTCATATCGAAAATAAACACGCCATCCGGATCCAGATAATTGTTTACCAGGGAGAATACCTGAACCAGCTCCTTTTCTTCCAAAATATAATTGATGGAATCACAGACGCTTACCACCGCGCGGACAGTGCCGAACAGCTCAAACTCCCGCATATCCTGCTGAAGATAAAGAATATCATGACCGCTTTTTTCCCTCTTCTCCAAAGCCTCTGCCAGCATTTCCTCTGAGGAATCCACGCCGATCATATCATACCCGTTTTCCGCCAGCAGCTCTGTCATGATTCCGGTCCCGCAGCCCAACTCCAGCACCAGACCATCTTTGACTCCAAATTCCTGCAAAAGCCCCACGAGATACCGGCACCATTCTTCATACGGAATATCCTCCATCATCTCATCATAGACTTGGGCAAATGTAGTATATGTTTCCATTCTCTCCCTCCATTCTTCTCCATATTGTATCAGCAGATCCAATCCATGGCAAGGAGAAGGTTACCCAATGCCGCAGCCCAGGCATGGCAAAACGCAGCCATTCCGTATATCCCATATGACGGCGGCAAAACTGCCGCAACCCATGGAATTTCTTCCCGGCTGCGGCAGTTCGCACCTTACTCCACTTTCTTTCCGCATTTCTCACAAAACAAATTGCCCGGCTTCAGTTGATTGCCGCATCCGGAGCAGAATTTTATATCGTCCTTTGTCCCGCCGACCGACCGATCCGTGTGGGAATCATCCTGTGAATATTTCAGCCTTTTTTTCTCTTTTTTCTTCTTTTCTCTCGGATATTTCTTCAAAATGCGGCAGCCCGGCCAAAAAAGCAGAATACCCACTGCCAGGAAGATCAGATAAAAACGACTGATATATCCGATCCACACCGGTGTAAACAGCAGGTTGGTCCCCAGGGTTCTGGTGAACAGGTACACCCCCGCTGCCAGGATAACAATGCCTGCGGCCAGGAGCCAGTACCCGGTTTTTCGCCTGTTTTTCTTATCCTTTTTTTCCTCAGATGCCATTGTCATCTTCCCCTCCTTCTCGATCGGATCCACCTATCTGACGGAAATAATCTGCCAGCGGAGCCTGGCCCTGCTCTTCCTGGATTTCTTCATATGTGACTCCCACCTGGTACTCTTCCTCCCGAGATGCTCCGTTGGTGTTCAAAGTTACCTCCAGGAATCGATCCAACCGCTGGGTTTCCTGGCTTGCAGTGAACTCCAGCACATAATCATTGGACATGGTACGGCCGATATCGGCATAAATGGTCCCCAAGACCTCACTGGAAGCGGCCTGAATAAATTGCCCGCCACATCTTTGGGCGATATAGCTCAGATAAGAGGAATCCGCACCGTCAAAACCGATGGTATAGACAATGATATTTTTTCTGTTCAGCTCATCCAGTACCTCTTCAATCAGCTCTGGGCTGCCGTCAGCGCCGTCTGAAAGCAAAATAATGATCTTTTGTCCGCTTTCAGAGGCCAGCATGCTCCCTGCCTGGGAAAGCCCCTGGGCGATGTTGGTTCCGCCCCTGGCATAAGTCTCAGAAACAGCCCTCTGAATGGTACTCCGGTTGGTGGATATGGGCGTTGTCTCAGTCACATCGTCAAAGGTGACAAGCCCGATGCGCATCCCCTTTTCCGCAGTCCTAACGAAATTGGAGACTGCCGCCTGGGTGTCGGTCATGGGAGAACCTTCCATACTTCCGCTGCGATCCACTGCCAGTACCATGGACATGGTGTCACCCTCGCCTTCAGCGGCTCCACCCAGCAGGGTAAAATCCTGCACCATATTGCCCATATCCCAAATGGAAAAGTCTTCCTTGGTCAATTCTCTTTCCACATCCGTGGTCACATTAACTGTGACACGTACGGTTGGATAGTCCACGGTATCCACATTCCGAATAATCAGGCCGTGATAATGCTCGTCCATTACCTGCAGAAGCCAACTGTAGAAATCCCTGGAGTCTTCGTCCTTCATGATGGCGCTTTCGTCAAAGAAGCCAAACAGATCCACCAAAATATTCCACACTTCAGCCGGGTCCGCAGTCCCATCTGTCCAATAGGACGGAATCTCCTCATCGCCGCTGGAAATTTTATATTTTTCTATAAACTCCATCAGCAGCATATTGGCGGCCTCTGTGGATGCATCCTCTTTCTCAGCCTCTTCCAGCGCTTCCTTCATGAATTCTTCGGCCTTATCTTCCTTCCTGGCCTGATAGTAAAGTCTGGCCAATTCTATTTTGTAGACCACCGTATTTCTCTCCTCTATGGGCGTGGTAATTTCTATGAAATTGATGGCCTGATTGGCTGTCTTGATTTCTCCCTTTTCCCTGACCTCCAAAATCTGCTGGCTCACTGCCTCCAATTCCTGCTGCTTTTCTTCCTGGGCCTGCTCATCTGTCAGTTGGACGTATTCGTTGTAAAGCTCCTGTCGCTGCTGTTCCAGCTCCTGAATCTCTTGATTCAGCCGTTGAATCTCCTGATCCAAAGGCTCGTAGAGCCAACTTTGGGTGGCGGCGATATTGGCCGCATTGGCGCGGTTTTCAAAACTGTCACTCTGGGCCAGCTGCTGTTTTGCGTTATCCATCATGGAGGAAAAATCCGCCGTCTGGACGGCATAAGCGGCTTCCAACTCTTTGCCCATGAGCGAATCGTCCTCCTCTGTTACCTGTCCGGCATCATAGTATCCCTGCTGCACCATGGCCAGCATACTCTGAACGCTGGCATTGTCCGCATAGGAGGGAATGCTTTTCTCCACCTGATACAGCAGTGTCATCAGAATTCCTCTCAGTTCTTCCTGCAGCTTTGTATTTTCGCTGTCATACTCTTCCGAATTCTGATCCAGAGCTGCCTGTCCGTCCAGAAAATCTTCAAAGGCTTTTCTGGCATCCTCTATGACGGAATCTCCAGCCAGCTCCTCCAGATAAGCGTTGGCATACCGCTGGCCCAACTCCACATTCATACGAAACCCTGCCGCCAGAACCAAAAGCTCCTTGGATTGAGCATTGGACATCAACTGATCTGCCTGGGCTGCCATGGATGTGGCATTGGCATAATCCCCCATCTCCATCAGTTTCACTGCCACATAATTTCTCTGATGGGCCAGTGTCCTTTCCCGCTTGGTCTGCATCCAAAAACCCAACAAAAACGACGTTCCCAATGCCAAGAGAAGAATCCCCACAATTAATTTTATAATCCATTTGGATTTTCGTCTCACCACCGCCAAGAGGGCCAGAAGCAACCCAGCCAGAATAAGAACTCCCCACACCGCAATTTTAATCCATATCCAGACACTCACTTCTGCTCACCTCCCAAATCCAATAAATCTTCATCGATCCGTTCCAAACGGGGGTAAATGATTTCCACACTCTCCACATCCTCAATGGGATTGCCTTTCAGCATCAGCACCCGCAGATTGGACAGTTCCCGGAGACTTTCCAGATTCCTCACCTGGTTTTCATACATCCACAATTCACTGAGCTGTTCCATACCGGCCACAGAGGAAATATCTTCCACTTGATTGTCAGAAAAATCCAGGTACTGCAGATTTTCCAGAGGCTCCAGCGCGTCGATGGAAGAAATCTGGTTTCCCCAGAGGCTCAAGATGGAAAGTCCGGTTAACTCGCCCAAGGCAGACACATCGCTGATTCGGTTCCACCCAAGATTCAGCTGTTCCAGCTGCTGCATCTTGCCGATAACATCCAAATCGCGATCTGTGAGCCCGTCTGCCGCCAGAGACAGTTCTGTGATGTTCTCACACTGATCCAAAATACTGATGTCCAAATCTTCCTGATAGATCACAGCCACCCGTTTCAGGAAAGGCATATACTGAAGATCATCCAGAGTCTCGATCTGACCGCGCCCGCTGACACTGTACTCGCTTCCATTGACCAGATAGGAATCTTCCCGAAGGTTCACGCTATATTCATCGCTGGCCGTTCCCACTGCATCTCCAACAATATAAAGTTCGGTGATCTGTTCTATGTCCTCATTGTAAATGGGCTCATCATAGGAGAGTTCCAGGCGGTCACGAATAATTCTCTCAATTACCGGCTCCTCCAGTGTGACCTCCACATTTCGAATTTGGAGATCATATTCATATACGGCAATATCGCTCTGATATCCTGTGGCGTTGACCACCATGGCCTTGATGACGGTCTCCCCATTTCGCAGGATCAGAGGCTCTCCATAGATGGCCGATTCTTCCGTGGGATCGCTGCCGTCCATGGTATAGTAAATGGTCTGCTCCTCGTCGGCGGGAATCAATTCCACGGCTATGCGGTCCTGGTATTCCCCTGCCTCGTAGCTGGCACTTGGTGGTTCCGGCCGGGTAATCCGATAGAGAACTGTGATTTCCTCATCCTCCACCTTGGATTGGGCCGTCTCCAAAAGCTGCCTGGCCTCTTCCAGCTTATCCTGCTGGAAATACAGCTCGGCCAGCAACCGGTATACCTCTGCCTGCCTGTCATTGTATTCCAACATATTCTGGTATACGTCCTCGGCATAGCTGTCCTGCCCCAACCCTTGGTAGGCCTCCGCCAGCCCCAAATTGGCCTCATCATTCTTTTCATCGATCTCCAGCGCCTGCTTATAGTGCACCACCGCCTGATTATAGTCCAACTCCGTCA
>CAJFUP010000113.1 GCA_904420225.1 uncultured Lachnospiraceae bacterium
AACCGTGAAATTGCAGCTCAGGAAGAAGCCGAGAGGACAGGGGAAGCCATCAAAGATCCTTTTGCGGAATCTGTGGCTATTTTAAAGAGACAGGCCCAAGAGCAGCAAGCCAATTCGGAGAGCAGCCAGACGGCAGAGAGCGACGGCAGTCTTGATGCCCATGGAGAGCAGAAGACGGTAAGCGCGGATTCAGATGGAGATGTAAAAGAAAAGTAAGAGCAGGAAGAAGTGCCTGCTGGAAAAAGAAAATAAGCCCCGGACAGGTTTGGGAAAATAACCTGTCCGGGGCTTTCTCAGTGCCCAGTTGTGCGGATATCCATGGACGTTGGGCTGCCGCAGATGCCTTTTGCAGTCACTCGGCTGCCTGGGCCAGTCGGGCCACAGAGGGTTCCTGGGCCAAAAAGGATGTCTGATAGAGAATCAAGATATGGGAAACGCTGTTTTCCTGGATTAGCTGTCTCAGATCCCCATTGAAATGGCGCAGATCCACCACCAGTATTCGGGAAAAATGCCCGGCGGCAAAGGGAACAAAACAGTTGGCGAAAGAATCCTTGATGATTAACAGAGTTCCTTCATCAGACGCCGAGGATTGGACATCCGCCAGCGCTTGATTCCCTCCCAGATAAAAACGGTATTTATCCCGAATGGATAGGGCGGACCAGTCATAAAGGCCGTCCTGGATGGTATCCGTTCCGTTGAATGTCACGCGGCAGGAGAAGGAACCCTTGGGCTCAAAAATTTCCATGGTGTCAGGAGCCACGGGAAGATTGACCTTGGCCTGTACGGTGCCGTAGAACGAATCCGTGACAGTTTTTACAGTAAACGCGTCTTGCCGGCGGGGAGTCAGGCCCGCCGCTTCGGCCCAGGCCTGATAGCCATAAAAGGCTCCCAGGCTGGTCCAGTGATGATCCGTGCGATAATAGATGGCTTCCCGGCAGTGGGAGGCCAGAGCAGCGGCCACATCGGTATAGTGATTTTCCCCCACCGCATCTCGGACAGAAGCCAAAAATCCGGCCTCGCTGTAAGGGGAGGCAAAGGGCGGAAGCTGGTCGGTGAGAATCTGAGAAGCCGAGGGGACCGCAGCCACCTGGACGGAACGGATCTCTGGACGGGCAGCCTGTGCGTGTACAAAAGCAGAGAGGGCTTCCAGATTTCTGAAGGCTTGTTCTGACTCAAATACCGCCCGGTCGGGCTTTTCTATGAGATACTGATGGTTGGCCAAATAGACACCGTTGATTTCCCTCTTGCCCAACAGCTGTTCATTTCTTGACTGGAGCCGGATCCAACCGTCCCGCAGCGGAAACTGATCCGAGAGGTATGTCTCATAGTCGGCTGTATAGGAGCCGTCCAGCAGGGATGAAATAGAAAATGTCGGTTTCTCTGCCAGATAGCGGTTTTCCTTTTCAGAAAATACCGTATCGGGTTTTAGGAGGCTGGCCAGAGCCAGTGTAAATAAAAGCAGACAAAAACATAATACTGTGATTTTACTTTTCACAATGAATACCCTCTAAAAAATGATATATTGGACCTGGCAGAAAATCTGCAAGCAGTGCCTAAAAGCGGAAGTATAAAAATGGGTTATATGTGGCATCCACCAGATATGCCACACATAGGAGAAACACCACTGCATAGAAGCCATTTTCCAGAAGAGTCTGAACCCATATAGGCCGTTTCGACAGCCAAAGGGGAATGTGCTTGTGGAAAAACGGCGTGCTTCCCACTGCCAGGATCAAAAACAAGATTCCGTAATTGGTGAGAAAGTAGAGGCTCTCCGTATTCCAAGCTCCCGCTGGAGAAAAGCCGAACATGGCGCCCAGATACCCCCATCCCTGTCCCATATCTTCAAAACAAAAGATGACCCAGCCTACAAAAACGGCCACAAGGGCATAGAGATGGCCAAAAGCCGTGGGAAGCTTTTCCAGCCAGGGCAGGAGAAACCATTTTTCCAGGATCAAGAGAAGACCAAAATAAGCGCCCCAGATCAGGAAATTCCAGTTGGCTCCGTGCCATATGCCGGTCAGCAGCCAGACCAGAATGATATTGCGCAGCTGCTTTGCGCGGCCGTGCCGATTGCCACCCAGCGGAATATAGACATATTCCCGAAACCAGGTACCCAGGGAAATATGCCAGCGCCTCCAGAACTCGGTGATGCTCTTGGAAATGTAAGGGTATTGAAAATTTTCCAAGAATCGGAAGCCAAACATGCTGCCCAGCCCCACCGCCATATCGGAATATCCGGAGAAGTCAAAATACAGCTGGAACCCAAAGGCCAGAATGCCCATCCAGGCAGTCAGAGCCGAAAGCTCCGGCTGTGGGATGGCCAGAATGGTATCCCACAAAAGGCCGATATTGTTGGCTAAAAGCACTTTTTTCCCAAGACCTGCCAGAAAGCGTCGGATACCATAGGAAAAAGAATCCCAGTCTTCTGAGCGGCAGTCCAGTTGTTGGGCAATGGTTTTGAACTGGACAATGGGACCGGCTATGAGCTGGGGAAACAGTGTCACATACGTTCCAAAAGAAATGATATTTTTCTGGACCTTGGCATCGCCCCGGTATACGTCGATGGTATAGGACATGGTCTGAAAGGTGTAAAAGGAGATGCCGATGGGCAGGGGCAGATTCAAAGCCGGAATGGCTACTCCCGGTATCTGATTCAGGATTCCGATGAGAAAGTCTCCGTATTTGAAGAACCCCAGCAGCGCCAAATTAATGACAGCAGAGGAGGCGACAGCCATCTTTGCCGCTGTGGGCCGCTGCTGATCCTGATACCGCTTTACCAAAATACCGTGAGAGTAATCCACCAGAGTGGAAAACAGCATAAGAACGATGTATACCGGCTCTCCCCAGGCATAGAAGATCAGGCTTCCCGCAAAGAGGATCCCGTTGCGCCACAGAAGAGAATGGTGCTTCCAAAACGGAAGCACCACCGGAATAAAATATAATACCAGCAAAATGGGAAAAAATCGAAACAAAAACGGAAGACTGCTGAATACCATATGGCTCCTTCCTATTATGCCTCGAAATAACTGTTGATGATGTCCACAGCTTTCTGGTTATCCTCTTTTGCCTTATTCAGAGCCTCTTCTTCGGCCTGGGCCGCATCTCCCGCCGTCACTTCACCATCCCCGGATACATCTTCCATGGTGCTGAGCATGACGAAAAATACGTAGTCGCCGTGGGCAATCACTTGAGATGCCTGGATCTTGGAGACATTCATGGGATACTGCATGGAATTGTCCTGAAGCATCTTCTGATAAGCGTCCAGGGCTGCTTTCACATCGGCCGCCTTGCCTTCTGCGGCGTGAACGGCTACGAACTCATCCACATTGACGGAAATCATGGGAAATTCCGCAATCAGTTCCGTATACATGTCCTCTGTCAGGCCATAGCGGGCATTGAGATCCGTACCCTCCATGGGAGGAGCCGGAACATAATTTTCTCCGTAGGCTTCTTTGATTTCTGTGTGCAGAGCGTTGAGATCAATGGTTTTGTTCTCCTCTTTCTGGCAGGCTGCCAGGGAACACACGAGAGAGGCCATGAGGCAAAACAGTACAGCTGCCTTGGCGGACTTTGAAATACAGCCGCGGATTGCCGCGGACAAAGCGTATGAAATGCGTTTCATTGAAATGCGTTTCATGAAAAGTACCTCCTGGGTTATATTTTCGGACTTGAGGCCATGGTTTCTGCGATAAAATGCACCCCCCAAATTCCAACATCACCATTATATAGAACAGAGGGAAAAAGAGCAATCTAAATTTTGAAAATTTGTTGACATGGGCAGGAATGATTGGGAAAGAGAGAGCATATATTTAAGACAGAAGGCAATGTCCGCCGGGTGGCGGAAAAGCGGAAGGAGAAGGTAAGATGGAATTGATAAAAAAAGAAATACATATGAACCAAATGAAGGGAAAAATCGTCACCCAGATGACGCTGGATGAGGATTTCAATGTGCCGGATTCCAAACCGGATATGTCGCGGATTATTCTGAGTCAGGGCGACGTGATTCTGGAAACGGTGAAACATGCGGAGGAAAAGGTATCCGTCAAGGGCAAACTGTCCTTTGAAGTTCTCTATGGTACCGAGGAAGAGAGCGGAAGACTGCAGAATTTCATGGGAGCGGCGGCATTTGATGAGACGGTGAATTATCCGGGGCTTCAGGCGGGGGATCATGTGCAGGTAAAGTGGGATATTGAAGATATGACGGTGTCCATGATCAATTCCCGAAAAATTCGAGTCAATGCCATCATTACTCTGGAACTGCGGGGAGAAACAGTCTATGAGCAGGAAGCGGCCGTGGAGGTCAGCGGTGATCCGGATATCAAGAGCAGAACCAAGGAATTGGAAGCGGTTCAGTTGAAGGTTCAGAGAAAAGATACCTACCGAGTCAAGGAGGAGATCGAAATACCCGGAACGAAACCCAATATTGATCATCTGCTTTGGCGGGGGCTGAAACTGCGCAGTGTGGAATGTCGACCGGGAGACGGCCGAGTGGAATTGCGGGGTGAGTTGGTTTTGTTTGTGATTTATGCTGGGGAAGAGGATCATATCCCCATGCAGTGGATGGAAAAGAGTATGCCTTTCTCAGGCGAAGTGGAAGTGCCGGAGTGCAGTGCGTCTATGATTTCCGCAACCAGTGTCGGATTAATCCACAGGGAAATCGAGGCCAAACCCGATTATGACGGGGAAAACCGGATACTGGAAGTGGACGCGGCCTTGGAGCTGGATTTGAAACTGTATGAAGAAGAAAGCATCCGCATTCTCAATGATTTGTATTCTCCGGTAAAGGAAGTGGTGCCCAAATTTGGCATGGCGAATTTTGAGAGCTTGTTGGTGAAAAATGCAGCCAAGTGCAAAATTGCTGATAAGATCGATGTGCCATCCAGCGATAAAATCCTCCAGATTTGTCACAGCAGCGGGGCGGTGAAGATCGACCGCATCTCGGTGGCCGAAAATGGGCTGCAGGTAGAGGGAGCCCTGAGTGTCACCATTCTCTATATGTCGCCGGACGATACAGAGCCCATGCGCTCACTGACGGGCGCGGTGCCTTTTTCCCATATGGTGGAGGCAGACAATATCAATGAGGACTGTGTTTATGAAATGACGCCGGGAATTGAGCAGCTGAATACGGTGATGATGGGAAATGATCAGGTGGAAGTGAGGGGGATCGTCAGTCTGGATGCCTTGGTGTTGTCCAAGGTGGAGGAGCCCATGATTATAAGCGCCCAGGAGCAGCCCCTCCAGGAAGAAAAAATAGAGGCAATGCCGGGGATTGTGGGTTATATTGTGAAAAAGGGGGATACTCTCTGGGACGTGGCAAAGAAATTTTATACCACACAGGAGGCAGTGATGAAAGCCAATAATCTGCCGAGTACAGATCTGAAGCCTGGCCAGAGAATCCTTTTGGTGAAAAAGGCGGAACAGTTATAAGTATCCCGCCCGGTGGGGGGCGCACGTTTCCCCTCAGGATCGCATATTGTATAGAGGGCTGCGAAACACATCGCAGCCCAATAATGGACCCCAAAATTCGCAGCATAGGCTTTTCTACAGTGTGCAACCATTCCTATCCGATAATGCGGTCGGCTGCTTTAGGCATAGAGGGGGCGGGCGTAACCCGCTGACAAAGAAAAACATGATAAAACAGACAACTTATCCGGGGATAAGTTGTCTGTTTGACGTGAATTTACAGTCTCAGATCCGCATTCCAGTCAAAGATAATCCCTGTGGGAGGATCGATCTCAAATTCATATTTTATATTATTGAAAAACAGTTCGCCTTCGTAGCGTCCGCGCCCATCGTCCGATTCTTCCCAGATGCGGATATCTTCCGCGGGGGATCCGGGGATTTTGGATTGGACAATGGATACGGCTTCCTGGATGGAAACAGGAGAACCGCCCAAGGTATCCAGATATTCTTCATCCACTTCGTAGTCGGCGCCAACGATTTCGCCGGTGGTCATGGAGATTTCAAAGTCATAATCCCCGTAATCGGTTTCAAACTCAATATCAAAAATGGGAATGGAGTTATCGCCATCCTGTTCGATTTTAATATTATAGGCATCTCCTTGGGGAACACCGGCATTGGCCAAAGCAGCGGCCAGCGCTGAATCACGGGTGGGAGAGGAGGCCTGCGGCGCAGACTGTTGGGGAGAGGAGGCCTGCGGAACAGACGGTTGAGACGGGGAGGTCTGCGGGGCGGACTGCGGGGGACAGGTAGTCTCCGGGGAAGCGCCGGGGGTGGTTGGAGCGGCAGCTGCGGAATCATCATCCACTGAAGCAGACGATTGCTTCGAGATGGCTTCTGACATGGTCTGGCCAAGCGAAGCGGAATTCTCTGTCTGGGATGGTGAAGATCCGCAGCCCCAAAGGCCTGCTGTCATGATGAGAGATACTGCCAAAAGATAAGAACGTTTCATAAAAATCCCTCCTATTCAATATTTGCATGTTGAGGCCGGGCATCTTCCAAGGATGCCCGGCGGTTTGACCTGCTTTATTGTGGTATTATACGCGGTATGAGATTCAAAGTATCGTTGGGAATGGATCATTCCCACTCATCGTCCCAGTCATCCTCATCGTCCCAGTCGTCATGATCATCGCTCCAATCGTCGGACCGTTCGTCATCTCCGTCGTCCCAATCGTCATCATGATCATCACTCCAGTCATCGGACCGTCCGTCGTCATCGTCCCAATCATCATCATGATCATCACTCCAGTCATCGGACCGTCCGTCGTCATCGTCCCAATCGTCATCATGATCATCGCTCCAGTCATCGGAATGTCCGTCGTCTTCCACATCCATTTCCATGATTTTTCCGGTATAGGCGTCTACTTCGTACTCATACTCTTTATTATCAAGTATAAACTCTATTTCATATGTGCCGTCATCAATGTCATACTCTTTTTCCACGAACTGAATATCATCCCGTTCCAGCTGAGCCTTCAGCAGTTCCTGAGCTGTCTGGGAATTTATATATCCCTTATCGCGATACGTATCATCGTAATCGTTGTCATCCACTGTCATGGCCTGAGATCCGATTTGCCGTTGGCTGACCACCGCTCTTACCTCATCGGCGATATCATTGAGAAAATGATCACTGGGAACTTTGGACTGGGGATCCAATTTTATAATGATATTTTTCTCATGTCCCGCAATGGTGGCGTCAAAATACCCGGCGTCATCAATCTCTGCCACCAGAGAGCGAACCGCTTCATTTACAGGAAGTCCGATATAGGACTGAGCGTTTTGGCTGAGGCGTATGCCGTCGTCGTTGAGCCCTTCTACCTCGGTGACCTTGCCGTCTCCGTCATATTCCACTTCTATTTCCGGGTTTACGCTTAAAAGGATGGCGCCTACGCTGGCCGAACTATCCAGAACCGGAGCGGATGGAGAAGAGGCAGCGGTAGTATCCTGCGCTGTACTTTGCTGCTGAGGAGCGGTCTGCGTTCCCGCATTGCTGCCGCAGCCCGTCAAAGCGGATGCCCCCAAGAGTGCTGCCATGGTGATGCCTGCCATTGTCATAATTTGTCTTTTCATAAAATATCCTCCCTTGATTTTTCATTCTCATTTTATTCTTAATTTATCTTGCAAAAACAGGATACGGAGATGCTCCTAAGAGAAACGGGGTCCCGCCCAAAAAATTTTAAAAAATTTTTCAATCATCGTCATCATCGCTGTCTTCTCCGTCATCATCCCTCTCGTCGTTGTCGTCATCATCGTCGTCGTTGTCGTCATCGTCGTCATCATCGTCATCATCGACGTCTCCGTGGGAAACAGGCGGTGAGGGAACAGGCGATGGGGCGACAGCGGCCGCGCTTTCCATGGGCGGAGCGGTGGGAACGGAATCGTCATCGTCATCATCGTCGTCACCGTCGTCATCATCGTTGTCATCATCGTCGTCACCGTCGTCATCATCGTTGTCGTCATCGTCGTCATCATCGTCGTCATCATCCTCGGCCCACTGGCCATGTTCATCGGAATCACTGTGGCGAGTCGGCGCTGTGGAGGGAGCAGCGGTTGGGGGCGGAGACGCAGTCGTCTGCTGGGGTTCTTCTTCAAACGAACCGATTTTGATGACAATGGTGTACGCTTCCAGATGCTGATTCAGTTCCTGGCTCAGCTTCTCCTGAGAAGACGTGTTCCAGTCGGAATCTCTTCCGGAGACAGAAATAACGATTTCCCCGTTTTGCGCCAGGTACCCCATGGAGATGGCTCTGTCAGCCAGCTCATCCGCCACGGTCTGATACGTCTTGCCGCTGTAAGAGTATCCGCTGATGAGATCTTCGCCATCGCTGTTCATGGCAGTGAGGTTTACCACTCGGTCGGAGCGGCTGACATCCATTTGTACCTGCGGATTGATCCGCAGCTGAATGGAACCATACGGTATGAACAGGAACGAGTAATACTGGGCGCATAAGAATATGATCAGCAGACAGGCAGCGGTCGCCAC
The DNA here is from genome assembly GCA_904420225.1 of uncultured Lachnospiraceae bacterium. GTDB lineage: Bacteria > Bacillota > Clostridia > Lachnospirales > Lachnospiraceae > Fimimorpha. Next base: position 8,444 of record CAJFUP010000113.1, read on the forward strand.
CAAATATCTCACTTTAAACATGTGGGAAATGGATGGGCTTTCGGATGCATGGCCCTCATTGGGGGTGTGCAGAAGAACCGGGGAAGTGACCGTATCCCCTGTCTCATATCCCAGATTGGCAGCTTTCACGAATCGGCCGCTCTCGTCCAGCAGGATGGCGTAGGCTGGATGGACTTCCATTACCAAATATTGCATAAATTATTCACCGTCCTTTCTGGCGGGGGAAATTCGGCAAAGATGCCCCCGGATGATTTCATAGCCATTGGTGTAGGCGAGAAGGATGGCCACCAGATACTTCCTGTGGCGTTCCAGTGTCTTCTTTTCCACGCCGGTTTTTTTTGACAGCTGGGAAATGGGGAGTTTGCCGGTGTTTTCTAGATTGATCAAAATTTCCGTGTGGGTTTTGGCATAGGCCAAAACTGTGTAGCAGGCGGTCATGGTTCGCTCCTGTTTGGGACAATTGTCAGCCACATCGGAAAAAGAGATGCCAAATTCCAGAAGTTTTTTGGAGAATTCGCGGATTTCCTGTCGGGAAGCCATTCTGTCGTGATACGCTTCTACTTGGTTGTTTTCATCCTCCAGCCGATCCAGCAGCGTGACAGAATCGGAATCATCGCTCACAGGCTCATCCAGGGAAACGGCGCCCCAGTGGCGCTTTTCTTTTCTATAGTGATCAATCAGACGATTTTTAATGGCCTGGGCCGCGTAGGCGAGAAAACTTCCCCGGCTGTTTTCATAGCCCAGGATGGACTCATAGAAAGCGAACATGGCGATGCTGAGTTCATCATCCAATCCATCTTGCGGGATTCGATGGATAAATTTGGCGGTTTCGGAGCGGATAAAGCCCATATATCGTTGGATAAAGGCATCAGCCGCCTGGGAATTTTTTTTGGCCGCATGAATGAGATTGAGAATTTCGTGTTTTTCATGCATAAGCAGTGTCATCCTTTCTGGAAAACGATGCAGAAATCCGCGTACTGTCGTCTTCCGGAAGTAGTATACGTGTGAAGTGGTATGATTTTCGGGGTCAAATTGCGGATATGAAAGAAACGTATCATAAATGGGAAAAGTCAATGTTAAAGATATGTAAAATTCGCGTAAAATCATGAAAAGCTGCCAATCCATAAAGGTATTTGCCTTTGGCGCCATGGTTTTTTGCAAATAAATGCCCCATAATCCAACTCTTGGTGAATCATGGGGCATTTTGACCGGCGCGGAGAACCGATTAGTTTTCCCTTGCCGTCAGATATTCATTAATGGTGTTTACCAGCTGATCCGGATCCATTCCGTGAACCAGTGCGGCCTCTCCCAGAGACTCGCCCTGGGATGCGGGGCATCCAAGGCAGTGCATGCCGATTCCCATGAGGATGGGAGCGATGCCTTCGTTGATTCTCAGCGCTTCACCAATCAAAGTATCCTTTGTAACCTGAGCCATGGCCAAAACCTCCTTATAATTAATGTGGACATTTGGTATCGTCATCGAAAGGTTTAAAATCCCATTCGACTGGTAGTATTATAATATGAAAAATCCGCTGGGTCAAGCCGTGAAAAAAATTCCCTCATTGGTACCTGAAAAGCCGCATGGCGTGAAGCTTTCAAAATAATAGTTCTAAAAATAGATTTGTGATAAAAATAACGAATCCAGAAAAATAAAAGGTTGGAAAATAATAACAAGGATAATATCGATAATTATTATTGAAATTTTTTGTATACTGTATTCAAAAAAATACAATCTGAGGCTTGACGGAAAAGTTCCGTTCCCGTATAATGAAAACTGTCAAAAACATCCGGAGAAAACCGGATCAATGGTACAGGAAAAGAAACATGAAAAATCATCTATCCAGGAGGAGAAACGAATGAGATCAGAATGGGCAGGCTTCAACAGAGGCGTGTGGGAGAAAGAAATCAATGTCAGAGATTTCATCCAGAAAAACTATACCCCCTATGACGGTGACGACAGCTTCTTAGTGGGACCTACACAGAGAACAAAGGACCTTTGGGATCAGGTATTGGAATTATCCAAACAGGAGCGCGAAGCAGGCGGTGTTTTGGATATGGACACCAAGATCATTTCAACCATCACATCCCATGGACCGGGATATTTAAATAAAGATAAGGAAACCATCGTGGGCTTCCAGACCGATAAGCCTTTTAAGCGTTCTCTTCAGCCCTACGGCGGTATCCGTATGGCTGTGAAAGCGTGTGAGGAAAATGGATACACAGTGGATCCGGAGATTGTGGAGTTTTTCACTACCCACAGAAAGACGCACAATGCCGGTGTGTTTGACGCTTATACGCCAGAGATGAGAGCATGCCGTTCCAGTCATGTCATCACAGGTCTGCCGGATGCCTACGGCCGCGGCCGCATCATCGGTGATTACCGCCGCGTGGCTCTGTATGGAGTGGACCGTCTCATTGAGGATAAGACGGCACAGAAGAATTCCACCCGTACCATCATGTACTCTGATGTTATCCGTGAAAGAGAAGAGCTGTCTGAGCAGATCCGTGCTTTGCAGGAACTGAAGAAGCTGGGTGAGATCTATGGATATGATATCTCCAGACCGGCGCAGAACGTTCAGGAAGCAATTCAGTGGACGTATTTCGGATACCTGGCAGCTGTAAAAGAGCAGAACGGCGCCGCCATGTCTCTGGGACGCACATCTACCTTTATTGATGTTTACGCTGAGAGAGATCTGGCCAACGGCACTTTCACAGAAGAACAGATTCAGGAATTTGTGGATCACTTCATTATGAAGCTGAGATTGGTGAAGTTTGCCCGTACACCTGAGTACAATGCCTTGTTCTCCGGCGATCCTCAGTGGGTGACAGAGTCCATCGGCGGTGTGGGCATCGATGGACGCCATATGGTTACCAAGATGTCTTATCGTTACCTTCACACCCTGCAGAACCTGGGTACTGCTCCGGAACCCAACCTGACCGTACTTTGGTCTACACGTCTTCCGGAAAACTTCAAGAGATTCTGCGCCAAGACATCCATTGAGTCTTCCTCCGTGCAGTACGAAAATGACGATCTGATGAGAGTGACTCACGGCGATGACTACGCCATTGCCTGCTGCGTATCTTCCATGAGAGTGGGTAAGGAAATGCAGTTCTTTGGCGCCCGCGCCAATCTGGCCAAGTGTCTGCTGTATGCGCTCAACGGCGGTGTGGATGAGATCTCCAAGAAGCAGGTGGGCCCCAAATACAGACCTGTAGTGGGAGAATACCTGGATTTCGATGATGTTATGGATAAATATAAGGATATGATGCAGTGGCTGGCTCGCGTATATGTCAATGCCCTGAACATCATTCACTATATGCATGATAAATATTGCTATGAGAGAATCCAGATGGCGCTCCATGATAAGAAGGTGACCCGCTGGTTCGCCACAGGTGTAGCAGGTCTGTCTGTAGTGGCTGACTCTTTGTCTGCCATCAAGTATGCCAAGGTGAAGGCCATCCGCGACGAGGACGGTGTTATTGTGGACTTCGAAGTGGAAGGCGATTTCCCCAAGTATGGCAACGATGATGACCGTGTGGATGAGATTGCTGCTGACCTGGTGAAGACATTCATGAGCTATGTCAAGGGAAATCATACCTACAGAGGCGGAATTCCCACAACATCCATTCTGACCATCACTTCCAACGTGGTTTACGGAAAGAACACGGGTTCCACTCCGGATGGAAGAAAGAAAGGGGAAGCATTTGCACCGGGCGCCAACCCCATGCATAAGAGAGATACCCATGGAGCAGTGGCATCTCTGGCATCTGTTGCCAAGCTGCCCTTCAGTGAGGCTCAGGACGGTATTTCCAATACCTTCTCCATTATTCCCGACGCTTTGGGTAAGGAAGACCAGGTGATTCTGGGAGATATTGATATCGATTTGGATCTGAAACTGTAATCAGAAACAAAGCAGATATCCCGGTTTTTCCGGGACGGAAAGGAAGGCTACCATGGATCAGCAAAAAAAGATTGACGATGTTCTCTCCATGATTGAAGGATTCATGGCCCGCGGCGGCGGCCATATGAACGTGGAAGTCAACGGACAGGATGAAGATCTTGAGAAACATGTGATGACCATGAACAGCAGCGAATGCGCCGGACCCAACACCGCATGCCGGGTTCCCACTCTGCATGAGGGATTGGACCGGGAAGAATAGAAGAAAACTGCAATTGTAATTATAAGTGAAGGAGGATTTTATTATGGTAAACGAGCAGCAGATTGATAATTTGGTATCCATGCTGGACGGCTATGTGGCAGAAGGCGGACATCATCTTAATGTCAATGTATTCAACAGAGAGACACTTTTGGACGCTCAGAAGCACCCGGAGAAATATCCTCAGCTGACCATCCGTGTCAGCGGATATGCTGTTAACTTCATCAAATTGACGAAAGAGCAGCAGGACGAAGTGATTTCCAGAACATTCCATACAGCCATGTAATTCCGGCTGCCAAAGCCAGAAGCGGCGTCCCCAAAGATGGTTCGCCGCGTTGGACGAGGCAGGATGTTGTGACAGGATACCATCATGACGATATAAGGTGAGAGACACGAGGGGGTGCCGTATAGCGGCATCCCCTCATGTCCAACGGAGGAAAACAATGATAGGACATATTCATTCCATTGAAAGCTGCGGAACGGTAGATGGTCCAGGACTCCGGTTTGTGGTATTCCTAAAGGGATGTCCCATGCGGTGTCTGTACTGTCATAATCCGGATACCTGGGAAATGAGCGGCGGCACGGACATGACAGTGGAAGAAATCATGGATCAGTTCTGCCATAAAAAGGATTTCTATAAAAATGGCGGGATTACGGTGACAGGGGGAGAACCGTTGGTGCAGATCGATTTTGTGACAGAGCTTTTTGCCGCTGCCAAAGCCCAGGGAATTCACACCTGTCTGGATACATCTGGGATCACCTTTCAGAAAGATAATCCGGCGGTGCTTGAGAAATTTGATCGTCTCATGGATGTCACAGATTTGATTATGCTGGACATCAAACATATCGATCCGGAGGAACACATAAAGCTGACCAAACAAAAAAATGACAATATCCTTGCGTTTGCCCGGTACATTGATGAAAAAGGCAAAGATATTTGGATCCGTCATGTGGTGGTGGAGGGCATCACTCTGAATGAAGAGTATTTGAAGCGTTTGGGACAGTTCATCGCCACGCTGCGGCATTTAAAGGCCTTGGATGTGCTCCCATATCATAATATGGGGGAAATCAAATATGAAAATCTGGGCATGGATTATCCGCTGAAGGGGATGAAACCTCTGAGCAAAGCCCAAGCGGCCCGTGCCAGGGAGATTATCCTGGAAGCGCTGCGAAAAGAGCGGGCTAGGATGAGAAGCGGTCAGGCCTGAGAAACTCCAGGATATGGCAGTCCTGTAAAAAAGGTGGATCCCGGTAAAAAAATCTTGAATTCTCCGATGGCATGGAGTACAATGAGGGTGAATGAGACATGTTCTGCGGGGACACCCCAGAGCAGGACTCTCCACATAACAAAAAGACGAAGAAGGAGGAAAGAATCATGGCATTTAAGATTAGCGATGCGTGCGTAAAGTGCGGTACATGTGAGGGCGAATGTCCGGTGAGCGCCATTTCTGAAGGAGACAGCCAGTATGAAATTGATGCTGATGCTTGCATTTCCTGCGGAACATGCGCAGCAGCCTGTCCGGTGGGAGCAATTTCCGAGGAATAAAGGACGGCAATGAAAAATCGGTGGACAGCCGCTGGCAAGCGGCCTGGACCCGCATAACAAATGGGGGCAGTTATGGCAGGGATGTCAATCCTGCTGGTAGTGCCTCCATTTTTTGTGCGAGAAGTCCGATGAGCGGTTGCAGTGCAGACATTCGGTACTGTGGATATTTGCCGGGCCAGTACCGCTGTATAGACAAATTGGCCGTACGAAGAGTGTATGGCTGGTGTGAGGGCAATGAGAAAAGTTAAAAAATATAAAAAACACTTTGAAGTATTCCTTCAGGAGAATGAAAAGGGAAAAGTAAAACATAATGTGCTGTATAAAGGGGAATACTACCGTTATGATGGGACGAAAGACGCTCTTGGGCGGATGAAAGTCTGGTATGGGCTGCTTCTCATTGGCATGACGGGGATTTTGGTGGCCATGGGCCTTTTGAATAATCCGGGAAGCAGGCGGCTGGAGGTGACTCTGCCTTACGTGATCAGTTTCCTTCCTTTGGTGTATGCCTGGTTGGGCTGGGTGCGGGTCCTGCGGGCTCCGGAAAGAATGACCTATGTGGATTATGACAAGGGGTATTGCCGTCTGAAACGCTCCTGTGTGGGCACGGCTGTCTTTGGCGGATTGATTTTACTGGGCGAAGTAATTTTCTGGGGAATCGGGGACGGGGAATTTTCTCTGCGCGGCGAATGGTTGTTTGCGTTGGGCGGACTTCTCTTGTCCCTGCTTTCACTGTTTTTTTTGCGGTTACAGCGCATTTTTCCTTGTATTTCTGAGAAAAAAATTTGACAAATACTATAGAATATGATAAACTACAGACTGACTTTTTAGAGGGACATAAATTAGACAAATTTTTTAGGACTGCGGCCAGCAGCCCCAAAGGAGTTCGCTAGCAAAAACAGGAGAGTATGCCGCCTGAAAGACAGCATGCCGAGTCAACTGTTTCAGCTATAAAAAAAACTAAGGGAGGCTATTATGAGAAAAAACATCAACAAAGCCGTTGCCGTTGCTCTTGCCGGAGCAATGTGCTTTAGCCTTGCCGCATGCGGAAATGATGCTACTTCCACCACGGCGGCAAACGACCAGACAGAAGCGGCAGATGAGACGTCAGATGCAACCGAAGCTGAGACCACAGGTTCCGGTTCCGATTCTTCTGAGACGCCGCTGGTGTATGGTACCAATGCTCTGAGCCAGAAGTTCAGCCCGTTCTACGCCCAGACAGCCTATGACCAGGATCTGGTAAACCTGACACAGGTGGGACT
>CAJFUP010000114.1 GCA_904420225.1 uncultured Lachnospiraceae bacterium
GCCATTGCCGAGGCGGCCAGTTTAAGAGGGGCGGAGGTGACGCTGGTTTCCGGCCCCACGGCTCTGGCGGTTCCCAGATTCGTCTCATTCGTTCCCGTGGTTTCTGCCAGGGATATGTTTAAGGCGGTGACAGAGCGGATGGGACAGCAAGATATTATCATAAAAGCGGCGGCTGTGGCAGATTATCGCCCGGCTCATGTGGCAGATGAAAAAATTAAAAAACAGAGCAGCCAGTTGAGCCTGGAATTGGAACGGACCGATGATATTCTGCAGTATCTGGGAAATCATAAGAAAGATGGACAGTTCATTTGCGGATTTTCCATGGAAACCACGGATATGCTGGAGAATTCCAAAAAGAAGCTGGAAAGAAAGCATGTGGATATGATTGCGGCCAACAATCTGAAGGTGGAGGGAGCAGGTTTTGGTGTGGATACCAATGTGTTGACGCTCATCACCCAAGACGGTGTGAGGGACCTGCCCATGATGACCAAGCGGGAGGCCGCCCATTGCCTGCTGAGCGAGATTTCTCGCCGCCTGAATGGGAACAAGGGCCAGTGTGATATTGGGCTGTGATAATTATAAAAATAATGTAAATATTGAAAAAAAATGCTAAAAAGAGGGAAGTTGCTTGACTTTTCTCTTTTTTTCTTTTACACTACTAATCGTTAGTCGGCTAATCATTAGTCTACTAATGATTTAATGAGGGCAATGGATGAGATTTTGAGAGAAGGGAATGAAATGCAGACAGAAGAAAAAACAGATATTACGGAAAAGAAAGTGTACACGGCCCAGTGGAATCTGATGAATCTTTCTCGAATGTACTTTACCAAGGTTTTCGCCCAGGCCAGCCATTATGGCATTCATCCTGGACAGATTCCTTTGTTGGTGATTTTGGGAAAAAATGATGGGATCAGTCAGAGAGAACTGGCTGATAAACTGGGAATCAAGCCATCCACAGTCACCATTTCCATCCATAGGCTGGAAAAAAATGATTTGGTGGAATGCCGTCCGGACGAGAATGACCGGCGGAGAAGCTGTTTATATTTGTCAGAGAAGGGAAAGCATTTCCGCGAAAAAATGGCCCAGGTCATGGAAATGAATGAAACATTTATGATGAGAGGATTTTCAAAATCAGAAGTAGAACTCTTGGAACATTTTTTGGAACGGATCATTCATAATATGGAAGCGATTCCAGAGACACTCAGCGGTAGCTCGCAGAAAAAAGCAGATGAAGAAGCAGATTGACAAATTATTTAATTTGAAATGTTTAACATGAAATGCTTAACATGAAATGTTTAACATGCTGAAGGAGGATTTTTTTCATGCTGAAAATGTTTGGAAGGCTGAAAAGCAGTGCGGGTTATATTTTATTGATTTTCGCATTGCTGTTTTTGCAGGCCTATTGTGATTTATCCTTGCCGTCCTATACATCCAACATAGTCGATGTCGGTATTCAGCAAAAGGGAATTGAGGATGGGGTACCGGATAAGATCCGAGCCAGCAGCCTTTCCATGTTGGAATTTTTCATGGAGGAGGACAGCAGGGAAAAGGTGGAGGCCGCTTATACGCAGATTGGCGATGTCTATGAGAAAAATAAGATATCATCCCAGGAAAGAGAGGAATTGAATGCCATTTTTGGCATTCCCATGATGCTGGCTCTCCAGGCGGAAGAAAACGGGATCACTGCGGATGTGCTGGAGCAGATACCAATGGAGCAGCAGCAGGCACTGCAGGCCCAGCTGGAAGAGGCAAAAAGTCAGATGGAACAGATGCCGGAGAGTATTGTCACCCAGAGCGCCGTCACATACGTTCAGCAGGAGTATGAGGCCATGGGTGAAGATGTGGACGGGATTCAGATGCGGTATGTGCTGCTTTCCGGCTTGAAGATGCTGGGTATGGCGCTGCTGATCATGATTTGTGCCGTATCAGTCACATTTCTCTCCAGCCGATTGGCCGCCAAGCTGGGTCATGACTTGAGAAATCAGGTTTACAGGAAGGTGATTTCTTTTTCCAGCAGTGAGATGGATCGTTTTTCCACCGCCTCGCTGATCACGAGAAGCACCAATGATATTCAACAGGTCCAGATGATGTTTGCCATGCTGTTCCGTATCGTACTGTATGCTCCCATTTTGGGAATCGGCGGCGTGCTTAAGGTGTTGGAGACAGAAGCTTCCATGACTTGGATATTGGCCCTGGCGGTGGGAATGATTTTGGTATTGGTATTGGTACTTTTGATCATTGCCATGCCCAAATTTAAGGTACTTCAGACGCTCATTGATCGTCTAAACCTGGTCTCCAGGGAAATCTTGACAGGTATCCCGGTTATCCGGGCATTTTCCAGAGAAAAGCATGAGGAAGAAAGGTTTGAAACTGCCAATCGGCGGTTGATGAAGACGAATCTGTTTGTAAACCGAGTTATGACTGTGATGATGCCGGTGATGATGCTGATCATGAACGGCATCACCGTGCTGATTGTCTACAGTGGCTCCCATGCAGTGGATCAGGGACAGATTCAGGTGGGTTCCATGATGGCTTTTATCCAGTACACCATGCAGATCATCATGGCGTTTCTGATGATTACCATGTTGTCTGTCATGCTTCCCAGAGCGGAAGTATCGGCAAAGCGCATAAATGAAGTGCTGGAAACCGACCCCCAAATCAACACACCAAAACATCCTGCCATTGCCAAAAGCGGTGAAACGGGAACTGTGGAATTTCGGGATGTCACGTTTTCGTATCCAGGTGCCGAGGAAAATGTTCTGTCCCATGTCTCCTTCCGAGCGGAAAAGGGAGAAACGGTTGCTTTCATCGGCAGTACGGGCAGCGGAAAAAGTACGCTGGTCAATTTGATTCCCCGCTTGTTTGACGCCACTTCAGGACAGATTTTGGTGGACGGTGTGGACGTCAGGGAAATGGATTTGCACAAACTGAGGGATAAAATCGGTTTCGTTCCCCAGAAGGGAGTTCTTTTCTCAGGGACCATTGCATCAAATATTTGCTATGGTGTGGACAATGCATCCAAGGAAGACATGGAGCGGGCCGCGCGGATCGCACAGGCACAAGATTTCATCCAGCAGAAGGAAGATCAGTATGATGATCCCATCGCCCAGGGGGGAAGTAATGTGTCAGGCGGACAAAAGCAGCGTCTTTCCATTGCCAGGGCCATCGCCAAAAATCCTGAAATCTTCATTTTTGATGATAGTTTCTCTGCTCTGGACTTCAAGACAGACCTGGCGTTGCGTCAGGCTTTGAAAAAGGAGACGGCAGGCGCCACCACACTGATTGTGGCGCAGCGCATCAGCACCATCCTTCACGCCGACAAGATCATTGTCTTGGATGAGGGACGTGTGGCTGGCATGGGCACCCATCAGGAACTTTTGAAGAACTGTCAGGTATATCAGCAGATTGCCAAATCGCAGCTTTCAGAGGAGGAATTGGACGTATGAGTGAGAAAAAAAGAAATATGCGCGGACCCATGGGAGGACGGATGGGAACCAGCGAGAAGGCGAAAGATTTCAAAGGCTCCATCAAAAAAATAGCCAGGTATATGCTGCGCTACAAATTCCGCCTGATTCTCATGCTGATTTGTGCCGTGGCCGGAACGGTATTCACCATCATAGGGCCTAAGATTTTAGGAAAAGCCACCACGGAATTGTTCAACGGTCTGGTGGCAAAAATTGGAGGGACTGGGGAAATCGATTTTGGACGGATTGGCGAAATCCTGATTTTCCTCCTGTGCCTGTATGCAGTTAGTGCGCTGTTTTCGCTGATCCAGGGATTCATCATGACGGGGATATCCAATGATGTCAGCTACAACCTTCGCCGGGATATTTCAAAAAAGTTCAACCGCCTGCCCATGAAATATTATGAAAGCCGGACGTACGGAGAAATTTTGTCCCGGGTGACCAATGATGTGGATATGCTGCAGCAGGGACTGAACCAAAGCATTACGCAACTGATCACATCGGTGACGACCCTCATCGGCGTATTTTTCATGATGCTTTCCATCAATGTGTGGATGACGCTGGTGGCGCTTCTGATTCTGCCGTTTTCCATGCTCATCGTCACAAAGGTCATGAAACATTCCCAGAAATACTTCCAGCAGCAGCAGTCATATCTGGGAGATGTCAACGGCCAGGTGGAGGAAATTTATTCCGGTCATAATGTGGTGAAACTGTTCAATAAAGAAGAGGATGTCATTGACACTTTCGAGGAGTCCAACCAGCATCTGTATGAGTCGGCATGGAAGTCCCAATTCTTTTCCGGTATGATGATGCCCATCATGCAGTTTGTGGGAAATTTGGGTTATGTGCTGGTGGCGCTCATGGGAGGCTACTTCAGCATTCGTCAGGTCATCGAAGTGGGAGATATTCAGTCTTTTTTCCAGTATATTCGAAATTTCACCCAGCCCATTCAGCAAATTGCCCAGGTCAGCAATATGCTGCAGATGTCCGCAGCGGCATCGGAGCGGGTTTTCGAATTCTTGGAAGAAAAAGAAGAAGATCAGACAGTGGAGCATCCTGTTTCCATCCAGGGTATGGAGGGAAATGTGACATTTGATCATGTATCCTTTGGATACAACCCGGAAAAGATCATCATCCATGATTTTTCGGAAGAGGTGAAGTCAGGACAGAAGATTGCCATTGTCGGCCCCACAGGTGCTGGAAAAACCACCATGGTGAAACTCCTTATGCGTTTTTATGATGTCAACAGTGGCTCCATTAAAGTAGACGGACATGATGTCAGAGATTTCAACAGGAGTGAACTGCGGGAGATGTTCGGCATGGTTCTGCAGGATACCTGGCTCTTCAACGGAACCATCATGGAAAATATCCGCTACGGCCGTTTGGATGCCACGGATGAGGAAGTCATCGAAGCGGCTAAAGCCGCCCACGCCCATCGTTTCATCATGGCTCAGTCAGATGGGTATCAGACTATCCTTAACGAAGAAACCAGCAATATCTCCCAGGGGCAGAAGCAGCTGCTGACCATCGCCAGGGCCATTCTTGCCGATAATAAGATCTTGATTTTGGATGAAGCAACCTCTTCCGTGGATACCAGAACAGAGATTCAGATTCAAAAAGCCATGGATAATCTCATGCGGGGACGCACCAGCTTCATCATCGCCCATCGTCTTTCCACCATTAAGGATGCCGATGTGATCTTGGTGATGAAGGATGGGGATATCATCGAGCAGGGAGATCATGAGACTTTGATGGCTCAGGGAGGTTTTTACGCCAACCTTTACAACAGTCAGTTTGATAAGGTGGGATAATCCTTTTCAGGTAATGCCAAAGTAAGACTTCATTTGAAAACAGAGAAGCCGCCATGTACCGATTCATCGGCCAGAGGCGGCTTCTCTGTTTTAGCAGAACTTTTTGTTCAAAAATAGCCATTGGCAAACGAAAAATAACATGGTAAGCTTAAATTATGGAGAAGCAAAAAACATCTTATACAAATGCGGTTGGCCGCGGATTGGAGGAGACATGCAGTTTGATGTGAGAGATGGGCAGCAGCCCTGGAAAGATGACTGGTTTCGAAACGGACAGGTGCCTCATACGGGAAAAGAAGCGTACCACACCATGTTCCATGCGTATCCTTCCCTGGAGAGCCTGCGAGAAAAAAGCAGCCCGTGGGAATATTCTCTGAATGGGGAGTGGAAATTCCGGTATTGTCGGGATATGGAGACGGAAGCAGAGAAGATGGCTGCCCCAGCCTATGATGACAGAGACTGGGATGCAATCGCAGTCCCTTCCTGTTGGCAGGACAGGCGGTATGGTGTGGAGACTCCTTTGTATGTCAATGTAAAAACCCCTTTTTACAAGAAAAAAAGCGATATTTGTCCGCCCCATGTGCCTGATGAGGCCAACAGTATGGGGATTTATCGGAGGACTTTTCTTCTGCCGCCTTCTTTTTGCGGGCGTCATACCATTTTGTCCATGGCGGGGGTAGAGAGCGCTGTAAACATCTGGATCAACGGATATTTTGTTGGATTTTCTCAGGGCAGTTTTTCGCCGGTGGAATGGGATATCACAGAATATCTGGAGGAGAAAGGGCAGAATACCATATGCTGTCAGGTGTATCGCTATAGCGGCGCGTCTTTTCTGGAAGATCAGGATATGTGGAGGCTGGCGGGAATTTTCAGAAGTGTGATGCTGATCTCGCGGCCGGATGTGGGCATTTTTGATTTTAAGATCGAGACGGAGCTGGATGCTGCATACCGGGATGCCAAACTGAAAATTATGGTGGTGTTGCGCAATCGCTCCAGGTATATGCAGGATGCCCATGAGGTGGAGGCTCAGCTGGAGGCGCCTTGCGGTACGGATGTGGAGGGATTGTGCGCGCGGGGATTCACCGGCATGGAAAATCCTGATTGGCCTGCCAATTCCTGGAGGGGAATGCCGTCATTTTCCAAACCTATTTTTGGCAACAGCATCCGCAGCGTTTATCTGAATCTTTCGGTGAAGGAGCCTCTGAAATGGACGGCGGAGACGCCGGTTCTTTATCACATCCGGCTGACTCTGAAAACAGAGGACGGTCAGGTGGTGGAGACTGTTCGCTGGCCGGTGGGATTCCGTCAAATTGAGGTGAAAGACGGGAAAATCTGCGTCAATGGCAGAAGAGTGATTTTAAAGGGCGTCAACTACCATGAGTTCAGCCCCCGCTGGCTTCGGGCAGTGACGGAAGAAGAGATGATCAGAGATATCTGTCTGATGAAGCAGAACCATATTAATACGGTGCGAAACGCCCATTATCCCCATGCCTCCCGCTGGTATGAGCTGTGCGATGAGTATGGACTCTATGTCATGGATGAGGCGGATATGGAAAGCCACGATATATCCTATAAAGATGATGTGCTGCCGGGAAATGATATGCGCTACACCGGAATTTGTCTGGACAGGATTTCTGCCATGGTTCTGACAGCACAGAATTATCCCTCCGTGGTGATTTGGTCCCTGGGAAATGAGATGGGATATGGAAAAAATGTGGAATTTATGGCTGGATACTGCCGTTCCATGGACGCAACACGGCTGATTCATAAGCGCCAAATGAGTGTGGTGGCCGATATGGACAGCGATACATACCCCAGCGTGGAATGGATTGAAACCAGGGCTTTACAGAACCCCAAGCGGCCTTTTTTGATGAACGAGTATGCCCACGCCATGGGAAATGCCATGGGTAATCTGCAAGAATACTGGGACGCGGTGGCTCGTTTTTCCGCTTTGGCCGGGGGATATATCTGGGAGTGGTGTGACCATGGGATTTTGGATAAAAATAGAAAGGGCCAGACGATTTTCGCCTACGGTTCAGATTATCCTGCTTTTTACCAGGATGAAAATTTCTGCATCGATGGTGTGGTACTGCCGGACCGAAGGGAAACGGCCAAATTGGCAGAGGTTAACGCGGTGTACCGCTGGATTCGGGCAGAGCTGCTGAGTGAAGAAAGAGGTATCGTTCGTCTGTATAATGATCATAGTCATGTGGGGATGGATATCTTTCGGCTGGGCTGGACCTTGGAAAAAGACGGCGCAGTTGTGGAGGAAGGAAGAAAGGAAACGTTGTCTGCTCCTTCAGGTGGCTGGGAAGATGTGGATCTGCATATGAAACAGCGTCCAGCCGATGGAAGTATATACACCTTGAACCTTTTCTTTATGCGGAAGGAACCGGTGAGGTGGGCACCGGAAGGGTTTATTGATACGCGTATTCAGCTGCGGCTTGATAACAACGGCGCTGGGGCCAGAAAAGCGAATGTGTACGGCGGTGGTCAGCTGCGGATCCGGGAAGAAGGGGAATGTTTGCTTTTCGATGGAACTTGTCCGGGAAAGCGGAGATTTTTCCTTGAGATTTCCGCTGAAAATGGATGGATTACTCGGCTTCAGTATGGGCAAGATGACAGAAATTGGGATGTGTTTCAGACGGATGGAGGAGATTTTTCTTTTCCCCCCATGGAACTCCAGGTATATCGGGCGCCCACCGACAATGACAGACATAGCCCGTCTGCCATCGGTGAAAACGGATGGCTGAAGATGGGGCTGGATCAGATGGAACATACATGTGAGGTCTGCCAAGTGGCAGAGCGCGCGGATGACAGCTGTCTGGTGAAGATACATCACCTCTATCGGTGCGCTGGGGAGAAAAAGGGAGGATTCCATCAGTATATCCTTTTGCGTATTTGGGCCGACGGCAGAATCAGCATGGAATTTTTTGTGCAGCCCTTTGGAGAGCTGGAAACACTTCCCCGGATGGGCGTTCGATTTCCGCTGCGCACCCAGCTGGATCGGGTGGATTATTTCGGCTTGGGGCCGAAAGAAAATTATCCAGACAGAAAGAGCGGGGCATATCTGGGCCGATTTGAGATTGGGGCATCCCAGATGGGAGAATTTTATGTGCGTCCCCAGGAAAATGGCAGTCGGGGCGAGGTCACGTATGCTGCGGTGACAGATGTGGACGGATATGGTATTCTGACGGCTGGAAGCCGCCCCTTTGCCTTTTCCCTCCAGCCGTATTCGGCGCGGCAGCTGAGTCAGGCGCGTCATGCCCAGGAGCTGGTGAGGGAACCTCATGACATTCTTTCGGTGGATTGGGAAAGAAACGGTCTGGGCAACAGCAGCTGCGGCACAGACGTAATGGAAAAATATCGCCTCCTTCCCACCGAAAGCCGGTTTCTTTTGGAATTGGCGCCTTTTGTACCAGGACAAGATCCTTTTGCCACAGCGGTCTGCCGGGGACAGGAGGGAGAGCTGGAGCGGCATTTTCAGGTGGATCATTCTCTTTCCATTGAGCCGGAGGAGAGAAAGGCGGCAGCGCCATTTGATCCCAGCGATTTCATTGAGAGGCTGAAAGCGGGATTTCGTCAGTGAGATGGGTGTTGGCCTTGGAGGATGATTGGGCCCATGAGTTGGAAGCTTACCCATCAGCCTGATGGAATACAAAAAGGAGACCCGAACCGAAACCGGGTCTCCTTTTGTGTTTGGATTTGACAGTTTTTACTGCTCTTTTTTGTCAGCCATCATCATGGCACGGACTTTCAGAGAGAGTCCAAACAGATTGATGAAACCTTCAGCATCGTGGTGATCGTAGAGATCCCCGGTGGTGAAGGAGGCGATGCTTTCATTGTACAGGCTATAGGGGGATGTGGTTCCCTGCTTGATAATATTGCCTTTGTACAGCTTCATCTTCACTTCGCCGGTGACATATTCCTGGGTGGAAGTCACGAAAGCCTGCAGGGCCTCCCGCAGGGGAGTGAACCATTTTCCCTCATAGACCAGATCGGCAAAGCGGTTGGCAATTGTCTTTTTGAAAGCCATGGTATCCCGATCCAGAATCAATTCTTCCAGCTGCTCATGGGCTTCCAGCAGAATGGTGCCGCCTGGTGTCTCATATACGCCGCGGGATTTCATGCCCACCACGCGGTTCTCCACGATATCCACAATACCCACGCCATGCTTACCGCCCAGAGCATTGAGATCCTTGACAATTTCGGAAACTTTTTTCTTCACGCCGTTGATGGCCACAGGGATTCCCTTCTCAAAGGTGAGGGAAACGATTTCTCCCTGGTCGGGAGCCTTTTCCGGCGTCACGCCCAATACAAGCAGATGATCGTAATTGGGAGCCTGGGCCGGATCTTCCAGTTCCAGACCCTCATGGCTGATATGCCAGAGGTTGCGGTCACGGCTGTAACTGGAATCAGCGGAGAAAGGCAGATCGATGCCGTGTTTTCTGCAGTATTCGATCTCCTCCTCGCGGGAACTCATACCCCAGGTCTCATTGCATCTCCAGGGAGCGATGATTTTCAAATCCGGAGCCAGAGCTTTGATACCCAGTTCGAAGCGCACCTGGTCATTTCCTTTTCCGGTGGCGCCATGGCAGATGGCCACCGCGCCTTCTTTTCTGGCAATCTCCACCAGTTTTTTGGCAATCAGCGGTCTGGCCATGGAAGTACCCAGCAGATATTTGTTTTCATATACAGCATTGGCCTGGACACAGGGAACCACATATTCGTCGCAGAATTCATCTACCACATCCAGTACATATAATTTGGAAGCGCCGGACAGCTTTGCCCGCTCCTCCAGTCCATCCAGTTCGTTGCCCTGTCCCACATCAATACAGCAGCAAACCACGTCATAATCATAGTTTTCCTTTAACCAAGGGATAATGGCAGTCGTATCCAGACCGCCGGAATAGGCCAAAATAACTTTTTCCTTCATAGTGATCGTCTCCTTCATCCTTTTATGTATACGGCCAAAGCCTTATCATGGTGATTACTATACATCAAGTTTTGCGGGATTGCAATAGGAAAAATCAAAAAAACAGAAAAAAAGCTTGCATAATATGCGAAAGGAATGTATAATCGATGAATAAATCCGCAAAAATAGTGAATATATTCAACTATAATGAATATTATGGCTGCCCATCTCAAGGGTGCTGAAGGGGCAGAAAGCAGGGCCTTTCCACTTTACTTTCATGAAAAGTTTGCTATAATGAACGGAGAAGAAATGAGACGGCAAGGAGGATATCCTATGGACACGGACGGAAAGCTGATATGGGAAATGATTCAATATTATGACAGGGATCCCAAACGGGTGGGGCATTTTCTGAAAGTGTACGGGTATGCCAAGGCCATTGGGGAGGCGGAGGCTCTGAGCCCGCAGCTGCAGCAGATCCTGGAGACTGCGGCCATTGTCCATGATATTGGCATCAGGGCCAGTCTGAAAAAGCATAAAAGCAGCGCAGGGCCGTATCAGGAAAGGGAAGGACCGCCTTTGGCCAAGGCTATGCTGGAGAAGCTGAAATATCCGCCGGAGCTCATCGGCCGTGTCTGCTATCTGGTGGGGCACCATCACACGTATACCAATATCAGCGGTCTGGACTATCAGATTTTGGTGGAGGCCGATTTTCTCGTCAACATGGAAGAAGACGGCATGGAACTGGATGCCATTCGGTCCATCGGGGAGAAAATTTTTTGTACAGATCGCGGCAAGGCTATTTTGCGGGAATTATATTTAAAAGAAGAAAGAAAGAACGGCTCCAGGGGGAGCAAAAAAACAAGTGAGTAGAATTAGGAGAGGAGACCCCATCATGATAAAAGTAGGAATCATTGGTTCTACAGGCTATGCGGGTAATGAGCTGGTCCGCTTACTTTTGCAGCACGGGAAGACAGAGATTGTATGGTACGGTTCCAAAAGCTACATAGGTGAAGAATATGCGTCCATTTACCGGAACATGTTTCGCCTGGTGGACGCCAGATGTCTGGATGACAATATGGAGGAATTGGCCAGGGAAGCGGATGTGATTTTTACGGCTACGCCCCAGGGGCTGTGCGCGTCCCTGGTGACGGAGGATATTCTGAGACAAACCAAAATCGTTGATTTGAGCGCCGATTTCCGCATTAAAGATGTGGCCACATATGAGAAATGGTATGGGATTACCCACAAAAGTCCTCAGTTCATAGAGGAGGCGGTGTACGGTCTCTGTGAGCTCAATCGAGAGCATGTGAGGAATGCAAGGCTGGTGGCCAATCCAGGGTGTTATCCCACCTGCAGTACATTGGCGCTCTATCCTTTGGTCAAAGAGCATCTCATTGATCCCAACACCATTATCATTGACGCCAAATCTGGAACTTCCGGAGCGGGTCGCGGAGCAAAAGTAGCCAACCTATTTTGTGAGGTCAATGAAAATATCAAAGCTTACGGCGTAGCCACTCACCGCCATACGCCGGAAATCGAAGAACAGTTGGGTTATGCAGCAGGATGCGAGGTGAAGATCAATTTCACTCCCCATCTGGTACCCATGAATCGAGGCATTCTGGTGACGGCATACGCGTCCATGGCCAAGGACATGACCGAGGAGGAGATCCGGGAAATCTACCGGGCATACTATGACAAGGAGACATTTGTGCGCGTACTGAAAAAGGGAGATTGTCCGGAGACTCGGTTTGTGGAGGGCAGCAACTATGTGGACATGAATGTAAAATTGGATCCCAGGACCAATCGAATCATTGCCATGGGAGCCATGGATAATCTGGTGAAAGGGGCTGCCGGGCAGGCAGTCCAGAATA
>CAJFUP010000115.1 GCA_904420225.1 uncultured Lachnospiraceae bacterium
AGCCCATGTTGTGTCTCATTTGTTTCAAGCGACTTCCCTATGATAACGCATCCTTTTCCATTTGTCAACTATTTTTTTCATTTTTTTGCTGGGATCAGCTTCTTTGCCCCCACAGAATTCCCATTCCCAGATCCGCCATAAAAATCCCGAAAGATACTCCATATATAAAATATTCTTTCAGGCCAATTGACAGCCCTTTCATTACTGTCAAAGACAGATAACAAAGCGCAATTCCGATACATCCTGTTATGGCTGCGATACACCAATAGTACGCCAATTCCCTTTTCGCCCTTTTGGTCATATAGAATTCGCCCATCGTTTCCCCATACTTTTTCACCCACATATATAACAGCACAAGCAAAAGTCCCACACCAATCTGCCATTCCAGCCCCAGGGCAATCCTGGCGCCGTAAATCCCCACTCCTATCATGAGCCCGGGAACACCGATGACTGCTGCCAAAAACAGCTTTCTTCTTCCTATATGCAACGCTGCTCTTTCGAAAGGATTACGCGGATCCCTCTCAAAGATGTAGTACCCAATATAAAAAAACAGAAGTACCGGCAGGATTAAAAGAAACCATCGACCGTTAACGGATAATCCATAAATCCACCATATTTGAAACTTCCTCTGGAGAACTGCAATGATCCAGGCCCCCGCCAAAACGGATACCACAGGCACGGCAGCAGCCCGCAGCATGTCTCGGCCGTTTTCTCTAAACAATTGCTTTCTCGTGCGGTTCAGCAGACATAGCAACAGCCATTCAATCAGCAGGGGAATCGCCGCATTGCCGTACATCGGCAACAATACTTCATACAAACTCAGCGGATAACTCTCCCCAAAATTCAGAATATTGGAGAGAGGATTTCCGCAAAGCAGCATCCAACCGACCATATTCAGTACGCCGATTTCCACAGCCGCCGACAGAGCCAAAACAATCGCGGTCCTTTTCATAAAGGAAACGTCGGCACTCGCTTGATGGATTCGATATGTAGCATACGCCATTAATTCTGCCGGCAAAATGGACGCTGCTGGGATCACTCCCGATACTGTGGTTTTAAATGTCATGTTCCAAAACACAACGTATATTTCCGCACTTCCATTTTCCCCTGCCATAACTAGGGACAGACATACTGTCAGCAGAAGCGCTCCCACAATCCCTGTCCAAATCTGTCCTTTTGCTTTTTTCCATATGAGCATTCCCTGAAAAAACAAGCACGCCGCTGTGGTGAAAAGCAAAACGCCTCCAGCTCCGCTCAAATTTTTCAAAGAGACCATATCCAATCTGGACAAAATCAAATACCACGCATACAAACTGCCAATTCCCAGCCAGACGGCAACCAGACATTTTACGGCCGAACAGATTTTCTGTCTCCCTTCCCTCTTTTTTATCTCCGATTTCGTTTCTTCTGCTTCGCGGTGTTCCTTGTCTGAAAAAGCCTCCACCGTTGCTTCGCTTACTGTTTTTCTTTCCCCTTCTTCCCTATGCCGCAGAGCCTCCTCCCACAGAGCCTGCTCCCACGTTCCTTCTCTTTCTGTTTTTCTGTCCGCAGGTTCCCTGCCGCCGTTCTGTCCGGCATCCTGCCTCTCCGTGTCCGGCGACATCCCCGATGCCCGTTCTGAATTACGGCTCCCCTGCATCTTTTCCGCTATTAGAGCCGCATATTTCTGCCGGGCATAAAACATGTCCTGAACATAGTTGTTCTTTTGTGCATTCCCTATAGGATAAACGGTTTGATATGAAATGACATCCTGATGAAATTTCCATCCACAGCTTCGGCACACCGGATCCTCTTTCTTTTTGTTTCCGCAAATAGGACAGATCACTTCCCGCATACTTGTTTCCCCCTCTGATTCCTCAAATTCAAATAAAACTTCCAAAATACCGCTCAAAACATCCAAAACCATTCTAGCATACATATGGCCCGCAAACAATATCTTTGCACATTCTCGTGCAAAGATACCGACTTTTACGTGCCAGATTCAAAAGCCCACTTTTTCAGCAATGGCTTCCCACCGACCAATCATTCCCTCTTTTTCCGCCGCAGAATCTCTCCGTTTTTCTCTGTCCGTTTCTTATTGAGCGGATAGAGAAAACCCAAAATCAACGCAGTCAAGAAAAAGCAGACTGCCGGGAGCAGCGTGACAGCGGTGTAGAGACTTCTCAAAACCTCGTCGGACTGCACCCGCGCCAATTCGTCGTATCCAATGAGAGACAGCGCAAATCCGCCCAGACCGCCGGCCAAGGCCTGTCCCACTTTTCTAGCGAAGGAATAAATGGAATAGATGGTACCGTCATCTCTTTCTCCGGTCATCACTTCCTGATGGTCTATGACATCGGTGATCTGCGACCATACAATCAGATTGAAATAGCTGATCCCAATATATCCCAACCCTGAAAGACCTAGAAACAGCCAGGCATTTCCGATACGGAACAGAAACAACAGCAAATATACTGTACCGGACAGCAGGATGGCCGTCACCGCAGTCTCCTTTTTCCCATATTTCTTTGTCAGCGGCAGCGTCACCGCCGCAAGAGCCAGGGAAATCACAGTGACAATAATATTAAACAGTGCCAGCGCTTCTGTGTTTCTGAAATAATCTGCATAAAGATAATTATTCAGGGACTGGATAAAAAGCTGGCTCAAAAGCATCCCGATGGCCGTACCGATGATTGCCAGGAGCGCTTTGTTGCGCAGCGCACCGAGAAACACCTGCGCCATACTTTTGGGAGAACTGCCCGCTTTGGGCTCAATTTTCACCCGTTCCGTGGTGCTGAAATAGCAGATGATATAGCAGATAATGGCCAATACAGAAAATACGCCCGCCACCAAAGTGAAGCGGCCTCCATCCACAATCTTATTTCCTTCCTCATCCGTAATGTATAAAATCAGCGGCCCGCCCACACCGATAATGAGAGAGGCCAGGGATGCCCCAATCCCACGGAAGGTGGAAAGCGCCGTCCTGTCATCGGATTCCGGACTAATGGCGGAGGCCATGGAACCATATGGAATATTGATGGAAGTATAAAAGACGCTCCCCCAGAGAAGATACGTAACATACATGTAGATCATTTTCCAAGCCATACTGGCATTCGCCATTTGGGACTGATACATCAGGAAACTGGCAATGGCCACCGGCCCGGCCATTCTTCGAATCCACGGACGAAAACGTCCATCCTTGGCTGTGGGGAAGGTGTCCACGATGCGCCCCATGGTGATATCCGTCACAGCATCCACAAAACGTGCCACTAAAAACAACACGCCCACGGCGGATGAAGCAATCCCCAGCACCTTGGTATAAAACACCATCAAAAAGGAACTGGCAAAGATAAATGTAAAGTCATTGCCGAAGTCACCGAACATATAGCCGAGTTTATCCCGCAGCCCAAAGGGTCTGGCCTGATCATACAGTTGATTTTTCATGTGTCTCCTCCATTCCTGTCACACAAAATCTACTGCATAGCATCCGCTTTTTTGTTGAAAAATATGCATTACTCACACAAAAAAGCTCATAACATTCCGCCGCCCTGCTGTTATCATCTGCGACACAAACACAAACCTATTCATCCAGCCACCGCGCGCACCGCCGCCAGCACCGCCAGATGAACCGGATAAAACAAATAACAAGTATACTGAAGCCACGGCCTATGATATCCCAGCTTCCGATTATAAAGACTGATGGGAATCAGAGCCAGGACGCCAAATGCCTGGATCCTGCCCAAAACAAAATTGATGGCTGCAATCCCCCCGGCCATCATGAGGGAATCCGATCCCGCCAAATAAAACCAATAAATCATCAGCACACCAAATCCACCGTAATCACTGCCAATGATAAATGCCAGCAGCATCAACAAGGCCGCAAAGACAATCCCCTTAAACCGCCCCGCCTTCCAGTCTCGCGCGGTCCATTTCATATCCGCCTCAATGGCCAGCAGTCCCAACAGCAGCGTAAAATATACATTTTGATTTGTCCAATCCACGCCGCCATGCAGTGCCAAGTCATAGGGCAATTCCGATACCAGCCCAAATACCAAAAGGCGCAGCGCATACTTTTTCCAATTGGATGTATGCGCTGCGCCCTGAGCAATCTGAAACGCTAAAATGGGGAAAGCCAGCCGCCCCACAATGCGTAAGATTTCCCAGTCCGCCCCAAAGGCGCGGACCGTGAAATCGCCAAAAAACACTGCTCCTATGTGATCAATCAGCATGGAGGCCAGCGCCATCCATTTCAGCCAAAATGCACTCATTAATTCTCTTCTTCCTCTTCATTTTCTACGGCAACGGTATAAACTTGACGCTTCATGGCCATCTCATCGCTAGCCAAATATTCATCATATGTTGTGATCTTATCGATATACCCACCTGGCAGCAGCTCAATGATACGGTTGGCCGTGGTCTCTACGATCTGGTGGTCACGGGAGGAAAACAAAATCACACCGGGGAATTTAATCATACCGTTGTTCAAAGCCGTGATGGACTCCATATCCAGATGGTTGGTAGGCTCATCGAAGATTAAAATATTGGCGCCGGATATCATCATTTTGGAAAGCATGCAGCGCACCTTTTCGCCTCCTGAGAGTACCCTAACCTGCTTGGCTCCGTCCTCTCCGGCGAACAGCATGCGTCCCAGGAATCCGCGAACATATGTGATATCCTTCACCGGCGAATACTGCTGAAGCCAATCATAGATCACCAGATCACTGTCAAACTCTTCGCTATTGTCCTTGGGGAAATATGCCCGGCTGGTGGTCACCCCCCATTTAAAGGTACCGGAATCCGGCTCCATCTCTCCCATGAGAATCTTAAACAGTGTCGTCTTGGCCAGCTCATTGGACCCAACAAAAGCCACTTTGTCTGTGCGGTTCAGCACAAAGGATAAATTATCCAGCACCTTCACACCATCGATGGTCTTGGTGAGCCCCTCCACAGTCAGCACCTCATTTCCGATTTCGCGATCAGGACGAAAATCAATGTAGGGATACTTTCTGGACGATGGTCGGATCTCATCCAGCTGAATCTTCTCCAACGCGCGTTTTCTGGATGTGGCTTGCTTGGATTTGGATGCATTGGCGGAAAATCGCTGGATAAACTCCTGAAGCTCCTTGATTTTTTCCTCTTTTTTCCTGTTGGCCTCTTTCATCTGCCGAATCATCAGCTGACTGGATTCGTACCAGAAATCATAATTTCCAGAGTACAGCTGGATTTTGGCATAGTCAATATCCGCAATATGGGTGCAGACCTTGTTCAGGAAATAGCGGTCATGGGAAACCACAATAACTGTGTTTTCAAAATTGATGAGAAATTCTTCCAGCCAGCTGATGGCCGCCAAGTCCAAATGGTTGGTTGGCTCGTCCATGAGAAGAATATCCGGATTTCCAAACAATGCCCGAGCCAGCAGAACTTTCACCTTATCATTTCCGTTTAAGTCGCCCATCTTTTTATAATGAAGATCCGTCTCGATCCCCAGGCCATTGAGCAGGGAAGCCGCGTCAGACTCCGCTTCCCATCCGTTCATGCCGGCAAATTCCGCCTCCAGTTCACTGGCTTTGATGCCGTCTTCCTCCGTGAAATCCTCTTTGGCATAGATGGCGTCCTTTTCTTTCATAATTTCAAATAGTCTGGCATTTCCCATCATTACCGTGTCCAAAACCACACAATCGTCATACTTGAAATGATCCTGCTCCAGCACAGACAAACGCTGTCCCGGCGTAATCACAACGGAACCGCTGGTGGGCTCCAGTTTGCCGGACAGGATCTTTAAAAATGTGGACTTTCCCGCACCGTTGGCGCCGATGATACCGTAGCAGTTTCCCTCAGTGAACTTAATGTTTACATCTTCAAAAAGGGCCTTTTTACCCAGGCGCAGTGTGATTCCATTCGCACTTATCATTTTATTTTTCCTTTCTTTTCTTAAAATCTACTACCAAGTCCAGGCTGCAGGGTATAAAGGCCCGCTGCCCAGAAGCAAATTATAACTATTTTTCTATATGTGGGAAGCCACGAAACGATTTTCCCTGGTGTGGCATGTGAAGATGATCACTTGCCGATCCAAGGACTCCAGCAGTCCAATGGTCTGACGGAGCCGTTCATCATCATAGAAAGCAAACATATCGTCGAAAATCAGCGGCATCTTTTCCTGATCCCATAAGAGGTCCGCAGCTGCCAAACGAACACAGAGATAGATCTGCTCAATGGTCCCTCGGCTAAGACTGGATAAGGGAATCAATTTTGCCGGTGTATTGACAAAAATCTGCATATCTTCCCGCACCACCAGTTTGTCATAGCGCCCCTCTGTAATTCGTTTCAAATAGCGGGAAGCCGCTTCATTCAACTGCCCTCCAAAGGAATCATGAAGAGCCTCGGCAACGTCATCCATGGTATCCAATGCCAGCTGAACCGCACGGATTTCTTCCTGAATGGCCTGATTTTCCTTCAGCGTCTTCTTCAGAAATTCCCCCTGGCACAATACCTCCTGGCGCGCCTCTTCCTTCTGCTCGATCAGCACCTGACTGCGCGCCAAATCTTTTTGTTCCTGCAACAGCTGTTCATGGCTGCGGTCCATCTGCCCTT
Organism: uncultured Lachnospiraceae bacterium; assembly: GCA_904420225.1. Classification (GTDB taxonomy): domain Bacteria; phylum Bacillota; class Clostridia; order Lachnospirales; family Lachnospiraceae; genus Fimimorpha. Next base: position 6,571 of record CAJFUP010000115.1, read on the forward strand.
CCCGCCGTTTTCTTTCTTCCAATTCTCGGCACATGGACTGATACTGTCCTTCTGCCTGTTCCGCTTCCTTCTTCTTTGCTTCCTGCTGTCCCATGCACTCCAGCCATTTCTTTTTCCTTCTTCCCTCTGCCGCTGTTCGGATGATTCCAGCCGCCAGCAGAACAAAGAACAAAAGCGCGCACAAAATACCTCCATAGAAAAATGGCGATGTCGACTCCGGCTGTCCGAAAACTGCAGCCGCTCCCCCCAGAGCACACAATAAACAGAGAAAAAGCAGAAGCGGACCTCCCCGTTTTTTCACAGACAGCGCTTTCTGCCGTTCTTCTCCCTCACGGACGGCTCTTCCGGCATCCGCCGCTTTCTGCCGCAGAATTCCCAATGCCTGATCCGAGGCACCGGGTGCGGTGACTGCTTCCTCTCTGGCTTTTTTCAAATTCTCCTCCAGCCCGATGCAGATCTCTTTTTTAGCCTTTTCCTCCCGCCGCAGCTGATCCAGCTGCCGATCCAGTTCCACCAGCCGCCCAGCCAGACGGCCATACTCCTCCTTGGCAGAAGCGGCTATCTTTTTTTCCATGGCCTTCTTCTGTTCCAACAAGCGGGACTTGGCTCTGGCCAAATCAATCTCTGCGCTCTTGGTGCTGCCCATATTGGTCACAAAACGCTGCAGCTCGTTCATCAGTGCAGCGTCTGTGGCACTTTTCAATTGCTCCACACTGATGGTATTGATGAAATTCGCCTCTGTAAGGCCTCCCAAAAGTCGGCTCAAACACTCCTGAGGGGGCGTCAGCTCCTTCCCCTCCGTCTCATCAATGAGACGAAAATACTTGTTGGTTTTGAGGAAACTGCGCTCCAGACGATAGGTATGTCCTCCGGTCTCCAGACGCATCTTTCCCTCATAAACACCGTCCCCTTCCCAGGGTTCATACCGGGAGTAACGATCGCCATGGGATGCCTTTCCCCTCTGTCTCTCAATGCCAAACAGCATGCCGCGAATAAAGGCATGTACCGTGGACTTCCCCGCCTCATTCCTGCCGTAAATGATATTAATTCCCGGTTTCAGGGAGATTTTCCGGCTGCGGAACTTTCCAAAATGCGTCAGCTCCAAGTCTCGTATTATCATGTTTCCTCCCATCTGCCGCCCAGGCGGCACCACGCCCCTGGGTTCACCGCCGCCCTCCCTGAAGCAGCGCGTTGACCCCATAGTAAAGCGCTTTTTTTCGCTCCTCTGTCAGAGGTTCTTTCTGAAATGTCTCAATATACATGCCGATCACATCATCCCTGTGATCGCGCATTAAAGCCTGGATGTCATATTCCGGGATGGATTCATCCACAATTTGGATGATGTTTCCCGCTTCCCGCAGCCGCTCCAGATCCAGTCTGGCCTCCGGATCATACCGGCCTTCCAGGGTGATTTTGTAGATATTCTGAGGACCATATTTCGCTATAGCCTCCCCCAGCTGACGAAGAAGTTCCCCCTCTGTGGTATCCGGTTGTATGGAAACCCGCAGAGCCAGATAAGACCGAACCGCTGCGGGCACGAAAGCAAAATGGGTCCCCTCTTGGGTGATTTCCCCCTGAATAAAGCCTCTGACTCCCAGATCGTTGCGGTCTGTAGGCTCCAGAGAGCCGCAGTAAGCCATATTTCTATCCGGCATCAAATCGGGCTTATGGATATGTCCCAAAGCCACATAGTCAAAACCTTCTCCCGCCAGAGCGCCCAAGTCCACAGGGACATGCTTTTCATCTCCGCCGTGGGCCAAAAGGATTTGATACTTGCCTCGCTCCCCGCGGTGGGCCTCCGCCAAACGCTGCTGGCGAATTTCACTGTGATGATAGCTGAATCCTGTCACCTCTGTATCCAACTCTTCCAGATAGATCCGCTCCAGCTCTTCCGACTCCAACATCACCGCCTGCGGACACCAGGGATAGGCTTTGTAATACGATCCCTCACGGATGCAGTCGTGATTACCTGCTATCATCACTACTTTAGTGTGCTCTAAAGTAGAAAATAAATAGTTAATCTCCTTTAACTCCTTTTTAAGAGGCTGTCTGTGGAACAAATCACCGGCAATCAGAAGAAGATCTATTCTGTCCTGATTGCATCGCTCTATGACGCCGCGGAATGTGCTCCACATTTCTTCCGCCCGCTCACTGCTCCACGGATATCCCGCATCGGGCACCATGCCCAGATGCAGATCCGCAATATGAATAAATTTCACAAAAACTCCTATTCTACCATATCCCGCCGCTGGCAGCAGACACGGATGCCGACATGATCCAATGATTCATTCCTTACAGGTCACAGTTATTGACTGTTCTGGGGAAGGGAACCACATCACGGATATTGCTCATTCCTGTCAGGTACATGACACAGCGCTCAAATCCCAACCCAAACCCTGCGTGACGGGCGGAACCATATTTTCTCAAATCCAGGTAGAAATCGTAATCTTCCTGCTTTAAGCCCAATTCCTGCATTCTGGCCAGCAGCTTGCCGTAATCATCTTCTCTCTGGCTTCCTCCAATGATCTCTCCAATCCCTGGCACCAAACAGTCCACCGCTGCTACAGTTTTTCCGTCATCGTTGAGCTTCATATAAAACGCCTTAATCTCCTTGGGATAATCGGTCACAAATACGGGACGTTTAAAAATTTCTTCCGTCAGATACCGCTCATGTTCTGTCTGAAGATCACATCCCCAGGAAACTTTATATTCAAACGCATCATTGTGTTTTTCCAAAAGGGAAATGGCTTCTGTATAGGTGATGCGGGCAAACTCGGCGTTGAGCACACCTTCCAGCCGCTCCTTGAGTCCCTTATCAATGAACTGGTTGAAAAAATTCATCTCCTCCGGCGCATGCTCCATCACATAGCGAATCACATACTTCAGCATGGCTTCTGCCACATTCATGTCGTCCTCCAGATCCGCGAAAGCCATCTCCGGCTCAATCATCCAGAACTCTGCCGCATGGCGCGTCGTGTTGGAATTCTCTGCACGGAATGTGGGGCCAAACGTATAAATGTTCCGGAATGCCATGGCAAATGTCTCACCGTTGAGCTGACCGCTGACAGTGAGATTGGTGGGCTTTCCAAAGAAATCCTGGGAAAAATCCACAGTCCCTTCCGCTGTCTTGGGAACTTGATTCAGATCCAGCGTGGTCACCTGGAACATCTCGCCAGCGCCTTCACAGTCGCTACCTGTAATCAAAGGTGTATGCACATAGACAAAATCCCGCTCCTGGAAAAACTGGTGAATGGCATAGGCAATCAAAGAGCGGACGCGGAACACTGCCTGAAACGTGTTGGTCCTGGGCCGCAAATGTGAGATGGTGCGCAGATACTCCAGACTGTGACGCTTCTTCTGAAGCGGATAATCCGGCGCAGACGCCCCCTCCACTTCCACTGACTCCGCCTGAATCTCAAATGGCTGCTTTGCCTGGGGCGTAGCCACCAGAGTTCCCTTCACAATAACAGCAGCCCCCACATTACACTTACAGATTTCGGAAAAATTAGGCATCGTATCATGATAGACCACCTGAAGAGTCTCAAAATAGCTTCCATCGTTGATGACCAAAAATCCAAACTGTTTGGAATCCCGGTTGCTTCTCACCCAGCCGCCGATGGTCACATCTTTACCGACATGGGCATCTGTGTGTTTATATAATTCACGTATCGATATGAAATCCATAATATTTCCTCCATCTTACCTGTATTTTCCACTGGTTGCAGTGTTTTCAGCTTATTATACTCTTTTTTATCCGCTGTGCCAAGCCCCCTTTTCACAGGGAACGCTGCTGCTTTCAGCACTTTTTCCCCAGCAGCAGGTAGATCACGCCGTGAAACGGTTCCAGCATATCCCAAATAAAACGGTTTCCATCCACATCCTTTTCCCCACAGTCGATCACCGCAGTCCTTTCCTTCAACCGAGAAGCCAGACGAATCAGCAGCGTGTTCTGCTCATCTGCAAAGCGATCGGAAAGTGACGCCAAGACACTCCCCAGCCGGTCCGCATATACATGACCAAGGATTTCAACAGCCAAAGAATGTAGAGAAATCTCCAGCTGCCTGCCAAAATATTTTTGATATGTGGCACGGATATGCTCAGCCAGCGGCACAGAACCATTTCCCGGTGAATCCAGATATCGCGTCAATGTCTCATTGCATGTGATACGGACAATTTTTTCTTCGTAGCAGACCGTGATCCCCTGAAAATCCGATTCCACAAATGTTTCCTTCTTCGATTTCTCCATACCGTTCCCTTTCCGTATTCAAACGCCCTGTGCCGCGGACACTATAACCAGTCCATGGCACAGGGCGTTTTCTCTTCCCTGCAAAGTCTTTGATCCCTACTGCGCGGCTTCTGTGCTTTCCGTCTCCTCAGAAACTTCTGTTGTCTCGGCAGCCTGAGTCTCATCGCTCTCTGTCTCCTCTGCGGCTGTTTCCTCCGCAGCAGCTGCCGTTGTCTCTTCCACATAGGCAGCTTCACTGTACGTCACCGTATCCCACACATCATCTTTCACCTTAAAATCCGGTGCCGCTGACGCCAGCTCCTCATAACGCTCTGCAAACAGCTCTGCTGTCCTGTTCTCAATCTCCGTGTCAATGGCCGCCTGTGTTCTATCCTCATCTTTATCATTGAGCAAATGCACCACATAAATGGCATCGTCCTCCACATCCACCACTGCACATTGGTCTGCGGACAGTCCCCAGGCCGTGGTCTTATACTCTTCTGTATCATTGGCACTGATGGCAATTCCCTGGAAACTATTTACGTCAAAGGCGGCATCCGCATAGTCCTCCTCGATGTCTTCCAGATCAGTTCCCTCCTCCATCTGGGCCTGAATGGCATCCGCCGCCTCAAGCATCTGGGTCTTCAATTCCTCCTCACTGGCACCTTCTGTCTCTGCCTGTGTCTCCTCTGATGCGCTTTGCGATTCTGTTTCTGAGGCCGCCGTGGTTTCCTCAGAACTGGATGTGTCGGTCTTTTCGGTGATCTTGATATATTCCATGGTCTTTCTCAAGAACTCATTCTCATCAACATTGGTATCCACATCCTCAACCATGGACTCATATACTTTATTGGCCAGCGCATTTTGTGTGTAAATCCGCTCCGTCAGCTCTCTGGTGGCGCCTGTTACTTCCACAAGATTTTCCTCTGCCATAAATGCGTCCACTGCCTCCGTAACCTTGGCTGTCTCTTCTTCTGTCAGAGTAATTCCATCGGCTTCTGCCTTATCGCAGAGGACTCTGGTCTGGAGAATCTGCTGCATGGTACTTTGTTTGGCCTCCTGCTCCATGGTTGTCCCTGTTCCGTAAGGATCCATGGCCCAATAGTCGGCAAAAGTGCTGGCCCCCATCATCATCATGATGGAACCATAGGTGGCTTCCATCTGATACTGATTGTATTTGGCCAAAAATTTAGCCTCATCCAGATAGATATTTTCATCGCCATAGGTGGCCACCACCTGCGAAGATGGATCGTTTATATTGATTTCTGCACAGCCGCCCAGCAGCCCGGCCGTCATCACAGCCGCCGCAGTAGCTGCCATGTATTTTTTCCAATTCATTTTCATAAGTTACCTCCCGAATGGTTCCTGGCGCAGCATGCGCCGTAGTTACCATTATATTACTTTTCTACGAAACTAGCAATAATTTTATATCATTTAACAGGATTTTCACAGTATTGAAAACCGCGTCCACATCTTTATTCACCTTATTTCGCTCCGTGTATGTGAAACACGGCTCCTCACCAGCGGTGAATTTTAACCGTCCGCCATATTGTTTCAAAAGTTGGGGAATGTTTTCCACATGCACCTGCGCATTGCGGTACATTTTCAGCTTAATTTCCTGCTTATTGCCGCTTACATCCGTCACATACAAGCTGTGAGCCATGACGCGGAGCAGAGAAATGGAGAGCAGATTTTGAACAGCCTTGGGAATATCTCCAAAACGGTCAATGAGCTCATCCTGGATGTCCATGCATTCCTCCTCATTTTCCACCGCCGCTATACGCTTATACATGTCCAGCTTGATATATTCATTTTGAATATATGATGTGGGGATATATGCATCCACGTTGAAATCCACTGTAGTCTCGAAATCGGTGTTTTCCACTTCTTCCCCTTTCAGAAGACGGACCGCCTCATTGAGCATTTTGCAGTACAAATCGTATCCCACAGCCTCCATATGGCCGCTCTGTTTTTCCCCCAGAAGACTGCCCGCCCCCCGGATCTCCAAATCCCGCATGGCAATTTTTATGCCTGATCCCAGCTCTGTGAACTCACGAATGGCCTGAAGTCTCTTTTCCGCTTCTTCTTTCAGTATTTTATCTTTTTTGTACATGATAAACGCATATGCCATTCGGTTTGAGCGGCCCACACGGCCTCGCAGCTGATACAGCTGGGACAAGCCGTACCGGTCTGCATCATGAATGATAATGGTATTCACATTGGAGATATCCAATCCTGTCTCAATGATGGTGGTGGATACCAACACATCAATCTCTCCGTTGATGAAATCCAGCATAATCCGCTCCAGTTCCCGTTCTCGCATCTGTCCATGGGCAAAGGCCACATTGGCCTCAGGAACCAGCTTGGCGATCTTTCCCGCCATGTCTGCAATGTCCTGAACCCGATTATAAACATAATATACCTGTCCCTCTCTGGCCAATTCCCGGTTGATGGCCTCCCTGACCATCTCAGGATTATACTCCATGACATAGGTTTGAATGGGATGGCGCTGACTGGGCGCTTCTTCCAGAACACTCATGTCCCGCACGCCGATGAGGCTCATGTGCAGCGTCCTGGGAATGGGCGTAGCCGTCAATGTCAGCACATCCACACTCTTTTTCATCTGTTTAATTTTTTCCTTATGGGTGACACCAAACCGCTGTTCCTCATCAATGATCAACAATCCCAAATCTTTGAATGTCACATCTTTGGACAAAACTCGATGGGTGCCGATGACGATATCCACCAAGCCTTTTTTTAACCCGTCCAATGTCTTTTTCTGCTGAGCAGGTGTGCGGAAGCGACTCATAAGTTCAATTCGCACCGGAAAATCTTTCATCCTCTGGCAAAAGGTATTGTAGTGCTGCTGGGCCAGTATGGTGGTGGGGACCAGATATACCACTTGCTTGCTCTCCTGCACCGCTTTGAAAGCAGCGCGGATGGCAATCTCTGTTTTGCCGAATCCCACATCACCGCATACCAGACGGTCCATAATCTTTTTGCTCTCCATATCCCGCTTGGTGGCTTCTATGGCATCCAGCTGATCCTGCGTCTCCTCATAGGGAAACATTTCCTCAAATTCTTTTTGCCATATGGTATCTTCCCCGTATTGATAGCCTGTTCCATTCTGTCTGGCGGCATACAGCTCCACCAATTCCTTGGCAATTTCCCGCACAGCGCCTTTAACTTTTGATTTGGTTTTGGTCCATTCCTGGCCGCCCAGGCTATTGAGTTTTGGCCGCTTGGCATTGGCATCGGCATATTTTTGAATCAGATTAAATTGAGTGGCAGGAATATAGAGATTTCCGCCGTCTCCGTATTCAATCTTGATATAGTCTTTCGTGGTATAGTCGATCTCCACTTTTTCAATACCCCGATAGATTCCCAGACCGTGATTTTCATGCACCACATAATCGCCCACGGAAAGATCTGCGAAACTGTTGATCTTCTGTCCCTGGTAAGCGCTTTTTTTCCTTCTCTTCTTTTTTTCCGTGCCGAAAATATCCCCGTCAGTGATAACCAAAAACTTGATCTGAGGATAGACAAACCCCCGGTGTAAATTGCCGTATGTCACCAAGATTTCCCCGTCCGCGACACAGCGTTCCTGATCATCAGCGTAAAATGCGCGAAGATCATATTCCCGCAAATCCTTGGCCAGCCGCTCCGCCCGCAGCCTGGAACCGCAAAGCATGACAATGCGGAACCCTTCCTTCTTCCACATGGTCAAATCTTTAATAAGCAGCTCAAAACTATTTTTATAGGAACTGATATTCTGTACCGCCAATGAAAAATGACGTGAGACCTTCAAAAGGGAAAAACGCTGATCCAAACTGTTTAAAATCACCTCATCCGACCGCTGGAGCTTGGCAAATACCTGCTTTGTGCTGTATAGCACATCTGTCTGACCGGGAAGTAAATATCCCTTTTCCAAACGATTGGCCATGCTTTCCCGAAACTCGGCTTCCACCGCTTCGCTGCGCTCCTTGAGACGCGTAGGCTCATCCAGAAAAATCATGGTCTTTCCCGCTTCCATGTAATCCAAAAATGACACCGTCTCAGGATAAAAATAACGGATACAATTATCCAATCCCAAAATGCGGATGCCCTCGGCGATTTCTTCCCGAATATCCTCCACTGCTTCCCGCAGTCTGCCGGCCTCCTCCAGCCTTTTTTCTTCCCGCAGCATGCTGTAATGATGATCAAATTCCTGTTTCAGTCGCTCCATACCTTTCTGGCAGATTTCTTCCGTCAGGATCATCTCCTGGGCCGGATAAATGGCTACGCTGTCTCTTTGCTCCACCGACCGCTGACTCTCCGCATCAAATACACGGATGGAATCCACTTCATCCCCCCAGAATTCAATTCGGAACGGATTTTCTTCCGTCATGCCAAACACATCCAGTATGCCGCCGTGAATGGAAAACTGTCCCGGTTCTTCCACTTGTGCCATGCGTTCATATCCCAACATGGTCAAATTTTTCTTCAGCTCTTCCAAATCATAGGCGCCTGTCTCTTCCAAGAATAGGATCTGCTTTTTAACCTGTTCAAAAGGAGGCAGCGCATTCATCAAACCGTCAATGGTAGTGATGATTACCCCGCCTGTTTCTTCCAATATATTTTTCACAGCATACAACCGCTGTCTCACAATTTGGTTGCTCTGAATATCGGCGCTGTAAAAGATGAAATCTTTGGCCGGATACAAAAGCACCGTATCGGAGAATAATTTAAAATCCTCATAAATCTCCTTGGCCCGCAGTTCGCTGTACGTCACCACCAACCGATAAGGAAAATTTTCCCCCAACTGACTCATAAGATGGACCTTTTGCGAGTCCAGACAGCCAGAAACCTGCACTGGTCCCTGGCCTTTCTCCAGCGCCTCTGCCATGTCCTCAAAATCTTTCAGCTCCATGAGAGGCCGCTTAAACAACTCTGACATTCTTTTCCCCCTTTTTTCCATTGAAAGCATTCATGGCCGCCTCCAAATTTCCCTCCAACATTTTGACCACTGCCTGAACCGCTTCCTGTTCTGCCCGATCCACCGCTTCCCTGTCTTCCCGATCAAAACGACTGAGAACATAATCTGCCAGATCCATACGTGGCGGCTTCTCACCTATCCCCACCTTGACACGCGGAAACTCCTGGGTCGCCAACTGCAGGATTATGTTCTTCACCCCGTTATGCCCACCGGCGCTTCCCTTGGCCCGAATGCGTATCTGTCCCAGGGGCAGGCTGATATCATCATAGATCACAATCAGTTGATCCGGTTCTGTCTTATAGTATTCCAATACCTCACGGATACTCTCTCCGCTCAAGTTCATGAATGTCTGCGGCTTCATGAGAATCACTCTCTGCCCTTCAATGACTCCCTTCCCCAGCAGGGCCCGGTGCTTCTTCGTATCTACACTGATATGATATTCCTCCGCAAGACGGTCGATGACCTCAAATCCCACATTGTGTCTGGTATGCTCATATTTGGATGTGGGATTACCCAATCCCGCAATAATATACATAAATTTTCCCTCCCGACTCGTGCTGTCCGCTGTACATACTTTTGTGAACCACAAAAAACGCATCCTGAAAACAGGTGCGTTTTTGTTGCCGCCTGCCAAACAGCAACGAATCCTCCTTGGATCCTCCATGGATCCCTCCATGGAATCTCAGCAGCAATCTGGCAGAAACTGGCTTCATTATACTATGGCATAATATCCATGTCAAATGCTTTGCATACTTTTCTCAACGGTTCAACATCTGCTGGAGTCGCTCCTGGCAACGGATTAGATTCATCTCAAAGTCCTGTCTGCTCTTTTGCACAAAAGTAGACAGCAACAGACCAGAAAAAAAGGAGATGATCGCGGCCAAATAAACGAAACAGCATACAATCAACGTCGGAAAATTGGGAACCAACCCCGTCTGAAAATAGGTGATCAGCACCGGAGTCAAAAAGATGGTACTGATTACACACAGAAACAGCGCCAGGAGAGAGAAGAACGCCATGGGCTTATAAGTACGGAACAGCCGGGAAATGGTCTTGAGTACCTTAAATCCATCACTGTATGTATTCAGTTTTGACTCGCTCCCCTCCGGCCTGTCCCGGTACTCTATCACCACATTCTCCACCAGCATATTTTTATCCACCGCATGGATGCTCATCTCTGTCTCAATCTCAAAACCTTTGGATAGCACCGGAAACGTCTTGACAAAATTGTAGCCAAATGCCCGATAGCCGGTCATGATATCTTTTATATCTGAGTGAAACAAAACATTAATGGACTTTCTCACTAAAGAATTGCCAAAATTGTGGAATGGTCTCTTATTTTCCGTGAAATACGTGGAGGACAAGCGATCTCCCACCACCATATCCACTCCTTTTTCCAAAACGCAGTTCACCATCTGTCTTCCAAACTCCGAAGGATACGTGTCATCCCCATCTACCATCACATAAACCTGAGCATCAATCTCCCTAAACATTCTGCGGATGACATTGCCCTTTCCCTGCTGATATTCCTTTCTGACCACCGCCCCGGCAGCCTGGGCGATGGCAGCAGTATCATCAGTGGAATTGTTATCATATACGTAAATAACAGCCTCCGGAAGCTGGGCCTTCCAATCTTCCACCACTTTTTTTATGGTCTTTCCCTCATTGTAGCAGGGAATCAGTACAGCGATTTTATCCATGATACCCACCCTTTCTTATGCATTTTTGCAGATAATCCCACAGCTAAGCTCATGCACTAAAATCATATAGGCAGTAGCTGGCCATGGTCATAATGTTGGCCATGAGAAGCAGCATGGTAAATTTTACTTTATAATTGCGTATTTCGTTCTTAATTGGAATTACAGATAATACTACACAAATCAGCGGAAAAATCGGGAACAAGTACCTGGTCTGAAGCCCGTCTACGCCCCATCTGCCCACTGGAGTAAAGCCGGCATACAAAGCAGCAATGGTCAAACCATAAATCACCAGCGATACCAGTGATAATGTCCATAAAAAGGTTCTCTTCTTCTTTTTATCTGTCCAGGTGTACTTGTCTGTGGACAGTGGCGCGCCCAATACCACCATAATGCCAGCCAGCTGGGCAAAGCCCGGCAATACCTGTGTAATGGCGCCCGTCTCCGAAGAATGGATGACGTGCCACAGCAGCATGTCCATAAAATAGGTTCCAAAGTTTCTGTACGTGTAATACAGATTCTCAAACACAAATTTTACCTGCCGCCCCAGATCCACATCTCCATTTCTGTTCTCCATGAAAGGAAACGCCTTCAGCATATATACTTGATAGCCCATCATTACCACACAAAGAGCAATACCAATGGCTGTCATAATTCCCTTTTGATGATTTTTGAACTTTCCCTTGGGAATAAAGAGAAACAAAAGAAACATTGGCGCATAAATCACATATTTGATGGAACAAATAAACGGCATGGGAAGCAAAATCAACAGAAGATCCCGAATGCCCAATTGTTTCCCTTCTTCTTTCTCAAATATATGCTTCATACAAATTGCAATGAAGAAAATACTGGCTCCTATCAAAACAGGATCCTGCGAGCAAGAGCCTGCCAAAAGCAGCGCCACTGGCAGCATGGCCACGCCGAAAAGGATGGTCTGATAATACTTTGTCATTTTCAGAGCAAAATAACAAAATGCCACATAAACGGCCAAATCGCAAAGACGTCCTAAAAAAATAACCCAGGCAAAGCTTAAATTTAGTAGATTGCCAATAAAAATACCTATTCCCGCCACTGCGTGATCCAGAGGAATCACCGAGGACATATAGGGATTAAAGTAAAACTGTTTCACATCTGAAAAGGACTGACTGTAAAAATCTCTGTTGGCGTACCATTTTGAAATGGAGAACTCTGTGTTCATCAGCTGGGAATAATTGTCAGATATTGTTCCTCCAAGCTGTATCACCGTCATTCCGTCCACTTCTTGGGTATAAACCGTATCATGCCAGTCCCCCTGACTGATGGCAAACGATCGAAAAAAATGCGTACTTTCATCCAGCGCATGTGGAAATGGATCAAAAAATACGTAAAATAGTCCAATCACACATGCGATCACTGCAAAATTCCTCGGCAAATTATCGCTGATCATCAAAACGCAGAAATAGGAGGCCAATACCAAAAGAATCCACATAGCCAGATAAATGCCGTCCACTGTGCCATTTTGATAATTAACAGAAAAATTCAGACATCCATCTACTTCCCGACCATTCACCTCCATATTCGTCTCGTATTCTCCAGGGCCTTGATGAACCGGCAGCAGGATTCCTTTTTCCGGATCTTCCCCAAGATTTGTAATACGAATTTCATACTCTTTTCCAGTGGAATCTGCCATTACCTCTAAATCGAACGAATAGCCTTTGTTGGGATCAATGCTGGAAGAGTGTATCGTTTCTTCCAGAAGTTTCGTTTCCCCCTGGAGCAGTTCCACCTTCAGATCCTGATCCGCCTCACTTCCCTGTTGCGCCATGAGATTCAAGGAACAGAAACCCGACAAAGGACTGGTGAAAACTTCGCTGATGGTGTCCCCCCCATTCAGCTCCTGATATGCTGTTATACCAAAACCGAATTCCCTCTCCGCTTCCTGCCTTTCCAAAAAAGGATTGGCAATGGAGAAAACAATAAACCAAAATGCCGTGATGGCAATGAGGATGTATCGTTTTTTCCAGAGAATATCTTTCACTTTTTTCATAATCCCTTTCACCTTGTGACTCCTTCTTATCTTTAAATTTCACAATCTGCTGAACCATCAGCACCAGTAAATTGATTCAAATAACTATAGCACATTTTCTAAGCATTTTCAATGTTTTTCCCTCATTACTGGTTTGGTTCTAGAATATCCTCAATTGAGGTATCATTTCTTTAATTAATTTTTTTTAATTTCCCTCTTTTCTTTTTTGTAATCCTATGCTATAATACTTGCCATGGGGCATTGGCGCAGCTGGGAGCGCGCCACACTGGCAGTGTGGAGGTCACGGGTTCGAATCCCGTATGCTCCATTTTTTATTGG
>CAJFUP010000116.1 GCA_904420225.1 uncultured Lachnospiraceae bacterium
ATCTTCCCCCTCTTCCTGGAATCGATAGATGGGATTCAGTACAATCCGCTCATTTTCCACGCCGACAATTTCCTCAATGTTCAGAACCCTTCTGGATTTGTCTCGCAAACGCCCCAAATGGACAAGAATGTCCAGCCCGGAGGCGATCTGTCTGCGCACAGCGGATAGGGGAAGATCCATACCCATGAGAACCATCATCTCTATGCGGGAGAGCATATCTCTCGGGCTGTTGCCATGACCTGTGCTTAACGATCCATCATGGCCCGTGTTCAGCGCATTCAACATATCAAAGGCTTCCTCCGAGCGGATCTCTCCCACAATAATCCGATCCGGCCTTTGGCGCAGGGCATTGCGGATTAAATCACGGATGGTAACGGCGTAATCGCCTTCTGGATTCGCCATCCTGGTTTCCAGGCGCACCAGATTTTTCACTCCCACCAAGCGCAGTTCCGCTGCATCCTCAATGGTGATCACCCGTTCCTGTGATGGGATATATTCGGCCAAAGCCCCTAAAAATGTGGTCTTACCGCTGCCCGTACCTCCGCTGATGAAGATATTGTAACCACAGATCACCAGCATTTTCATGAACTGCGCCGCTTCCTGCGTGATGGAACCCCAGCGGATCAGCTGCTCCATGGAAATGGGCTCTGCCCCAAAACGCCGAATGGTGATCACCGGACCATCCAGCGCCACCGGCGGCAGCACAATATTCACCCGGGAACCATCCTCCAATCTGGCATCCACAATGGGATTGGCTGCGTTGACCCTCCGGTTGGCCTGGGCAGCAATTTGCTGCGCCACATCTTCCAGTTTCTTTCCGCTGGAAAAACTCCGCTGAAACTCTTCCAATTTTCCGTCCCTCTCCACAAAAATATGCTCCGGCCCATTGACCATGATCTCCGTAACTGCCGGATCATCCGCCACCTCGCTGAGCACATCCAGCCGACGCAGAGAATCAAACAGCTCCTGCCGATAGCGGAACCGCAGAGACAGCGGCAGAAAATACCGCCGCTTCTGGCTTGTCAGCACTTGGTCAATGCGATCCAAGATAACGCCGTCATCCACCCTGGCTCCCAAATCCAGTCCCTGAACCACCAACGCCTGCAATTCATCCTTCCAATTTTCCATCCGCTTCCCCCGCCACCAGGGCGCGGACATAGTCCGCCGCCTCGCTGTACATCAATGCCTCCAAATACTGCCCTCGCTCCGACGGCACGGCCATGGACGGAAGCTCCACACGGCGCAGCCGTTCCCTCAGCGCTTTTCTGCCGCTTTGCTCCATCCAGGCATCCATCTCTTTCAGCTTCCATCCTGCCATGGGATCTTTTCTCACAGGAATATAAATCTTTTGGCAAAAGGGAAGTACAGCTGGAGAAAAGAAAAAATGATCCGCAATGTCCAGTATAATCCTGTCATATTCCCCAGAGTCCAGATAGCTGTTTAGAAGGATTTGGATATTCTCCTCTGTCAGATATTCCCTGTCTTCGGGATAACAAACTGGAGGAATCCAGCGCATGCCCCGGTATTCCTGAACAAACGCATCCTTTTTCTCCTTCCAGACATCCTTCCCGCTGTAAAACAACGCATCCGAGAGATCATAGTCAAACTCTCGCCCAAACATCCCTGAAAAACCGGCGAATCCCTCCATGGTCAGAAACAAAACCCGGTACCGCTCAGCCAAAATCATGGACAAAAGCAGGGCAAATGTTGTCTTGCCGCTCCCTCCATAGGGCGCATACACCCCCAAAATCTGTCCTGCACCGCGCAGAACCTGTTGTTCGGGCTCAGGCGGAATCATGGCGTCATAACATGCCGACAGTTCACGGACAACATTTTCCGCTGACTGATATTTATAAACTGCCCTGCAGGAATCCAGGCAGTTCACTCCCTCTGCATCTGTCAGATATACAATGGTAGCCACATCCAACTGGCGCAGTTTTTCTTCCATTGAGCCAGGGCTAATGAGTAAAACTGCAATCCGATGTTCCCTCGCATATGCCAAAAGGGTATCGGCGCGGGTAAACTGGATCACTGAAAACGGAAAAAACTTCTTCTGATTGAGATAATCCGTCAACCGCTCTGCATACACACGATCTTCATCATAAACAGCCAATATCTTTTTCATAGGCAACTCCCGTCATTTCAAAAGGAAAAAATAGAATACAAAGATTTGTGATCTCAAAGAATAATCGCAGAATTGGGATTGCTCCCTCTGAATTGCTTGATGAATGGTTCTGACTATATTTTATCTCATACGCTGAAAATGTCAAGTATTTTTTTGATATTTTTTAATATAAATTCTTATTTCCATATAATTTTACACATTTTGTGTATTTTTGTATACTTTTCCCCTTGTTTCCAAACACGATTCCTTCTCTCCAGACATGGAGAAAGCGGCAGCGCCGAAACTTCCCCCGCTGATCCATGCGAAGGCAGATTTTCGGCGCTGCCGTTTTTCAATCTTATAACTGCATAAACATGCCAATTCCAACGTCCGGCCTATTTTCAGCGATTGCTTTCCCGATAGAAGTTAATCAGACAGCCGTCCAGAATGATTTGTCTCTCATCGTCCGTCATCTCTCCCAGCCGGAGGGTAAACGCTTTCAAACCATCTTCTTTTACCACATATGCGGGAATGGAAGATGCGTTATGGGAAACCGCGTCACGGATATCCGGAATAAAGATATAGTCTTCTTTCTCAAAGGGCAGTTCTTCCCCCTCATAAAGAAACGGCAGCATACCCCA
>CAJFUP010000117.1 GCA_904420225.1 uncultured Lachnospiraceae bacterium
AGGGGCTGTTTAATTGTCTTTAAGATAGTGGAAAGCCGCATGGTTACGGCAATTTCCGTGTTGTGCATATATTGACGGAGCAGTAGGCTCCGTGGGCTCAGTAGGATCTGTGGGCTCGGTAGGCTCAGTAGGATCTATGGGCTCAGTAGGCTCTATGGGCTCGGTAGGATCTGTGGGCTCGGTAGGATCTGTGGGCTCAGTAGGATCTATGGGCTCAGTAGGATCCGTAGGCTCAGTAGGATCTGTGGGCTCAGTAGGATCTGTGGGCTCAGTAGGCTCCGTGGGCTCAGTAGGCTCCGTGGGATCTGTGGGCTCGGTAGGCTCCGTGGGATCTGTGGGCTCAGTAGGATCTGTGGGCTCAGTAGGCTCCGTGGGATCTGTGGGCTCGGTAGGCTCCGTGGGATCTGTGGGCTCGGTAGGCTCCGTGGGATCTGTGGGCTCGGTAGGCTCAGTAGGATCTGTGGGATCTGTGGGCTCAGTAGGATCTGTGGGCTCAGTAGGATCTGTGGGATCCGTGGGCTCAGTAGGATCTGTAGGCTCAGTAGGATCAGTAGGTTCCGTAGGATCAGTAGGTTCCGTAGGATCTCCCAGCACCTCCACATGAATCACAGCTTTGACTTCCGGATTTTTCACAGAGGCCACTGTCACAATGGTCTCGCCTTCACGGGCGGCTGTGACTAGACCTGTCTCACTGGCCCTGGCGATTTCATACTCCTGTGCAATGTACTCAATCTCTGTTTCCACATCGATGTCTGTCTCCACCACAGGAATGATCTGATACGTTTCTCCAATCTTCAGCTGAATGCTCTCATCCGGTACGGTGATGGACAGTACCGTCTCATTCAGTACGGGATCTCCAACTGTCAGATCGTCAAAATACATGCCGCTGATATCTCCGGGGTATCCGCCATGTCCCCACATGTCTCCCAGATCAATCTTATCATAATAGGGAGCATTCTCAATGGTATGTACAAGGGTGCCGTCAATATACATCTTACAGCTTACACCATCGGTGTAATCCCATTTCAGTTCATGCCAACCCTCGGTTCTTTCCACTTCTGTCCAAATCCAGTCTCCGTTATCACGAATCACATAAAATGTTTTTCCGGCGTGATCTGCAGAAGCTCCGGTGGGAACATTGACACCCAGTCCGGCCCAGGGACCGCCCACTGTTGTTACATTGGCGACGGCAGCCACCGCGTTGGCTGTGTTCATATTGTCGTACAGCCATACTGTCACCACATCGTTATGATGCGTTCCAAATGTCTTGCTGATGGCGTCATTGCCCTCGTCCATAACGAAGCTGTATCTTCCGGCGTGGGCTTGATCCGTGCTGTTGCTGGGATTTCCGCCTGCTCCATGGCCATCCAAAAGTACTTCCCAATCATTGAAATCGCGGAAACTCTCATAGAAGGAAGCATCCTCACTGGCGGAAGTGGTGAAGCTGCTTACTTCGCTGACACTGTAAGCGCCATTGACCTTTGCTTCCCTGGCAGTTACTCTCCAGAAATATTGTGTTGCCTTCTCCAGATTCATGACCAAAGCGCTGTTTTCCAGCACAGACTGGCTGGCCACCATCTCGGTGAATGCGGCATCTTTTGCTACTTCCAATGTGTAAGAACCGGCGCCGTCCACTGCGGACCACTGGAATCTTACGCCATCGATGAATGCCACTCCTTCTGCGCCATTGGCAGGACTTTCCAGTATGGCTTTATCAATGGATCCGGCTTCCACGGTGCGGAATTCATCATTATACAGTCCCATTTCCTCCACTTTAAAGTGGTCATCGCCCATCAGTTCTTTGATCTGGCTGTCTTCCTGTACAGTGAAATCATAAGCGTCCGGATTGGTGAAGCCGATATCGGTTCCCTGCTCCAGGGTCAGGTTATTGTCAACGGTACCGTATGTCATGACATCCTGGCTCACATTGCCCATGGGGTTGGCCACGCCCACCAGAATATTTCTCTCAATGTCCGCATTGGCAGGAAGAGCGGCATTCTGATAATAGTACTTAAATCCGTCTCCTTTATCGGAGCGTTCCACATAGTCGGTCACGTTGATGGCTGCCAGACCAGGATATTCTGCGTTCCATTTTGCTTCGTCATATCTCTCGTCTGCCCGCAGTGCCATCAGTTCCCCATAGCACTCGCCGTCAGGCCCCGCCGCATGGTACCATGCCCAGCCCTGGCCTCTGTTGTCATATTGGAATCCTCGTCCGTTTCCGTAGTTTAACTGAATGTTGTTGGTGATCACATTGTCGCGGCCGCCGCCGAACAAGGTGGTATATCCGGGAATGTTCACCAGCAGATTTTCTGTCATGGTCACGCCGCTGCCCAAATCGTCCACGTAAACGGCTGCGGATCCGATACCTCCGGTATTTACCAGGTCATGGATGTAGTTGTTTTTAACCAGTGTCCCCTGGTAACTCCATCTGCGCACGGAATAGATGGCGCCCACATCTGCCGTTTCGTAGCAGACATTGTGAATCTCATTGCCATAGATCAGCATATCATTGCCGGAGAACTGGATGGCGGTATGAGGCGCATTGTAGATGTGGTTGCGCTCCACGGTGTTTCCGCATCCCACCAGCTCCACTGCGGGAGAGTACGTTCTCTTGATGGTGGCGAAATCGCTGATATCGCAGTTGATGACTTTGTTATTGCCAGGCGTCAGGCTGTAGCGGTCGCCGCCTGCCAGATAGATGCCGCCCTGGCCCATCCTGGTGATGTTACAGGAGCGGATGGTATTGTCGTGGCCTCCGTGGTTGCCGGTGTTGATGGCCTCCATGGAAGAATCCTCCGGGGTACCCATGCAGACTGCGCGCAGGCCCAGATCGGAGAAGTCGCAGCCCGCGATTTCCACATGGTCACAGTCCTCCATGCGGATGCCGTAGCCGTTGGCATTGGAAAAGTTCAAAGCCTGGATATCCACGTAGCTCACATCATCCAGCATAAACAGCGGCTCTGTCTGCATGGCCAGATCTACGCTGCTGTCTGTCAAATCATTCTTGGGATACAGATACAGCTTTGCGTTCTCCCGGTCCAGATACCATTCGCCGGGTTCATCAATCTCACACAGCAGGTTGTAGGCGTAAAAACGTCTGCCGCTGCCTTTGAATCCATAGCGGGTGGGGTCATCGGTGGTTATTTTCAGGCCATCACCGGTATCCTCCACGGACTCCACGGAACAATTGTCATCCGCCCAGTCCCAGCAGAAATATCCGGCAATCCAGATATCACTTTCCTGTGACCACAGGGAATATTTGTCATGGAGCGCGGTGTCGTTGACCGTGAAGATTCCTCCGGGCTGGCTCAGAAATGCGCTTTCCCCGTACTGGCACATGATACGCTCACCGTTTCCGAATTCTGTGGTGCAGGCAGGACAGGTTCCATCCGGATTGGCCACATGGTCGCGGGGCACAAAGCCGGTCTGCTGAATGCTGCTGATGGTCAAAAATCCAGTGTTGGGATAGCGGGCCAGGGTTTGGGCCTCCCCGTCCACAGAAATGGACATGGCGCTGGCTTGGGCCGGCCATCCGTATCCGTTTTTCGGAATGGGGGCAAATTCTGTCAGTCCGTTGTTGGCCGCCAAATCATAGACCAGCACCTCATCTGCCGCAGAGCCAAGACGCTGCCGAACGGATTCATCTTCCACAGCAGTGAACTTACTTCCATCCACGGAAATATTGCCCACATAATTGACCTCTTCTCCGTTGTACGCGCGGTACAAGATGGGGGAGTCGGCAGTGCCGGAATCCTGCTCCTCCAGGGCAAAGGAGCCGGAGAGCAGCGGATATGTGCCTCCTCTCACATTTACCGTGACACCGCCCTGGGGCAGTCCGGATCCGTTCTTCATCTCTCGAATGGCATCTCTCGCTTCCTCCAGCGAGGAGAAGGGATCCTCCAAGGTTCCCTGGGCATCGGCTCTGCCGTCAGCAGATACGTACAGCTGCATTGCGCTGTCTGCCGTCCCCGTTTCTCCGGCGGCACCCACCATGGGCAGACCGCCCAGAGTGTTGGCCAGAAAAACGCCTGTCAGCGCGATGACCATACCGCGCTTCCAACCTTTTTTCCTCATACATGTTCCTCCTATTTATTTATGGTTATTCCCAGGGTCAAAACCCCGCAGCCAAGGGCAGGGCATACAAAATGCCCCACGGCAAACGAAATAACATGAAACTTGTTGTTTGCCGTGGAGCACTTGACCGCTTATGCGGGATTACTGGGCGTTCTGCCACTCTTCCACCTGTGTGGAGAATTCATCCAATACCTTCTGCTGGCCGGCATCCTCCATCTTCTGCCGGAGCTCTGCGATGAAACCATCCACGTCATCTGTGGTGAACTCGCGGTTCTTATATTCGGCGATGACGGCGCTGATCTGTGCCAGCTCGGCCTGTACCGGAGCGGAATCAAAGGTGAATCCGCGCAGACGGGATACCTCAGCCTCACGGTTCATGGTATCAGTCTGCTCCCATACGTCGTCAGACTGTCCAGGCAGGGTCCATGCCAAAAACTGATTGCCGAATTTCCATGCCTGAGCCGATAAATTGTAGTTTTCTCCGATGACTTCCGCGCTCTTTTCACCGGTTTTGTTATAATTTACGCCTTCCAGACCGAATAAGAGCTCATTGAAGATTTCTTCATCAGTGTAAATTAAGTTCAAAAGTTTCATGGCAGCTTCTGGGTTTTTGGAATTGATATTAATGGCTGTCATGGTCTCAATGCCGGAGGTGGCGCCTACGTAAACGCCCTCAATGGGTACAGAAATGTATTCTACTCCTTGTCTGGAGGTGTACTCTGCATCCCAACCAGGCTTATAAGATGACATGGAAACTACATAACGGTTGGCCTTGACATCGGCGGAGTTGTCAGTTACGGTGGCGATATCCTGACGGATATATCCCTTTTTATACCACTCATTGGCTACGCGGAAGTAATCTTCCATGGCATCCACATAACCGACGGGGGTGAAATCGTCACCCTCTTTGCTCAAATATACGGCATTGGTGACAATGGCTTCGTATTCCTTTTCCATCTGCGGCTGAACTCTCAGGTCGATGGGATACATGGTGGGTTCATTGGCTACGATCTGATCCAGGAAGGGCTCCAGATCACTGGCGTCTTCCAGAGTGGTCAGGTCAAATCCATATTTGTCTGCATATTCTTTCTGAATAACCACACCCAGCTGGCGGGCGATGACCTGCTGATTGGGAACCGCATAGTGATCTCCGTCCACAGCAGATACATCCATCAGCCATTCCGGCATGGAATCCATCATTTCCTGTCCGTATTCGGCCAGCAGGTCGTCAAGGGGCAGGAAAGCCTGCCGAGACATATTTTCATCAAAGCTGTTGAGCCAGTTGGATGTGTAGCAAAGATCATATTCTTCCTCGCTGGTGCTTTTTAGACGCATTTTATCGGCATATTCTCCCTGAGGGATACATTCCAGGTTCAGCTGTACATTGATTTTTTCTACCAGCTTTTTGTTCAAGTCTTCCATGACAGCGTCATAATCCTTTGGTTTATCCACCGGGACACACCAGGTTACTGTGACTGGTTCTCCCTCGGGAGCTCCGGCGGAGCTATCATTTTCGGATCCTGCTTCTGTGCCGCTGTCTGCTGCGGCTGTGGTGGAGTCTCCGGCAGAAGTGGCAGTGTTGCCGCTGCCGCAGCCGCTTAAGGCGCCCAACGCCAGCATGCTGGCCAGAAATGCTGATACCATACGTTTTTTCATTCCATTTCCTCCTTTTTTGTCAGGGTACATACCGTGGTCAAGGTATGTACGTTTTTTTAAGATGGTTTCAGTATACTTCACAAGAAGCGTAAAAGAAATGACACAAATGTCTAAAATAGTGCTATATTTTTGACTTGCTGCCTGGATAGGAAATCCATTGCGGAGCATTCTTATCCGTGATATGATGTTGAATACAACGATGCCGTCTGTTCCGGTTTTGCCACATGGATCCTCTGTGGATCTCTTCAGCCGCCGGATCAGGCTAATCGCACGAATTGGACGGAGTGAAGCGAAAACAAGTTTTCATGGAAAATGGGGTACGGAAAATGTATAAAGTGATTATTGCGGATGATGAAAAAATTATACGTGTGGGATTGAAAAATCTGATTGATTGGAATGCACTGGGCTTTGAGATCATCGAGTCGTTTGGTGATGGTCAGGAAATCATAGAATATTTGGAATACGCCATGCCGGATGTGATTATCACAGATATTAAGATGAATCATGTATCCGGCATTGATGTGGCCTGTCATGTATTTGAGCGTCATCTGCCCTGTAAGGTGGTGCTGATCAGTGGATTTCAGGAATTCGATTTGGCACTGAAAGCGGTTCGCTACGGCGTGAAAGACTATCTGCTGAAGCCCATCAGTGTGGATGCCATCGAAGAGACATTTGGAAAACTGAAAGCAGATTTGGATGCTTTCCACGCGGAGGAAGCACAGAAGGCAGCGGATAAAGAACGGCTGGAGGAGTCCAATCTCCTGCTGGAAGAACGGTTTTTTTCAGATTTGGTCATGGGTGTGACGGACAGCAGCGAATACATCAAAAACTGTCTCAATATC
This sequence comes from uncultured Lachnospiraceae bacterium, assembly GCA_904420225.1. Classification (GTDB taxonomy): domain Bacteria; phylum Bacillota; class Clostridia; order Lachnospirales; family Lachnospiraceae; genus Fimimorpha. Next base: position 6,576 of record CAJFUP010000117.1, read on the forward strand.
CTTTACCCCAAGATGGATGTGGAGCACAGCAGATGCCTGCTGGCCGATATTGATATTCAGGAATTTGACCATTTCATGGACCATGTCTGGGCATACAATTATGATCAGCTGGAAGTAAATTTGCATCATTTCCTGCAAATCTATAAAAATGAATACAGCTTCCATTTGGTTTATAAAAACGGCGGCTTGCTGGAGGTGGTGGGGATTCATATCGGGGAAGCAGGAGAGCGGGAGTCCTGTCAGGAGGAGGCGCAGCGCGCGCTGGACTGTCTGCTGCAGGAGATGGAGCAAACGTTCCAGTTCAAGGCCCACGCGCAGATTCGCCGGATTTATGACACGGTTTATGATATGATACGGCTGTCTGAGGATATCCAAGACCGGGCGGAAAGCGTATCCGGATATGAGCAGCGGCTGGAGGAACAAAAGAAGCTGATTATGTCCAACATTTCTCTGGGAAATATCGTGACCGCCCAGAAACTTTTCCACAATATCCTCACCGAGCTGGGCGGTTTTCCCACAGGCAAGAGGAATAATATCATCATTGAGATTCTTACCACCATGAACACAGTTCTGCGCGATGTCAATGAAAAGCTGTGGCAGTCTCTGCAGCCATATTTCAATTATTCCGCTGTCCTGACCATGGGAAAAAGCGAAGAAGTGCGGATTCACTGTGACCGGATCTTTGACCGCATCAAGGCTGCCAATGAAAAGAAAGAATACTATGACACCAATAGCCTGATAAACAAAGCCAAAGCCTACATTCAGGAAAACATTTATCGGGATATTTCCCAGGAGGAGACGGCCAACCAGCTATTTATCTGCTCTTCCTATCTGAGCCGCTTGTTTAAAAAGCAGACAGGGGAAAGTTTTATCCAATATGTCACCAGAGTAAAAATGGAAAAAGCCGTGGAGCTGTTGAAAGATCCCCAGTATAAGACGTATCAGGTGAGTCAGATGCTGGGATATAAGACCAGCCGGTATTTCTCCAGACTGTTTCGGGCGCAGACCGGCATGAATCCCAGTGAATATAGGGGCCGGGTGCTCCATGTGGGCGGTGAGTTTGATGAAAATTAAAGAAAAAATACAGACATATCGGGAGTATATCCGAAATTATAAATTTCACAGTCTTTTTTTAAAAAACCTCTCGCTGCTGCTGATTCTGATTTTGGTGCCGTTCACTGCGGCTTCCGTCATCGGCTATTATGCCATCAAAAATATGCAGCAGAACAATATGAATGCTTACAGCCAGAGGCTGGCCACAGAATTTTACGGAGACTGGAAGCGGATTTTGAAGGAAGCAGAGATGGAACTGAGGTATATCGGCTTCAGCAGTAATGTGGAATTATTTTTCTATGATACGGAGCAGCTGAAACAGCTGAATTACAGCCTGCGCACGGTCATGGAAATGATTCGCATGCCTGTTTTGGCAAAAAACTATGTGAATAGCGTCTATGCCTATTCGGAGGGAAGCGGGAAAGTCATTTCACCCAATGGGGTCAGCAATTATGACACATTCACTGAACGCGCCTGTATTGATGCCTGCCGCACAAGCGGCGACAGTCTTGTCGTCACCGAGACGCAGGATACGGAGGAGCCGCAGCTGTCTATGGGCATGGAAATCCGCTACGGCCCCAATCATGGCGGATGGCTGGTGATGAATCTGAATCTGGATGAGATCGCGGAGGAAATCGAAATACCAGAGCATGTCCGGCTGTTTCTCTTAAGCGGAGAAGAAATATTGTTTGACAGCCAAGGTCAGCTGACGGGCCATGCGCTGGAAACTCTGCCGGAGCTGTCCCAGCGCCGGATAAATGATACCGTTTTGGTGCGCTCCAACAGTATCAGTTCTTTGCTCTCCCAGGATCACCATTTGGAGGTGGTCACGTTTCTGGATACAGAAACCGCACATACCCAGATGAGTGCAGTGGGAATCTTTATTTTGGTCTTTCTGCTGTTTATGTTTCTGCTGACCTTGGCGCTGACGGCGCTGATTTCCCTGCGCATCTTTCAGCCCATTGGAGAGATTTTATACTATATTGAAACATACCAGGGCACACTGGTGGGGGAAGAGCAGGTGCTGCAGGATAAGAATGAGCTGGAATACATCTTACACTCCATCCAAAGGACGGCAACAGTGAAAAAGGACGTGGATAAAGAGCTGGCAGAACGAGTGCGTCTGCTGAAAAAAGCGCAGGCTGTGGCTCTGCAGGCGCAGATTAATCCTCATTTTATCAATAACACGCTGGATACCATTAATTGGACGGCCATCAGTCTTCTGGGCGGGCGCAATGAGATATCAGAGATGATCGGCGCCTTGTCCAAGATGATGCGCAGTGCCCTTGGGGATACCGATACCATTATTCCCATATCCGCTGAAGTGGAGCACTGCAGAAACTATCTCCTGCTTCAAAAGAAACGGTATGAGGATCAATTTGATGTATTTTGGAATCTGCCGGAGGAGATTTATGATTATAAAACCGTCCGCCTGATTTTGCAGCCGGTGGTGGAAAACGCCATCTACCATGGACTGAAACCCTTAAGCAACAAGGGGCTTCTCACTGTCAAAGGGAGCGTTTTGGATCAATTTGTGGAGCTGGAGGTCACAGATAATGGACTGGGCATGTCTCCCCAGGAGCTGCAAAAGCTCCAGGACAGCCTAAACAGCGAAGTCATACGGGAAAACCGCCATATCGGATTGTCCAATGTAAATCAGCGGTTAAAGCTTTATTTCGGGGAAGAGAGCGGTGTGTTTATCAGGAGCCAAGAGGGCATGGGTACCAGCGTCACTGTGCGGTTCCCCAAAATCAGCAAATGAATGATAGGTCAAAAATGTAGCACTCTTTTCTCGTTTTCTGTCATTTTTTTTTCAAATCAAATTCCTTATACTTTACTTATCCAAGGATGCCTGGGATGAAAATTTCCCCAGGCATCGTCCGAAATGATAAGTAAGGGAGGAAGTCATGTGAACACCGTAACCACCGTAAATGGAAAAAGAAGAAAAGTGAAACGAAAGGGTTCTTTCAAGGATAATCTGCAGCTGCTGTCCATGGCGCTGCCCACCATCCTTCTGCTGGCCGTTTTCAACTATGCCCCCATGTTTGGCCTGGTTCTGGCTTTTAAGGATTATAAGGTTCCCAGCGGAATATTCGGCAGTCCTTGGGCAGGACTGAAAAATTTTGAATTTTTCCTCAAATCCCAGGATGCCTGGAGGATCACGCGCAATACTTTGGGGCTGAATTTTCTGTTTATCATCGCCGGAATCATCTGCGGCGTAATTTTTGCCCTGATCATGTTTGAGGTAAAAAAAGCCCATCAGGTAAAGATCTACCAGACCATCTCCATTCTTCCCAGCTTCCTGTCCTGGGTAGCAGTGGGATATATTGTGTATTCCCTGCTGGATCCCACCAAGGGAATTTTGAATCAAATCATCAAAGCCTTTGGGGGAGAAGGTATTTCATGGTATTCGGAACCGCAGTACTGGCCAGTGATTCTGCTGATCACCAAAATCTGGCAGAGTGTGGGACTGGGCAGCATCATTTACTACGCCGCGCTGATGGGCGTGGATCAGGAATTGTATGAGGCGGCAGAGATCGACGGCGCCAATAAGCTGCAGAAGACCTGGTACGTATCTCTGCCTCAGATTGTCCCCATCATTATCATCATGGGATTGCTGGAAGTGGGTAAAATCTTCCGCGCCGATTTCGGTTTGTTTTACAATGTCACCCGGAATGTGGGCGCGCTGTATCCCACCACGGATGTCATTGACACCTATGTGTTCCGCGCACTGATGAATCAAGGAAACATCGGCATGTCCAGCGCCGTGGGACTGTTCCAGTCCGTGGTATGTTTCATCACCCTGATGGTCACCAATGCCATTGTCAGCAAAATTTCACCGGACAATGCACTGTTTTAGGAGAGGAGGACAACCAACATGAAAAAACAGACAACAACCGTCAGCATAATTCGGCGCAAAAAGGAAAAGACCAGCATATGGGTGCATTTGTTCTTTATTGTTTTCGCCATCATCTGCATCGTTCCATTTGTAACCGTTATATCCGCCTCCTTTTCCAATGAGACGGACCTGGCCTTGTATGGGTTCAGCGTATTGCCCAGAGAGGTGGATCTCACCGCCTATGCCTATCTGTTTCGGAATCCGGAGATGATCATAAACGCCTATGTGGTCACCATCATCATCACCGCGGCCGGTACTTTTTTTGGCGTGCTGTTCATGGCCATGGCTGCCTACTGTCTGGCCAGAAGCAACTTCCGGTACACAAAGGCGCTGACATTTTTCATCTTTTTCCCCACGCTGTTCAGCGGCGGCATGGTGCCCAGCTACATCATTAATACCCAGTACCTGCACCTGACGGACAATCTGCTGGCCCTGATCCTTCCCTCCCTGATCAACGTGTTCCATGTCATTATGCTGCGCACCTTTTTCAAGCAGCTGCCGGAGTCCCTTTTTGAGGCTGCCAAGGTGGACGGCGCCAGCGAGTACTATATTTTCGCCAAGATTGCCCTTCCCCTGTCCAAGCCGGTTATCGCCACGGTGGCATTTCTGGGTGCGCTTACCAAATGGAACGAGTGGTACAATGCCATGCTGTACATCCGCAGCGATGACCTGGTTCCCCTGCAGTATATGCTGCAGCGTATGATGATGAATATCCAAACCCTGCTGGATGCCATGCAGTACGCTCCCAGCATGGTGGATATCACCGATCTGCCCGGGGAAAACCTGAGAATGGCCATGCTGGTGGTGGCCATCGGCCCCATGATGCTGTTCTTCCCCTTCTTCCAGAAGTACTTCACAAAGGGTATGACAGTGGGAGCAGTTAAGGGCTGATTTTCCCATAAGATACCAAACCCGCATAACAGGATTATGATACTGTGGGCTGCCGCAAAATGAACGATTTGAAAAAGTTTTGGCGTCTGGATTGCCGATGGCCGCCGATATCTTGCATAAAACCTTCATTTTGCAGCAGCCTTTTTTCTGCACATTTGCCTGCGCGGCGCATATCCGTGTCTTATCTTTGCAGGCATTCGCACCATTTAATGGAGAAAGGATATATCATGAACAATTCCATCTATTCCTTCAACGAAGCTGAGGGCGTATTTTTCCCCGCATTTGACAGACATCTGTGCCAGGACGGTCAGCTGAGCGCGGACCAGGCAGATATCGTCCGTATATGGGACGGCCTGGCAGTCAGCGGCGGTCAGCGTTTTACGCTGCACTGGCAGGGCCGCGTGGTCCTGGGCGGTTATGATCGGTTTCTAAGCTTCATGAGTGTGCCGGAGAACGCCGCCGTGAACGCCAGAGCTGTGGTGGACGGGACGGAGACCACACTGTTTGAGAATCAGAAAGGCGACCGGGAACCCAGTGAGTGGAGCGTGCCGCTGCCATCCGGCGGCAGTATCCTGACCGATGTTTTCTTTGATTTCACATTCCCCACCCAGCACAATACCGTGTCCGTCAGCTGGCTGGGGCTGAAAAATTCCTCTCTGGAATACCGGATTGCCCAGCGGGAGCCTGTGTGGCAGGAGGACTGGTGCCAGGGTATTATGGGCGGCCGGTTTGGGGAGATCCAAAATAACCTGCTGATGACCCAGGAGGAGGCGGCTCAGATACGGCAGGTGATATCCCAAAATGAGAGCTTGGCCGCTGTGATCCGCCGCAATGCCCAGAAAGCCATGGAAGTGCATGTGGAGGATCAAATGGGTGAATACGTGCCCAAAGCCGATTACCGCTTTGTTCGTCTGCGTCACAGAGGACGGACGCCCATGGAAGGAATGATCCTGGACCTGGCTTTGGCCGGATATCTGCTAAAGGAGCCAGACTACAGCTATCAGGCCGCCAAGATGATCCTGGCCATGCTGAAGATGAAATGGTACGAGGGCAGTGTCTGCGATATGGAGGGTTCCCAGTTTCACCACGTCTGCTTTACAGAGGATCATACTGTCTCCGAATTCGCCTTGGCCATGGGCTTTATGGGGGGGATGTTCCGGGAAGATGTGCTGGAGCAGATTCTGGATAAGGTAGAAGCCAATTGGAAGTTTGTGTGCCAAAAGAATCAGGAGCCTGGTTACCGCAATTTTATGAATCAGGGAATCGTGGGCTGTCGCGGCCAGATGCTGGGAGCTGCGTTTCTGCATCTGTGGAGAGGCGGATATGATGAAGACATGGAGAAGGCCTATGCCCGTCACTGTCATCTTTTGGAGACCTATCTCACGGAGAATGGCCATTGTGCCGAAGGTCCTGGCTACTATGAGTATAGTTTCAGTACTTCTGTGCAGCTGTGGCATGTGTATGCTCATATCACCGGCCGTTTGGTGCAAAAAATTCTGCCGGAGCGATTCCTGCGATCCGGCAGATATGTGGAAGCTATGCTGTCCTCCACCGACAGGACCGGCGTATGGATTCCGGTCAACTGCTGCCATGGAAATCCCATGTCTCTTTTGCTGCTGATTTTCATGACTGCCATGGGGGCGCTTCCCCAGGGCAGTTCGTATCTGACGGCCCGCCTGGAAGGCGGTCAGGCGGCGGAATCCTCTTCCCTGGATCTTCTGCTGTGCGAGTATTATAAAGAGCAGGCAGACTTACAGCCTTATTACCGTCCCAAGGAGGAGGAATTCAGCGATCCGCAGGCAGGACTCCTCAGCTGGCGCCGGGGCAGCACAAAGCTGGTGGTTACGGCAGAGCGCAACCCCTTGACCGGTCATTTTCACGAGGACCGGGGAGGAATCATCCTGGAGGATGCGGATGATATTCTGCTTCCGGATGCCGGGACGGTCAACTATGGCAATACGGCGTCCCTCCTCATGGCTCGGAAAGAATACCATAATCTGGCCTGCCCTGGGGATATGGACATGACCGCCGAGAGCCAGGTGGGACAAGATGCCGCCGCCATGGCCGGATATCCGGTGGAAAAAGAGCTGTCTCTGGAAGATATGGCCATGCCGGAACCCCGGATTTTATACGCACAAAAGCAGCAGGAAGACTATCTATTCGGTGTGGACACCGGGATGCTCTACGGCGCTTCCGTCACCGGCGTCCGCCGTGGGCTGCTGGAACAGAGGACGCTTACCGTCACCGATACCTGGACTTTTCCCCAGGCCCATCCCCTGCAGGTGACATGGCTGTCCCATGAACCATGGATATTGAATGAGCAGGAGGGCACAGCCGTTTCCGGCCGAAAAACCCTGCGGGTCACCTGTTCGGGCAGCTGGTCTTTCCAGACAGAAGACGGTCTCGTCAGCCATGACCTGACGCCGCTTTATGTGCTGCGTATCCTCACCGAGCCGGATATGCGCCATACGGTGCAAAGTGAGATTTCCTGGTCTGCCAAACGCCTTTCCCCACAAAATACTGGGCGGGAAAACGCGGTGATTCTCCAGGATCTGCTGGATGGGGGCGGTACCGTTGGGATCCAGGAGCCCGGCACCTATGAGCTGGAAGACACCCTTTATATCGGCAGCCACACCCGGCTGATCTTCGGCCCCGGTGTGTTCATCAAGCGTTCCGCCTCTTCTGTGGGATCTTTTGTATTGGCCAACCGGGGCGCTTTCACCCGGGTCTGGGATCAAGACATAGCACTGGAAGGTCTTCATCTCATCACCAACGGGGTGGAAGCCAGATATCATGCCGGAGTTTACGGTCTCACAGGGGAGCTGTCATTCTTCTATGTGAAGAATCTGCGGATTTTTGATTTCACATGTATGGATCTGCCCAGGCTAAGCTTCGGCATTCATGTGTGTACGTTTGAAGACCTGGTGATAGAGAGGATCCATGTGGAGGGCCGCAAGGATGCTGTTCATCTGGGCACTGGCAGCAAATTTGTCATCCGCCACGGTCTGTTTCGTACCTTCGATGATCCCATCGCTCTCAATGCCCATGATTATGCGGTGGCCAATCCCCAGATGGGTTGGATCGAGGATGGTCTCATTGAGGATTGCTATGATCTGGCCGATGAAGACACCACCGGCTATTTCTGCCGTATCCTGGCCGGCGCCTGGGTGGACTGGTATCCGGGCATGGAGATCCAAAATTCTGACACCGTGGTCAGTGCAGGCCGTGTCTACCGGGCATTCCAGAAGCCGGACGGAAAGCGGTATCGCTCCTTGACCCCGCCCACCCATCTTCAGGGCATGGAAACTCTGGACGGTATCCACTGGGTGATGGTGCAGGAAGAAGTGACATATCAGTGCGGCTGCCGCAACATCCACTTTAAGGACATTCATCTGCAGAAAGAGCGGGAACAGGCCCTGTCCATCCACTTTGATCACGACCAATATTCCAGGAGCGTCTATCCGGGCGCCCAGATGCCGGTACAGCAGAATCTGGTGTTTGAAAACGTGGTGGTGCAGAACAAAATCAGCTGTCTGGTGCGCAGCATCACCCCGGTGGATACCATCAAAGTGGTGAACTCTGTGCTGGATGGCAGCACCGTGTTACTGGAGGCTCTGCCGGATCATCAGACGCCTTATCCAGTGACGCAGGTGCTTCTCCTGGGCAATACATTGGCAACCAAAGGTCAGACATATTTGGTGCAGAGCCAACCTGGCAGGTCCTGTCGGCTCAAAACGGCCGGAAATCTGGTGCTGTCAGAGCACTTTGAAGCGGTTGTGGGAGGAGATGTGGACGTACAGTCTTCCGATATCCCGGTGGCCATGGCAGCCATGGCGAAAAACAAATGACTTTCCACTTCCGGCATGGTACAATACTAACATAGCTGGCACACTGCCAACGGCCAGGTAAAGGGAATCCATCATGGCGGAAAGGAAGATGTATATGGCACTGCAGTTTATCTACGGGACGGCTGTCTCCCAAAAATCGGAATCCATTTATCGGCAGATGATCCATCAGTCCGAACTTCATCCAGATCAGAATTTTCTGGTGCTGGTTCCGGAACAGGCCACACTTCAGGTTCAGAAGGAGCTGCTGGTTCTCCACCCGCGCCATGTCCTGACCAACGTGGACGTCTTAAGCTTCCGCAGACTGGCATATCGGGTATTTGATGAACTGGCCATGAAGGAGCAGAACATCCTGGACGATACGGGAAAGATCATGATTCTGAGAAATGTGGCGGCCGGAAAACAAGATCAGCTGACCGCTTTTGCCGGAAATTGGAATAAAATCGGATTTATTCAGCAGCTGAAGTCCATGGTTTCTGAGTTTTACCAGTATCGGATGGAGGACGCCCAGTTGGATCAGCTGGTGTCAAAGCTGGACCGGGCGCCTCTTTTGAAAGCGAAGCTGGAGAACATGCGGGTGGTTTATCGGGCGTTTCAGGAGGCGCTTTCAGAGGACTACATCACGGCAGAAGAGCTGCTGGGAGTGCTGTGCCGTGTGGCGGACGCTTCGGGGTATATTAAAAAGAGCACCATTGTGCTGGATGGATTTACCGGATTTACGCCGGTGCAGTATCAGCTGCTCCAAGTGCTGATGGCCTGCGCCCGCCATATTGCGTGTACGGTGACGGTGGGGAGAGAAGTGTACCCTCCGGGAACGGGGAAGAAAGGAGCGGCAGACTGGGGGATTTCCTCACAGGAATGCGGGCTTTTTCACATGAGTTATCAGATGACAGAAAAGCTGCGCCTTTTGGCAGAGGAGGCCGGGTGTCCCTGCAAGGAATCGTATCATCTCTTCATCCGGGAAGAGGAAGAGCGGCCACCCATGCTGGCATTTTTGGAGCGGAATGTATACCGCTACCCTTGCCAGATCTGGGATGGGACGCTCTCCCAGGCCATTTCCATCCATCAGGCAAAAAATCCGTCGGAGGAAGTGGCCTTTCTTCTGGGAGAGGTGCTGCGCCTGGTGCGGGAAGAGGGCTATGAATATCGGGACATCGGTGTGGTGGTGGGGGATACTTCTCTGTATGAACCGGCTGTGACGCATCAGATGACAGAGGCGGGAATCCCATATTTCATCGACCGAAAGAAAAACCTTATGGGCAATCCTTTGGTGGAGCTGATCCGCAGTCTGCTGGCTGTGGTATCCCAGGGATTCTCTTATGATTCCATGTTTGCCTGGCTGAAGAATCCTCTCTCGGGTATGGGAAGGGAGGAGACAGATCAGCTGGAAAACTACGTCATTGCCCTGGGAATTCGGGGAAAAAAGAAGTGGCAGGAGCCGTGGACCAGGAGCTATCCGGGATTTGTGAAGACCAAGATAGAGCAGATGAATCAATGGCGCCAAAAGGCTGTGGAGCCGTTTCTTTTCTTTTATCAGTATCTGACAGGAGAGCAGGAGAGCGGCAGGCGTCCCTCTGTTTTGACTGTGCGCCGATGGACGGAAAGCGTGTGGCGTGTGCTGGACCTGGTGGGGGCGGAGGCCTCTCTTCGGGGCATGGCTGGGGAATTTGCCAAGCAGGGCCTGTTTCATCAGCAGAAGGAATATGAACAGGCCTATGGGAAGGTCATGGAGCTGTTCGATCAGTTTGTGCGTCTCATGGGGGAGGAGGAAGTCGGCCTGGATGAATATACCCGAATTCTGGAGGCGGGATTTTCCGATATTCAGGTGGGACTCATTCCGCCTGCGGTGGATCAGCTGATGATCGGAGATCTGATGCGCAGCCGTTTGGGAACGGTCAAGGCCCTGTTTTTTCTGGGCGTCAATGACGGTGTCCTGCCCAGGAAGGCGGCGGAAGGCGGTCTGTTCACAGATCAGGAGAGGGAAATTTTAAAGGCTTGCGGCGCACAGTTGGCGCCCACTTCCAGGGAAGAGAGCTTTACCCAGAAATATTATTTATACCGAATGCTGGCCAAGCCCTCCAGGCGGCTCTATCTGGTTTATGCCGGTACCGACAGCCAGGGAAAGGCACTGCGCCCTTCCCATGTAATCGGCGCTGTCCGTCGTCTGTTCCCCGGCATGGATGTGAAGATTCATGACCGAGCCGCCATGGGACTGGATGGCATCATGAAGCCGGAAAACAGTTTTCCGGTGCTGATCCAGGGTATGAGCGCGGCGAGAAATGGGGAAAAGGCAGATTGGTGGAAAGCGCTGTATGGATGGTATTGTCGCCATCCCCAATATGAGGATCGGATTCGGGGGATTCGGGAGGGGTTGTTTTACGGCTATCGGCAGGAAGCTTTGACCAAGAAAGCCGCCAGAAAGCTGTTTGGGGAGACGCCGCTAAATAGCGTCACCAGGCTGGAGCGATTTGCCTCCTGTGCCTATGCCCATTTCCTGGCCTATGGACTCCGTCTGACCCCCAGAGCGGAATACCGGCTGGAGGCAGTGGACTATGGGAATATTTTTCATAAATCCATTGAGATGTTTTTCCGCACCATGGAAGAGGAAAAGCGGGTGTGGACGGATTTGACAGTGGAAGAGCGGGTCCGCTATGTGGAAAAGAGTGTCCAGCGGGTCACGGAAGATTATGGCAATACCATCTTTGAGAGTTCGGCCAGAAATCAGTATTTGGTGAAACGGCTGGAGCGCATGACGGACCGCACCATCTGGGCTTTGTCCAGGCAGTGGGGAATGGGAGGTTTTACCCGTTCGTTCAGCGAGGTGGATTTCACCCCGGAAGATCATTTGTCTTCCATGGAACTTCCGCTGGAGGATGGGATCCGCATGGCTCTCCAGGGGCGCATTGACCGGATCGATGTTGCGGAGCAGGAAAATTGTGTTTATGTCAAAGTCATTGACTATAAATCTGGCAATACAGAGTTTGATCTGACGAAAATCTATCACGGCTTGCAGCTGCAGCTGATCATTTACCTGGAGGCTGCTTTGGAATTGAGCCGCCGCAGACACCCGGATAAGGACATTATTCCGGCGGGAATTTACTATTACAATATCAAAGACCCCATTGTGGATGGCCAGGAGATCCAGGAGCAGGAAACCCAGGAGCAGGAAGCGCAGGAAGCCATCTTAAAGGAATTGCGGATGAATGGCCTCACCAACGAAGATCCGACGGCCCTGGCTCTTTTGGATCACACAGGGGGAAAGCACTCCAAGGTGGTGAAACATCTGGAGACCAGGGCGGACGGATCCCTGTCCGGCCGCGCCATGGCGGCCAATGCAGTTCAGATAAAGCAGCTCTGTCGTTTTGGTTTAAGAAAGGCAAAAGCATTGGGCAAAGAAATGATGCGGGGAGAGATTCCCGTCAGCCCCTATGCCTACCGTCAGAAGACGCCTTGCGATTACTGTGAATTCGGCTCCATCTGCGGCTTTGATCCGCGGGTGGAGGGATACCGCTGCCGGAGACTTTCTGTGCTGGAGCCGGACCAGATGTGGGAAATTTTGAAAAAATTGGAGCCGTGAAGCCATTTGGCCGGAACCGCAGGTTGACTTGGGGAAGGAAAATCATTTATGATAAAAGGAGTAGGACGGCGGCAGATATGGGCATCGTCTTGCAGAGAAAAATGCGGCCTATGACCGTGGAATGGGAGGTTTTATCATGGATTTAAAGAAATATGGAGTGGATTCCTGGAACTTGATTTATGACAACCCGCTGGCTTCCGAGACGGATATCAAAGATTTTGTGCTGGAGGGAAGCGCAGTGGCATCGTTTCCCCAGGGGCGTCTCCGTCTGGAAAATGCCCTCAGCGCGGCGGAAGGGCAGAAGGCCAATTATGTGCTGTGGTGTCCCCAGAATTTCCCTTCGGATGTGTATATCCAGTGGGATTTTTGGCCGGTGAAAGAGCCGGGTTTGAGCATCCTGTTTTTCGCGGCCCAGGGGAAAAATGGGGAGGATTTGTTTGACGCATCCCTGGCGCCCCGCACCGGGGAATATCCGCTGTACCATCACGGGGATATCAATGCATTCCATGTATCGTATTTTCGGAGAAAAGAACCGGATGAGAGGGCATTCCATACCTGCAATCTGCGGAAAAGCTACGGATTTCATCTGGTGGCTCAGGGAGGAGATCCCATTCCCGGCGTGGCCGATGCCAAAGGCCCGTACCGCGCAGCAGTGCTGAAATATAAAAATACCGTTCGTTTCTTTGTCAATGATTTGGAGACATTCTGTTTTGTGGATGACGGGCAGACCTATGGACCGCTGCTGGAGGGCGGCAAGATCGGATTCCGCCAGCTGGCACCCATGATCGGCGAGTATGCCAATCTGAAGGTATACGCTCTGTAGGAGGAACTATGGAAATCAAAAAAGCAGAAATGGGACAGCTGGATGCTGTCATGGAAATCTATCATACTGCCCAGACATATATGGCACAGCACGGCAATCCCAGCCAGTGGGGAACCGAGTATCCCTCCAGGGAGCTGGTGGCTGGGGATATTGCCAAAGGGCAGCTGTACACAGCAGTGGATGAGGACGGATTGGAAGGGGTTTTTGTATTTTTCGTGGGGAAGGAACCCAATTATGAGAACATCACAGAAGGCGCATGGCTCAACGAGAAACCCTACGGCGTTCTGCACCGCATCGCTTCCGCCGGAAAGAAAAAGGGGGTGGCGTCCCACTGTATCCGCTGGTGCCTGAGCCAGTGGCCAAATATGCGGGGGGATACGCATGAGAAAAATGAGGTAATGCAGCATGTGCTGGAAAAAAATGGACTGAAGCGCTGCGGGACGATTTTCGTGGAAGATGGGACGGAGCGCATTGCCTTTCAGACACCTTAAGGGGAAAGGGGGGAAGTAACCGTTGGGACCGGACTGCGCCTGGGCGCAGACGGCATGTATAAAGAAAAGGAAGGTGTTGCATGGCTCAAATTCTGCTCTTTGCCGGTATTGTTATTATTATTTGTATTTTCATGAGCCGGGTGGCAGATAAACTGCCCATACCGTCTTTGCTGGTATTCATCGGGCTGGGAATTTGTTTTGGGGAAAATGGTTTTTTTCGCATCCCGTTCAATGATTATGATTTGTCGGAAACGGTTTGCTCGGTATGTCTGATTTTTGTCATGTTTTACGGCGGTTTCGGCACCAACATTCGGGAAGCCAGGCCAGTGGCAGTGAAATCATTTTTGCTATCCACTTTGGGGGTGGCGCTTACAGCCGGGCTGGTGGGCGGATTTGTCTATCTGTGTTTCGGCTTGGGCTGGCTGGAGAGTTTTCTCATCGGATCGGTGATCTCGTCCACCGACGCGGCCTCGGTGTTCAATGTGCTGCGCTCCAAGAAATTGGCGCTGAAGTATCATACCGACTCCATGCTGGAGCTGGAGTCCGGCTCCAATGATCCCATGTCGTATCTGCTGACCATGGTGACGCTGGCTTTGCTGACAGGGCGGGAGGTATCGGTGCCGTGGATGCTGCTTCAGCAAATGGCTCTGGGAATCGGCTGCGGCCTATTGGTGGGAAAGATTTCTCTGGTCTTGATGAATAAAATAGATTTTCCCATCAGCCACTCCCGAACCCTGTTTTTGTTTGCCTCGGCGGTGGTGGCGTACGCCCTCCCTTCTGTGATCGGCGGAAATGGCTATTTAAGTGTGTATCTGTGCGGAATTTTTCTGGGAAATGGCTTTCTTCCCCAGAAAAAAGACATGGTGCATTTTTTCGATGTCCTGACGGAGACGGCTCAGATGGTGATCTTTTTCCTCTTGGGACTCTTGGTGACGCCGGTGGATCTTCCTGCCGTGTTTGTGCCAGCGCTTTTAATCACGCTGTTTTTGACATTTGTGGGAAGGCCTGCGGCGGTGTTTGCTCTTTTAAAGCCCTTTGGCGCCAGTATGCGGCAGATCGGCCTGGTTTCTTGGGCCGGGCTTCGCGGTGTGGCGTCCATTGTGTTCAGTATTTATGTGGTGCTGGAACAGATACCCATGCGCTACGATTTGTTTAATCTGGTATTCGTCATTGTTCTGCTGTCGCTGTCGTTTCAGGGAACGCTGCTTCCTTGGGCGGCGGAAAAATTGGATATGGTGGACCGTCATGCCAACGTGCTGAAGACATTCAACGACTATCAGGATGAGGAGGATATTTCATTTGTGAAAGCCCATATCACGGAGGGCGCGCCTTTTGCCGGATATCGCTTGAAGGAAGTTCCGGTGTTTCAGGATATGCTGGTGACCATGGTGCTCAGAGGCAAGGAGACGATCATTCCCGATGGGGAGACGAAGCTGGAAGAAGGGGATCTGCTGGTGCTGGCCGCGCCCACATTCCAGGACAGAGAGAACTTATCGCTGCGGGAGGTGTATATCGGCAAGGGGCATAGATGGAACGGGCAGCCGCTGAAGATCATTGCAAAAGATCACAAGATGCTGGTGGTGATGATCAAGAGGGGGCAAAAAAATATCATTCCCAACGGAGATACGGTGATTCATAAGGACGACACGCTGGTGACGGCGCGGCTGGAATAGAGAAGAAAGAAAAACCAGGGAAAAGCGCGTTTGGATGTTGGGGAAGGATGGAGGGATTTTATGGGGAAGAGAAAAAATGTACTGCTGATTTTGTCCGATCAGCAGCGGTGGGATACGGTGAGCTCTTACGGCGCCAATGAAATCTGCCGGACGCCGCATATTGATGAGCTGGCCCGGGAAGGGATGAAGTTTACCAATGCGTTTACCACGTCCGCCATCTGCGCGCCCTCACGGGCCAGCCTTATGACGGGGCTGTACCCCCATCGCCACGGCGTCATTGATAATTTTACGGATATCAAAGAAGGGACGCCGCTTTTGGGGGAATGCATGCGGGATGCCGGATATTACTGCGGATATGCGGGAAAGTGGCATGTGTCGCCCAGCCGGGAGCCAAAAGAGTGTGGTTTTTGTGAAGACAGCAAAGCGTTTATGGGGTATGGATTTCCAGGGAGCCGGGTGTTTCCCCATCTGCGTTTTGACCAACCGCCGGATAATACTCCCAATTACTATGAAGAATACTTGAAACAAAAGGGATTTGACCATGTGGATGTCTCCCATGGGTTCATGGGAAACAATCCGGCGCTGCAGATTCAGGAGATGTTTTGTCGGCATGAAGGGCCTTTGGAGAGTACCATCGAATATTTTGTGGCCCAGGAGACCAACCGGCTCATTGACCAGGCCAAACAACAGGATAAGCCGTTTTTCATTTGGTCCAATTTTTGGGGGCCCCACAGCCCCAGTATTGTACCGGAGCCGTATTATTCCATGTATGATCCCAAGTCCATACCAGAGCACCCCAGCTACTGTGAAACGTTTGCCGATAAGCCGTACGGATACTATCTGTCGGAGAAGATGTGGGGGCTTGGAGATTATGGCTGGCCGGGATTTCAGGAGATCATCGCCCGCTATTACGGCCACTGTACCATGATCGACGATTTGGTGGGCATGATGGTGGAAAAATTGAAGGAGACGGGCCTGTATGAAGATACCATCATCATCTACGGCGCCGATCACGGGGACTGTCTGGGAGCCCATAAGCTTATTGAAAAGGGGGCGTTCACCTTTGACGAGATCTATCGGGTGCCTCTGGTGGTAAAGGGGGCAGGAACCAGGGATAACCACAGCCTGGTGATGCTCCAGGAGCTGATGCCAACCATTCTGGACGTGGCCGGAGTCACTCCGCCCAAGCCGGTGGACGGGGAGAGCCTGCTGCCGCTGATGAACGGGGAGCGGGAATCCAACGGCAGGGAGCATATTTTTTGTGAATATCATAGCCACTTTTATGTGGCCAGACAGAGAATGGTACGGGATCTCTCCTACCAGTTTACGTTCAATGAAAGTGAGCGGGGAGAGCTGTATGATCTGAAAAACGATCCGTATCAGCTGCGCAATGTGTGCTACGATCCGGCGTACCGTGACATAAAGGAAAAATACATGGATATCATGTCAGATTATATGAAACAGACAGAAGATCCTGCGGGTGTGTGGTATCACAGGATCCGCGCGTTTTATTAAAGGGAAAAAAATCAGCTAATGCGTCAAAACATTAGCTGATTTTTCTGTAGTTGGACTTATAATTCAGGGGAGACATGCCGTAGTATTTCTTAAAAAGCTTGCTGAAATAGTAGACGTCCTCGTATCCCACACTGTTGGAAATGGTTTTAACGCTGTCTTCTGTCTGACTCTCCAGCTGCTCTCTGGCTTTTTCCAGCCTGAGTTTGATGAGATAATTGATGGGGGGTTCCCCGGTTTCCTCCTTGAATATCTTGGAGATATAGGCGGAGCTGAGATACATATTCTTGGCTATGAGGTCCAGAGAAATTTTCTCCGTGTAGTGGGCATTGAGATAATTGCGGATTTCGTTGACCACATAGGATTTGTGGTAGGATTCAAAGCGGCAGGTTTCTGCCTGGCGCTCGGGCTTGGCCACAATTTGGCGAATGATCAGCAGGAGAAGCTGGATCAGATACGTTTTCTGCATGAAATACTGGCCCACTTGGTCAGAATATCGTTCCGCCACCATACGCAGGCATAGGCCGATGATGTCCTGGCGAACCTGACTGTTGGTATGGAGAATCACAGAACCGTCCGGCTGACAGATGTGATTGGGCTCCATACCCCGGAAATGGAAATTGGTAAAGCCGGTAAAAAAAAGGAGGGCGGGATCCTCCGGATCCGGCACAATGCTGCTGTGCATGACACCGGGATTGATGATAATAATATCTCCCGTGGTCACATTGAAGATCTCGCCGTCCAGATAGTACTGTTCTTTTCCAGACAGGACACAGATAATTTCTGTGTGGTCGTGGCAGTGGGGCGGCTTTGTTTCGTGTGCATAATTTTTTCCCGCAAACAGCAGAGTGGGATTTAGGTCAGAGTATGTAATGTCGTATGTTGCGTCGCACATAAAAAGAAACCTCCTGTGACAATTGCGTAGTGATGGGGGATATTGTATCCCGAAACGTTTCGCTATCCCATATCCCCCATCTCTCTTTATCTGAACAGCCCCGTATGTTTCTATGGCAATGGGCGCCGCGTTGGGGATGGCAGCGGCATCACATTGCAGAAAAATCCATACAGAGACTGTATTCCCGTGGAAACTCTTCTGTATTAATCATAATACATTCGGGATAAAAAGTACATCATTTCTTTTGAAAAAATAAAATATTATGCGGAAAATCCTGGCTTATATATTGCCATGCTGCGATGACAGGGCGTATTTCCGGCCTTTTGCCCCTGGTACAAAAATATTATATTGGGAATGTCAAAGAAATGATTGAACTGTCAGGAGAGAGGGAATGGAAGATATGTATAGAAAAGACCGCATATGCATCGGTTATGTTGGGTAGATTTATTTACTTCAATGGACAGACAGAAAATTGAAATATGAAATAAAAACACAAAAAATATAAAAAGAAAATAAAATCAAATAAAATTTACGAAAAAAAATAAAATAGTTGATAAATTATTTTTGCTCATGTATAATGTGATTCACAAGCCAGCGGTTGAAAAACAATGCGGCGGTGAGAAAGAAGAAAAAAGACACGAATAAAGGCGTTCGGCCCGAGAGGGCAGAGCGCCTTTTTTGTATTCTTTTTGCCGCCTGCCGGCGCTGCATGGCTTGGGAAGCCGGAGTGGAAGGAAGATGGGAAGTGGAGGGAACAGTAAATGAAAAGACGCGAAGCCTGGAAACGCAGCCCCTGTTTCCGCTGTTGATTTCCATGGCGATTCCAGGGCTGCTGGGTACATTTACTACCTATTTGTACAGAACGGTGGATCAAATCTTTGTGGGCAATTTTGTGGGGAGGAACGCCCTGGGAGGGATTTCCGTGCTATCCCCATTTAACAATATCATCATCGCTCTGTCACTGTTCATCACAGTGGGCGGGGCTTCCATGATATCGCTGGCCATGGGAAAGAACAATTATGAGAGAGCCAATAAATTGTTTTCCAATGTGGTGATCCAGGCAATTTTGATGGCAGTCATTGTCTCGGTTTGTTTTTATGTGTTTGCAGAGCCCTTTGTCTCTCTGTGCGGGGCAAAGGAGGGGACCGAAACCTACGAATATGCCCTGATTTATCTGAAAATCATTGTATTTGGTCAGGTGTTCAATATGCTCAACCAGGGTCTGGCGGCCATCATTCGGGCGGAAGGCGCGGCCAAATATTCCATGTTTGCCAATATCATCGGAGCTGTGTGCAATGTGGTGTTGGATTACATATTGGTGTGTATCGCGGGTATGGGAGTGGCTGGCGCCGCCATCGCCACAGTGGCGTCACAGGTCATGGGCGCCGGCGTCAGCGCCGCGTCCTCTCGGGGAAAATGCGGGCCGGGCCATGGCGGATGAAACGACGTATTCTGCATAGAGGAGGAGAAATTATGAACCTTACCAATATTTTGAGTGAATCCGTATTGAACAAAGAAGAATCCAGGAGAGCCAGCAGAAATTTGGGAGTCGATATCAATACGCTGCGCAGAATGGGGCTGAATGAACATCCCTTCGGCATGTCTCCCAGAGTGCTGAAGACGTATCAGGAAAAGGCCAGAGAGGGAAACTGGTACGGTGACTTCGGCGCGACGCCGCTGAAGGAAAAGTTGGCGGAATTTTATGGCCTGAAGGTGACCAATTTCATGGCGGGCTGCGGGTCCAGCGCTCTGATTGAGACCTGCGGGATTGCGTTTTTGAATCCGGGAGATGAGGTGATCATGTGTCCCACGTTTGCCGCCTTCCTGGATATGGCGGGGATCCGCGGTGCCAAGAGCGTGGTGGTTCCGCTGACAGAGAATAAGGGCTATGACCTGGACGGCATTTTGGCCGCCATAACAGAAAAGACCAAAATGATCGTTGTCTGCAATCCCAACAATCCCACTGGTCAGTATCTGCCGGAGCGTGCGCTGCGGGAGTTCGTGGAAAAGGTTCCTGAGGATATCGTGATCCTTTTCGATGAGGCGTATCTGGAGTTTGCCACGGCGCCGGACTGTAAGAGCATGGTCTCTCTGATCCGGGAGGGATGTCAAAAGCCGGTGGTGGTTTTGAAAACCTTTTCCAAATATTATGGGATGGCCGGAGTCAGAGTGGGGTATGCCATCGCCGATGAGGCCGTCATTGCTGCCATGGGAAAGTGTCCGGGCAGTTCCGTGAACCGGGCGGGTATGTATGCGGTCATGGAAGCGCTGGATGATCAGGAATATTATCGCGAGGCCAAGGAAAAGGTGGTGGAGGGTGTCCGATATTTGGAAAATGGGCTGGAAGAGCTGGGCTGCACCGTATACCACACCCAGACCAATTTTATCATGTTTGAGCCGTACAGAGATTATATGCAGGTCAGAGCGGAACTGATCCGCAGGGGAATTTTGATCAACTGCCCCATGCTGTGCCGGGTATCGGTCAGCACCATGGAGGACAATGAGGAATTCCTTAAGGCCATGAAGGAGATTCTCCAGGAAATCCGGTGAATGACAGATACAGGCAAAAAAAGAAAAAGGAATAGCGTTGTTTGCGCAGAGGGAGTGCCGCGCAGTCCTCATCCGTTGCCGATGAGGACTGCGCGGCAGTTCTTTCTAGAAACATGGACGGGAAGCTATTTTACCGCAGATGCTGTTGGAAAGGGAAACAGATGATGGGAATGGGTAGATATGGGAGAAAATGAAGGCTTGTCAAGAAAGGAAAGAAAGAGTAAACTGGTGGGAGATAGCGGTGGCAGTTTTGTCCTATCTACCCGCTGGTGGCGGAAAGGAGGAGGAAACAGCTGCGGAAAATGGTTTTATGGGAGGATATGTTTGTGAGTACACGGATGCGAACATGGCGCAGCCGCCACGGCGCCATGCTGAAAACCATATACACACTGGCTTGGCCTGCCGTGCTGGAGCAGCTTTTACAGACAGTGGTGCAGTATACGGACACGGCCATGGTGGGGAGAATCAGTCCCCAGGCGTCGGCGGCCACGGGGCTTACCACCACCATGACTTGGCTGGTTAATTCTCCGCTGTTTGCTCTGGGTATCGGTGTGCTGGCTTATATCGCCGAGGCGGTGGGAGCCAAAGATGAGGAGCGAGCCAGAAAGACGGGAATTCAGGCGCTGTATTTTATTGCGGCAGCAGGAGCGATCCTGACGGTCATCACCCTTTCCATCAGTCCATTTCTGCCGGGATGGCTGGGGGCGGAAGAAGAGATCCGCAGTGACGCGTCCATGTATTTTTCCCTGATCTGCGCGCCTCTTCTCTTCCGGGCAGCCATCATCATTCTGGGTTCTGCCCTGCGGGGCGTAGGGGATACCAAACATCCCATGCTGTCCAATTTGGTGATGAATGTGACCAACATTATCCTGAATTTCTTCCTGATCTACGAGACGAGAACCATGACCGTGGGAGGTCTGGAATTATGGATTCCGGGAGCAGGCATGGGGGTGTCGGGGGCAGCCTTGGCAACGGCAGTGTCGTACTGTGTGGGCGGCATCATGATGCTGCGGACATACTGGAAAAATCCGCTGCTTTCGCCCAGAGGTCAATCCCTGCGATTTGACGCCTACACGGCCAGACGGTGTATTCGCGTGGCGTTCCCTGTGGCCATGGAGCGGGTCAGCGCCTGCTTAGGACAGGTGGTTTTCACCTCGTTGGTGACCAGGCTGGGCACCATTGCCTTGGCCACCCATTCCATCGCCATCACGGCGGAACAGGCATGCTATATCCCCGGATACGGCATGCAGGCGGCGGCTTCCACTCTGGCTGGCAACTCCCTGGGGGAAAACAATGCGGATAAATTCCGGCAGGTGACGAAGCTGATTACGGCCATTGCCGTGGTGCTCATGACCATTACAGGGCTGTGTCTGTTTCTGTTTCCAGGTTTTATGATGTCCATTTTTACTTCAGACGCAGAAGTCATAAACGGAGGGATTCGGGTACTGCGCATCGTGGCGGTGTCAGAGCCGGTATTTGCAGCGCTGATTATCCTGGAGGGGATTTTCAACGGCATCGGGGATACCAAGGCGCCGTTTTTCTTCTCTATCCTGTCCATGTGGGGTGTACGCATTGCAGGCACCTGTCTGTGCTTATTTTTGCTGGACGCTGGTCTGGAGGGGGTGTGGATCTGTATGGTCTGTGACAATGTGACCCGCTGTGTTCTGCTGGCATCCCGGTTTTTCCGGGGATCCTGGAAGAAGCGGTTTCGGGAGCGGGAGCTGGAGGTTTAGATCTGGAACTGACTTAAATCTGGATTGACATGGGCGGGGGTGCCAAAATCGGCGGGAAGCAGTATACTGGAGAGAGAAGCGAGACAATGGCAAATGCGGCACAGAGTCTGAAGATGCAGAAAGAAGACAAGTGGGCGGAAGAGAGGAGTTTATTATTATGACAGTTTACAACATTTTGGATTACGGCGCCGTGGCCGATGGAATCACCAACAGCGCGGCGGCCATTCAGAAGGCAGTGGATGTTTGCAGTGTCCAGGGCGGCGGCCGGGTTTTGATTCCGGCGGGCCGTTTCCTTTCGGGAACCATTGAGCTGAAGAGCCATGTGGATCTCCATCTGGAGTCCGGAGCAGAATTGATCTGCAGTCTGAATCGGGAAGATATCATCAACATTTCCGCAGTCCATCAGGGAGAAAGCGGGGACGAGTCCTGGGAGGACGGCTGGGAAGACGGCTGTTTCCTGGGCGGCATCCATGCGGAGCATGTGAGCATCACCGGCAGCGGCACCATCTACGGCCAGGGCGACCGGATCTTTTATGACGATGGAGCCGACGGCGGATTGGGAGAATGTCCCAAGAATGTCAGGGGCTTTCGGCCGCGGCTGATGCTGTTTGAGGACATCTCGGATTTTCGGGTGGAGGGCGTGACCCTGAAGGATGCGGCCATGTGGACGCTGCATATGGCGGGATGCCGCCGGGTCCGCGTGCAGAACATCCAGATCCTAAACGATGTGCGGGGAGCCAACAATGACGGCATTGATCCCGACTGCTGTCAGGATGTGATCATTAACGGCTGTGTCATCCAAACCGGCGATGACGCCATTGTGGTCAAGTCCACTAAGATGATGGCCAAAAAATACGGACCCTGCCGGGATATTATCATCACCGGCTGCATTCTTCACTCCCATGATTCTGCTCTGAAGGTGGGGACGGAAACCCATGGAGATATACGGAATGTGGTGTTTTCGGACTGCGTCATTCAGGACTGCTCCCGGGCCGTGGGAATCTGGGTCAGGGACGGGGGAACGGTGGAGGACATCCATATCCACCATCTCACCGGCGCTGTTCGCCGCTACGCCGACTGCCCCCAGAGGGAGTTTGCGCCCCGCTGGTGGGGAAAAGGCGAACCTGTTTTTGTCAGTGCTGCTTACCGAAACGAAGAAAAACAATATCCGGGAACCATCCGCAGCATCAGTTTGGACCACATCAGCCTGAAATGTGAGTCCTGTATCTTCCTGGGCGCGGAGGAAGCGAGCCCCATCCGCCATGTGACCATGGACCATATTCATCTGACCATGGAGCAGCAGGGAACCCAGCCTGCGGACGTATTTGATGAGCAGCCGTCTCCCCGGGGCGTGTATCCCCATGATATCCCCGCTTTTTATGCCAGATATGTGGATGGACTGCGGGTGGAAGCCATGACGGTGTGGAAAACCGCCGCAAATGCTGCGGATAAAGAGGGGAAAGAATCGGCAGAAAACCAGCTGGTGCAGCTGGAGAGCTGTCAGAGAGCAGAAGTGAATGTGCAGGTGGAAATAAAAGATGAATTATAAGATAGCCATTTGCGACGATTCCGATGCAGACAGAAACTATGTCTCTGATTTGGCAGCCCGTTGGGCTGCCAACAGGGGGCATACTGTGCAGATCGCCCAGTTTCCTTCTGCCGAGAATTTTCTGTTCCGCTATGCCGAGGAGAACGATTATGATATCTTGCTGCTGGATATTGAAATGGGGCATATGGACGGCGTAACCATGGCGAAAAAGCTGCGCCGGGACAACGATACGGTGCAGATCGTATTCATCACGGGATATTCCGACTATATCTCGGAGGGGTATGAGGTGGCTGCTCTCCACTATCTGATGAAGCCTGTGAAAGAGGACAAGCTGTGTTCTGTCCTGGACCGTGCCGCGGAGAAGCTGTCCAAAAACGAAAAAGTACTGCATTTTCAAATCGGCGGGGAAATGTTCCGCGTGCCCATCCATCAGATTCGGTACGCGGAAGTGACGGGCAACTATGTGACCATCCACGCCGCCCAGTGTCTGACGGTGAAAATGACGCTGGGAAGGCTGGAAAAAGAGCTGGATGACCGTTTTTACCGCGTGGGACGTTCCGCAGTGGTGAATCTCACCCAAATCAGCCGTGTGACGAAAGCGGAAATCAGACTGAACGACGGCGCGGCGATTCCTCTGCCCAGAGGCGCATATGAAGGCGTAAATCGGGCCATTATCAACATGAGGTGAGACCAATGGGATTTTTTTCCAAGAAAATAGATAAAAAGATTGCTTCCTATCAGAAGGAATTGATGGAAACCCATTATCGCGAGGTTGACAATATGTACCGCCAGATTCGCGGATGGCGGCATGACTACCGCAATCATATCCAGACCATGAAAGCATATGCGGCTTTGGAGGATTGGGAAGCCATCAAAAGATATCTTGACCTTTTGGACGATGATTTGGCAACGGTGGATACGGCCATAAAGACCGGTAATCCCATGACGGATGCCATCCTCAATTCCAAAATATCGCTGGCACGGTCGAAGAACATCCAGGTGGTGGCAGATGCCAACATTCCGCTGAAGCTGAACTTGTCGGAGATTGATTTGTGCTGTATTATAGGCAATCTGTTTGACAATGCCATCGAGGCCAGTATGAAACTTCCGGAGGATCAGCGGGTGATTCGTGTGTATATGGATATGAAAAATACACAGCTTTACATTTCCTTCACCAATTTCACCGCCGGAAAAAAGATGAAAAAGGAAGGAAAGCGGTTTCGCAGTACCAAGGGTGAAGGACACGGCTTCGGTCTGGTCCGCATCGACGCCATTGTGGAGCGCCTGGACGGATATATCAGCCGCAACAGCGAGGATGGCGCGTTTACAACAGAAATATTGCTTCCCCAAGTGTGAGAATTTGCAACTCGTCACCCCATAGCAGCGATTCGTCCCCAGAGTATTCTGGGGACGATTTTTTATGATAAGATGATCATCGGAAAGGATGGTGAATTTTGGTGATGAAAAAAATGGCGAAAAAAGAAAAAACGCCCAAGCCGAAATACAGCATGGGTCAGAATACATGGTTCATGATAAAACTCGCATGGACTTCGGGCGAGAAGAAGGTTCTTGTTCTCAGCCTGCTTTCCGCAATACTGACTGTGACCCTGAATTTGATCAAACTGTACATCTCGCCGACAATTCTTTCGGCGGTGGAGCGGCATGCGCCGGTGTCGGAGCTGCTGTCTACCATCGGCGGATTTGTCCTGGGCCTCATGCTGGTATCGGCGGCATCCGCATACGTGAATGCAAACACCATATTCGGCAGGATCAGCGTCCGATGTGAGATCATCAATCTTTTAAACCGAAAAGCGGCCACCACATCGTATCCCAATGTGGACGACGACGGATTTCGAAAGCTGCTGACCAAATCCGGAGAGTGTGTCAACTCCAACCAGAATGCCGCAGAGGCAGTCTGGACCACATTGACAGCGCTGACTGCCAATCTTCTCGGGTTTATGATCTATGTCACACTATTGACTTCGGTGCAGCCGCTGCTGATTCTGGTGATCTTGGCCACCACGGGAATCAGCTATTTCATCGGAAATTATTTGAATGGCTATGGCTACCATCACCGTGAGGAGGAAGCGGAATACCAACGGCATATGGAATATATTTCCGGCTGTGCGAGAGACCTGAGCGCGGCAAAGGATATCCGTATTTTCGGGCTGAGCTCCTGGCTGGAAGATTTGCACAGGAAGGCCATGGGCGCCTTCACCGGGTTTCACAGCAAAGCGCAGAGCGTCTATATCTGGGCTAAAATTGCCGATCTTATACTGGCCTTCCTGCGCAATGGCATTGCCTATGCATACCTGATCGGCCTTGTCATTGGGAACCGTTTGGGCGTGGCAGAATTTCTTTTGTTTTTTACCGCAGTGGGAGGCTTTACGGAATGGGTATCCGGCATCCTGGGGGGATTCAACACGCTGTACAAGCAGTCCCTGGACCTTTCCACTGTCCGTGAATGTCTGGAATATGACGAACCGTTTCAATTGGAAGGCGGTGAGCACCTGGAAGCCGAAGCGGACAGAAGGTACGAAATCAGACTGGAACATGTTTCCTACCGGTATCCCGGCGCAGAAAAGGATACGCTGGCGGACATCAATCTCACCCTGCATTCCGGTGAAAAGCTGGCTGTGGTGGGCTTGAACGGTGCGGGGAAAACCACACTCATTAAGCTGATCTGCGGCTTTCTGGACCCCACCCAAGGCCGGGTATTGCTGGACGGAACCGATATACGGAAGTTCAACCGCGCCGATTATTATACCATGTTTTCGGCGGTATTCCAGAATTTTTCTCTTTTGGCCGGGACCATTGCAGCCAATGTGGCGCAGGATGATACGGACATGGATATGGAGCGTGTAAAGGAATGCATAGACAAAGCCGGGCTGCGGACGAAAATCGAATCTCTGCCGGACAGATATGAGACGTATCTCAACCGAAGCGTATATGAGGGGGCGATCCTGCTTTCCGGCGGCGAAACGCAGCGGCTCATGCTGGCCAGGGCGCTTTATAAAAATGCGCCGTTTCTTGTTTTGGATGAGCCCACAGCGGCCTTGGACCCCATTGCGGAATCGGAGATGTATCAAAAGTACAGCGAAATAACGGATGGAAAGTCATCTGTGTACATTTCTCATCGTCTGGCATCCACCCGCTTCTGCGACCGCATTATTTTGATTGAACATGGAAAAATCAGCGAGGAGGGAACGCACGGGGAGCTGCTTGCGCTGGGCGGCAAGTATGCCGATCTCTATGCGATTCAGAGTAAATATTATAGGGAAGGAGAGGGTGATCATGCCAAAGAAAGCGAAACGCAAATCATGGAGTGAAATGATAAAGCTGAACTGCCGTGCATTTCAGATATTCTGTAAGCGTTACCCGCAGATGGTGCTGTCGCGGCTGCTTTGCGTCATATGGACGTCGCTGACTCCGTATGTGGGCATCTATCTGTCCGCGCTGGTGATTGATGAGCTGGCAGGCAGCCGAAATGCCGCACGGCTGCGTTTTTTGGTGCTGCTCACATTGGGGTCTGCGGCTTTGATCGCCCTGATTTCCGCACTTTTGAACAAGTGGAAGGAAACGCGCGGCGCGGGATTGTGGTTTAAGGTGGAACATATTTTTTCAGAGAAACTTCTTGATATGGACTATGTCAATTTGGATGAAACCGAAACGGCGGAACTGCTTTCCACGATCCGCCAGAATCAAAACGGAGGCGGCTGGGGTCTTTACCGCGTAATGGCAAACTGCGAAGCCCTCTGTTCTGCGGTTCTGACGCTGCTGGGCGGCATTTCCCTGACGGTATCGCTGTTTATACGCCGCGTCCCCCAAAACGCGGGCGCGTATACCTTATTGAACAAACCGGCAGTTATCTTTTTTGTGATCGCCGTTATGCTTGCCATTACGTATCTTGCCCCGGCACTTTCCAATAAAGCGGGCAGTTATTGGGCGCGCAATGCGGATTCCCACAATCTGGGAAACCGGCTGTTTAGCTTTTTTGGCTGGCTGGGCTATCACAGAGAGCTGGCTGCTGATGTGAGAATGTACCGGCAGGACAGGATGTGTGAAAGATATAACCGCAGCAAGGACGGCGCCTTCGGTTCCAATGGACTGTTTGCCCATTTGAGCCTGGGCCCCATTGGGCTGTACAGCGCGGCGTCTTCTGCGGTTTCGGTCATCTTTACCGGCGCCGCTTATGTGTTTGTCTGCCTCAAAGCATGGGCGGGGGCATTTGGACTGGGGGCGGTTACCCAGTATGTGGCCTCCATCACCAAGGTGTCCGGGGGCGTATCCGGTCTGATCTCAGCGTTGGGGGACATGAGAAATAATGCCTCTTTTCTGGAACAGGTATTTGCTTTCCTTGATATTCCCAATCCCATGTATCAGGGCAGCCTCACCGTGGAGAAACGCCGTGACCGCAGCTATCAGGTGGAGTTTCGCAATGTTTCCTTCCGCTATCCAGGCAGCGATACCTATGCGCTGCGCAATGTAAGCATGAAATTTGTGATTGGCAGGCGTCTGGCAGTGGTGGGCATGAACGGAAGCGGCAAGACGACTTTTATCAAATTGCTGTGCCGCCTGTATGATCCCACCGAAGGAGAAATCCTGCTCAATGGCATTGATATCCGCAAGTATAATTATGCGGAATATATGAACTTGTTCTCTGTGGTATTCCAGGATTTCAAGCTGTTTGCACTGAAGCTGGGTGAGAATGTGGCCTCAAAGGCGGAGTATGACAGGCATTTGGCGGCGGATTGCCTGGAAAAAGCGGGATTTGCGGAAAATCTGGCAAAGCTGCCCAGAGGACTGGACACGTTTCTGTATAAGGATTACGACAAAGACGGCGTAAATGTTTCGGGAGGCGAAGCGCAGAAGATCGCCATCGCCAGGGCTTTGTACAAGGACGCGCCCTTTATCGTTCTGGATGAGCCCACTGCCGCGCTGGATCCCATTGCGGAGGCGGAGATTTACTCCAAGTTCAATGATATTGTTGGAGATAAAACCGCAGTCTACATCAGCCACCGCCTGTCCTCCTGCAAGTTTTGCGACGAAATCGCTGTGTTTCATGAGGGCGCGGTGGTTCAGCAGGGTACCCACGATGAACTCCTGGCCGATGAAACCGGCATGTATCATCAGCTCTGGCACGCCCAGGCGCAATACTATACGGAATCATAGGGACAGAGCGTTTCCATGGCTTTCATGGGACGGGCAGCGGGCGGAAACAGAATACGGTCAATGATGTCGTAGTCCACGGCTTCTTGGGCAGTCATGAAACAGTCACGATCTGTGTCTTTTTGGATCCACTCCAGGGAATTGCCGGTGTGGGCAGCCAGGACCTGATGGATCATGATCTCGCTGTGGGGATAGGCGGCCCGCCTCCCCGGCGTCCCGGCGGCCAGCAGCACAGCGGCCATGGAGGCGGCGCTGCCCAGGCAGACGGTGGCAATGGGGTTGGAGAGCTGCTGCATGACATCGTAGACGGCCAGACCGGATATCACATCGCCGCCGGGACTGCTGATGATGAGGGTAATCTCTCCGTCCAGATAGATCTGCCGCCGGTGGTTGAAAAAATAGGGCGGAATGTGGGATGTTTCCCTGCCAGCGCGGGAACTGAATTGGATGGTGGGCATAGAGATACTCCTTTCTGCGGTGAGAGGGTTGGACAATTGCAAAACCTTTGGAAAAGGGGAGGGGTGGGCAGGGAAAAGTCAGTCAATCTCTCGTTTTGTTTTTTCAGCAGAACCAAGCGGCATCCCAGGGATCCAATCAACGAGCTGATCAGCTTTGGAAATACCTGGCTGTATCAAAAGATTTCACGGCTCATTTATAAAGGCGCTCTGGATATACGAATCTCTTTCGTACATTCCGCGCAAAAACCAACAGAAAACTTAAATGGGGATTTATCTGAATACAGAAGGACAACGTATCATTCTCCAAGCGCTTGACCAAAAACTGCAGCAAACCATTACTTGGCAGTCGCAGAGAATAACCTATGAGCGAATCATCGGCAGAACCATTCACAATCTGGAACAAAGTCTCGCAGGAGATGAGACGTTTCATCCATTCAAATATCAAATGTAGACGGTTTCTTACCCATCGATTCTGTGAAGAGCGCATCAACATATAACTTGTGAGAACCCAGGACCAATGCTATAATAACAGCATCCGATGGCGGCAGTGTAGGCAGTGATATCTTTGAGAAAATGAGTCAACCGATCTTCCTGCAGTCACACAAAAATTAAAAAAGAACTTCTATAAGCATTGGATGAAACATGGGATGGAGGACATGATACTTTCACTAAAAAAAGAATGGAATGGAAAAATCCTCGACATCGGCGGCGGGGGAGAGGGAATTATCGGGCGGCTCTACCGCCAACAGGTAACTGCCATTGACAAGAGGCAGGAGGAGCTGGATGAGGCACCAAATGGTTTTGAAAAAATTTTGATGGATGCCACCGATTTGAAATATGCCAATGAAACCTTTGATCATGTGACATGCTTTTTCACACTTATGTTCATGGATGCCCAGGAACAGCAAAAATCTCTGCTGGAAG
>CAJFUP010000118.1 GCA_904420225.1 uncultured Lachnospiraceae bacterium
TACGTGGATCTCATCATGAATGCCGATGTGAAGGATACGTTCATCAAGCGCTCACGAATCATCAGCAGTATCCGCAAGTATCTGGATGGAGAAGGTTTTATGGAGGTGGAGACTCCTATGCTGGTGGCCAATGCCGGAGGCGCGGCGGCCAGACCCTTTGAAACGCATTTCAATGCGTTGGATGAGGATTTGAAGCTTCGCATTTCTCTGGAGCTTTATTTGAAGCGTCTAATTGTTGGCGGGTTGGAGCGTGTCTATGAGATCGGCCGTGTATTCCGCAACGAAGGATTGGATACCAGACACAATCCAGAGTTTACGCTGATGGAGCTGTATCAGGCGTATACAGATTATCACGGTATGATGGATTTGACAGAAAATTTGTATCGCTTTGTAGCGCAGGATGTGCTGGGCACCACCAAGATCGTGTACAATGGGATTGAAATGGACTTGGGGCAGCCGTTTGCGCGTATGACCATGGTGGATGCGGTGAAGAAATATTCTGGCGTTGATTTCAATGAGATTCATACTCTGGAGGAAGCCAGAGCAGCGGCAACAGAACACCATGTGGAATATGAGGAGCGGCATAAGAAAGGAGATATTCTCAACTTATTCTTTGAAGAGTTTGTAGAAGAACACCTGGTACAGCCAACCTTTATCATGGATCATCCCGTTGAGATTTCTCCTCTGACCAAGAAAAAGCCGGATAACCCAGAATATGTGGAACGCTTTGAGTTCTTCATGAATGGATGGGAGATGGCAAACGCATACTCCGAGCTGAATGACCCCATCGATCAGAGAGAACGTTTTGCAGCCCAGGAAGAACTGTTTGCACAGGGGGACGAGGAAGCCAACCATACGGATGAAGATTTCCTGAACGCATTGGAAATCGGAATGCCTCCCACAGGCGGCATCGGTTTTGGAATCGACCGCATGTGTATGCTGCTGACCGATTCTTCTGCCATCCGGGATGTGCTGCTGTTCCCCACCATGAAGTCACTGGATGTTAAGAAGGGTGAGGCGAAGGCAGAAAAGGTCGCTGCCGCAGAGGTAAAAGCAGAGGAAGAGGCTGCTGAAAAGATTGACTTTTCCAATGTGAAGATCGAACCGCTCTTTGAAGAGATGGTTGACTTTGATACGTTCAGCAAGTCAGATTTTCGCGCCGTGAAGGTGAAGGAATGCGAGGCTGTGCCCAAGAGCAAGAAGCTTTTGAAATTCATATTGGATGACGGAAGCGGCACAGACCGGGTGATTTTAAGCGGTATTCATGAGTATTATGAGCCGGAAGAACTGATTGGAAAGACTTGCATCGCCATCGTGAATCTGCCGCCCAGAAAGATGATGGGCATCGATTCCTGCGGTATGCTGATTTCAGCAGTACACGAGGAAGACGGCCATGAGGGATTGAACCTCCTGATGGTGGATGATAGGATTCCGGCGGGAGCGAAGTTATATTAAATCGCTGCAGAAGACTGCAAAAATGGACACGTTTCTAAAAGAAATTTTAGAGAGGTGTCCTTTTTGTTGTGTCACAGCAAAAAATAAACCCTCTGCTATGCGGGGACAGTGAATCAAGCGTTGACAAGAAGTCATTTGCCCCATAAAATGGTAATATACTTTTGGCCCTGAATGCAAAGATAGCGGATTATTTGGGGCGCAGAAAATGACAGGAAGGGCGGTGGCGATATTGTATAATCCGCAGTTGGAAACATTTCTCTGCGTGGTGGATTCTGGAAGCTTTAATAAAGCAGCCGAGAAACTGTTCATTTCTCCTCCGGCAGTGATCAAGCAAATCAATCTTTTGGAGGAGAATCTGGATCTGCAGCTGTTTGTTCGCACCCATAGAGGGTTGGTTTTGACCAATGCCGGGAAATCTCTGTACCAGGATGCCAAATACATTATCCAGTACAGTAAAGATTCTGTCACCAGGGCCAGGAATGCCATGCAAGAAAGTGAAAACATTATCCGCATCGGCACGTCGCCCATGACCCCAGCCCAGGTGCTGGTGGATCTTTGGCCCAAGGTGCAGAATTATTGCTCCAATACGAAGTTTCAGCTGGTTCCATTTGAGAATACCCCGGAAAACGCCAGGGAGATTTTGGCAAATTTGGGACAGAATATTGATATTGGAATTATGCCATTCCGTTTGGGCTGTTGCATTCGCCGAATCCCTCTGCTGTGGTGAAGCAATTTCTCAGAGCAGTGGAGAAGGTCACCAAAACACACCGCTGAAACGAGCCGCATTTGGCGGCAAACAGGAGGAGTTCCATGAAAAAGATGTGGATATTGCTGTCAATATTGTTGTCACTGTGTCTGACTTCCTGTCAGGCTCCGGTTTCGAGATATGACGGCCAGGAGGCTACCGTCGATATTTTTGCTATGAACACGTATATGACATTGACAGCCTACGGAGAGAATGCCCAGGAAGCATTGGCGCGATCCAGAGAACGAATTCAGCAGGTGGAAAAGTTATGGTCAGTCACCGATGAGGATAGTGATATTTTTCGCGCCAACCACAGTGGTGGGCAAACGGTATCCGTCAGTGCAGAGACGGCAGATCTTTTGGCTTTTGCCCTGGAAATGGCGCAGAAGACAGGAGGAACACTGGATCCAACCATTTATCCTGTGCTCACTGCCTGGGGATTTACCACGGATACGAAACAGATCCCGTCTCAACAGGAAATTTCCGCTTTGCTTCCATATGTGGGATATAACCGCATTCAGCTGGATGGAACGAATTTGACCGTTCCTGACGGGATGCAGTTGGATTTGGGATCCGTCGGTAAAGGGTATGCCGCGGACTTGGTGACAGAAATTCTCAAGGAATATGGTGTCACCTCTGCGTTGCTGAGCCTGGGGGGAAATATTCAGGCTGTGGGCTCCCGACCTGACGGTAATCCTTGGAGAATCGGAATTCAGGCGCCATGGGAAGATGGATATTTGGGGATTTTGCAGATCAGAGATGCGGCAGTGGTAACGTCTGGAGGCTATGAAAATTATTTCCAGGATGAAGAGGGAAATATTTACTGGCATATTTTGGACCCATCCACCGGTTATCCCGCTGACAGCGGTCTTCAGTCTGTGACCATCATCGGCAGGGAGGGCAGACTGTGTGATTCGCTTTCCACTTCTTTGTTTGTCATGGGAGCGGAGAAAGCAGAGACATATTGGAGAGAAAACGGGGATTTTGATATGCTGCTGTTGACGGATGATGGGGAAGTGATAGTAACGGAGGGAATTGCCGACGATTTCTCTCTGAGTGATGGACAGGAAAAGACGATTCGGGTTTTGGAGAGATGAAGATGAAAAAATGGCCATATGTTCTGCTGGGTATTATTTTGCTTGTGGGTATTGTGGGGAGCATTTTGGTATACCGACGTCCGGATACCGCCATTGTGGAAGTGGTGCAGGACGGCCAAATGCTGTACCGATTTGACTTGTCGCAGGAAGAAGATGGAATCATGGAAGTGGAATATGAGGGCAGAATCAATAAAATCGAAATTAGAGATCATCAAATCCATATGTTGGAAGCCAATTGCCCGGATCAGACATGTGTGAATATGGGGTGGCTGGATTCATCGGCTCCCATTGTCTGTCTCCCCAATCATTTGGTAATTCGCTTTGCCGAGAGCAGCAGCGAATTGGATGCAGCGGGATAAACGGAGGTGAATCCAAATGAACATCAGAAAAATGACAGAACTGGCCATGCTGACAGCAGTGGCGCTAATAATTTTTGTGGTGGAGCTGCAGATTCCCAATCCCATTCCCATCCCGGGGGTAAAGTTGGGACTGGCCAACATCATAACAGTATTTGCCCTGTATCATTTTCGTCCGCGGGAAGTTCTCATGCTGGTGTTGGCGCGGATAGTTATGGGATGTTTTTTTTCTGGAAACATGATGGCACTTATGTACAGTTTGGCGGGCGGGCTGTTATGTCTGAGCGGAATGGTGCCACTGCGGCATATCCTTCCAAAAAACAGTATCTGGATTGGCAGTGTGCTGGGAGCGGTGCTGCACAATGTGGGACAGATCCTGGTGGCATGCCTGGCGGTGGGGTTGGGAGCACTGTTTTATCTTCCGCCGCTTTTGATTTCCGGTTGTGCGGCAGGGGCTTTCACTGGCATATGTGCGCAGTTGGTGATAGAAAGAAGCTGGAGAAAAAAGGGGAAAAAGCAAAATACTTTGGATAATTAATGAATGAAGCATTTCATAATTATTAAGAAATTTTGAATATAATTGACTTTGGCGGCGACAGCATTTATACTGTGTTTCAGAAATGCAGCATCTGAGCCATATGAGCGGGGGACATAAGGGCTACGGAATTGGCATGAGAGAGGAAATAACAAAGATGGAAAGATTTTTTGAACGGAAACATGTGGGTGTAATTGCTGCCTACGCCATATTTTATGTGCTGAGTTTTTTCATTTTGGAACGGGACACTGATAGAGACTATAACATGATTCACACTGCCTTGGACGATCTGATTCCGTTCTGCGAGTATTTTGTGATTCCATATCTGCTCTGGTTTGTTTACATTGCGGGTGTGGTGGTGTTCTTCGCGTTTTTCAATCAGGACGTTAAGGAATACTGGCAGTTGGTTCTCAGCCTTGCTTTGGGAATGACGCTGTTTTTACTGGTTTCCTGGGGCTATCCCAATGGACATCAGCTGCGGCCAGTCACATTTGAGCGGGACAATATATTTGTGGATCTGGTGAAAGGGCTTTACAAAGCTGATACCTCCACCAATGTACTTCCCAGCATTCATGTTTTCAATTCCGTGGCAGTTTACGTTGCGGTCAGCAGATGTCAGAAGCTTAGGCGCTACGCCATGGTCCGCAGAGGAGCATTCATACTTAGTTTCCTGATTGTGCTTTCCACCATGTTTTTGAAGCAGCATTCCGTGGTGGATGTGATTTGTGCTTTGATACTGAATGCGGTGGTGTATTTGATTATCTATTTGCCGAAAGAACAATGGGGACTGGCCAGAGCCAGAAGCCGATCCGCATCTTCGGAGTCAAAGAATAAGGGGCTTTTTATAAAGAGATAAAATTGTGTGCAGGCAGATGCAGGCGGGGATGTGGGTTGACATCCCCGCCTGCATCTGCCTGCAGCCATTTAAAGCGGTATGGGGAGGGATATGACGGCGAAGTTGTCAGAAAATTTAAAATTCAGAAAATTGTTCTATAAATTTGAAACAAACTGTGGTATACTATTTTTGAAGTATGGATAAACAGCATGGAGGTGGTGTCATGGTAAATGAAGAGAGGGTAAAATTGATGACACAGGCGGCATGCTTTGAAGAGAGACAAAGGAGAAAGGCGTTGGCCATTATGCGGTTTTATAGGAAGGATTATATATCTTTTCATATGATACTGATATGGCTTTCTGTCACGGCGGCATTCTTCATCGGTGTTTTGTTCTGGCTGTTTTATCAGGTGGAAAATGCGTCGTCCATGATTTTGGCAAATTTTACAGATTTGATGCTGGTGGGCATCATATTGATCGGAATATATTTGAGTGTCACCATTATTTATCTGTTTGCGGCCTACTGGTATTACAGTGAAAAATATGATCGGGCAAAGCAGATGATTAAAAAATATCAGGTGACGCTGAAAAAACTGAACCGCCTTTATGAAAAAGACGAAATATCAGGAAATGGAGTAGGAGGATCCCGCTTATGATGGGATTATTGGTTTTCAGAGAGCAGATCAAGACATTTTACGGGAAATATAGTGTATATATTATCCCGGTCTGTAAATTTGTGTTTGCGCTGACGGTATTTGTCAGTATTACACTGGGGACGGGGTACATGCGTCAGGCAAACAACCCATTTATTCCCATTGTTGCCGCCGCAGCCTGTGCATTTTTGCCTTCGGCGGCCATCACATTTTTCACGTGCATCTTGATTCTGCTGCACTTGTATGCGGTTTCTGTGGAGATTACGGCAGTGGTAGCGCTGCTGTTTCTCATGATGTTTTTGCTGTATTTTGTGTTTAAGCCGGGGAATGCATGGCTGATGACGGCTGTGATTTTAGCTGGAGTCTGGGAGATTCCTGGGACGGTTATATTGTCGGTGGGACTTGTGGCTGGACCGCTGTCTGTGGTCCCAGTTTGTTTTGGGATACTCACCAGCGGCTTTGTCTCTCTGGTGAAGACGGATTTCAGTGTTTTTTCGTCTGGAAGCAGTTCCTTAAATGGCATTCAGAAAATCATATATTATATGAACTCCATAGTGGGGGATGAAAAGACGTTGCTGCTTTTGGGAGCAGCCTTGCTGACTGTGCTGCTGGTTTGGGCGGTGCGCAGACTGTCCATCCACTATGCCTGGGCGGTGGCGCTGGCGGTGGGAACGATTGTATATTCCTTTTTGGTGCTGGCGGGAAACTTTATATTTGACGTACATGTCAATATTCCGGCAGTGGTGATCAGTATTGTGTTGGGCGTTGCAGTGGGGGCGGTGCTGGAGTTTTTCCTATTTGCTGTGGATTACTCCAGGACAGAGTATGTGCAGTTTGAGGATGATGATTACTATTATTACGTGAAGGCTGTGCCGAAAATTTCAGTGACAAAACCGGAGGTTCAGGTGAAGAATATAACGGAAGCGGCAGAAGACGCGCAAGAGGAAGAGTAAAGGGGGAAGAGTTCCATGAATGTGATAACCCAGTGGCTTGCCGATACCTTTTCGCTGGCGAAACTGAATATTGGATGGAATGATATATTGGAAATTTTCGTGTTCACATTTCTGCTGTACCACATTATTGTCTG
The DNA here is from genome assembly GCA_904420225.1 of uncultured Lachnospiraceae bacterium. GTDB lineage: Bacteria > Bacillota > Clostridia > Lachnospirales > Lachnospiraceae > Fimimorpha. Next base: position 6,763 of record CAJFUP010000118.1, read on the forward strand.
GATCAAGAGGACGAAAGCGTGGGTGCTGCTGAAGGGTGTGCTGACAGTGGGTGTGCTTTATGTAGCGGCTCAGATTTTCCAGATGACCAATTTGATTTGGCTGTTTCAGAATTTGATTGGGACCATGGTGACGGTATTGGTCATTGTGTTCCAGCCGGAGCTGAGAAGAGCGCTGGAACAATTGGGAAATCAGAAAGTGATCTCCAGCATTGTGCCATTGGATCCTTCCAAAGACAAACAGGAACGTTTTAGTGAAGAAACCATCAATGCCATCATTGATGCCAGCTTTGATTTGGGCAGGGCCAAGACAGGTGCTCTCATTGTGGTGGAGCAGAATATCCTGCTCAATGAGTATATTGATACCGGTATCATGCTCAACGCCAAGGTCAGCGCCCCGCTGCTGGTACAGATTTTCGAACATAATACGCCGCTCCATGACGGAGCAGTAATCATCCGTGGCGATCAGATTGTAGCTGCCACATGTTATCTTCCTCTTTCTGACAATATGGACATCAGTAAAGATTTGGGTACCCGCCATCGAGCTGGACTGGGCATCAGTGAAGTAACGGATTCCATTACAGTCATTGCTTCTGAAGAGACGGGGTGCGTATCCATTGCCATTGGAGGAGAATTGTTTCATGATGTGGATAGGGACAAACTCCGTGCTAAGCTGAACTTTATCCAGAAAAAAGATATTGATGTGAAGCGCTTTAGACTGTGGAAAGGGAAGCGGAGGAAGAACCATGAAAAAAATAAAGAGTAGGCTGAAAAATTTTTTTACAACCAATATTCTGCTGAAAATAGGGTCTCTTGTTCTGGCGTTTCTTTGCTGGGCTGCCATCGCCAATGAGAATGATCAGGTGCTTACCAGGGTCGTCAATGTTCCCATTGAGTACATGTTTGAAGATTCCCTGGAAGAGGATTATCAGCTGGCTGTACTGGAAGCGCCGGAGACCATTGCCATAAATGTTCAGGTTCGCAGAAGCAGCTTGGATCGGGTTACGGCGGATGATTTTACGGCAACGGCGGATTTGACACAAAATTTAGGGGGAAGCGGGGATTTTCCCTCGGAGAGACTTGTTTACGTGGAAGTGGATTATGCCTCAGAGGCCAGTAAATCCATTTATGTAGCCATGGATTATCCCAAATCCGGTCCATATGTGGAAGTGACCATGGATAAATATATAGAAAAAACATTCCAGGTTCAAAAAGAAGTCACAGCAGGCGAGGGATTGCCGCAGGAGTATGTACTTTCAGATGACCAGATTCAGCTGAACCCGTCTGTGGTGACCATTTCTGGGCCGGAATCGGAGTTCAGCAATGTGGCCTCTGTGAAAGTGGTGGAGGCGCTGGAGATGACCACGGAGGATCAGGTTGTGACCAAAACCGTGGATCTGAATATGTATGACAATACCAATACCAGGATAAGCCGAGAGAGTAAGCCGCTTCTGAAAATGAGCGCGGAGACGGCAGAATTAACGGCCACCTTTTTAAATGTCGGTACCCCAACCGTGAAGCTGGAGAGCGTAAACGGCACTCCGGCGGAAGGGTATAAAGTGACTAAGGTCGAGATAGAACCGTTGACGGTAACCATCGGAGGGATGAAATCCGTTGTCAGTGAGACAAGTGAGATCCTGATCAGTTCAGACGTTCTGTCGGTGGAAGGGCAGAGGCAGGATGTGACGGTGGAAGTGGATCTCAATGATTATCTTCCAGATGGAGTGGAATTGCTGGGAGATTCCAGTATGGCAGTCATAACTGTGAAAATCGAACAGCTGAAGGATCGGGTGATGACGTTTAATACGTCGGCATTGGATATCACCGGAGAAGATCCGGATTATGATTACACGGTGAACCCGTCCACCATCTCCATCCGTATCAATGGATTTGAGTCAGAACTGGATGATTTGAGCCAGAGTTCCATTCATGCCTCCATTGATGTGGAGGGATTGGAGCCCGGAACGCACACGGTTCCTGTCTTAATAGAAGAAATTGTGGGGTATACCATTAAAAATCAGGATTCGCTGACTGTGCGGGTTACGGTGAGAGCAAAAAATGCGGAAGAAGAAACCACCGCTTCCTCTTCTTCCGGAGATGGGGCGGAGGAGGAAGAGAGTCAGACCCAGCCTTCGGAAACCCAGGAAGAAACATCACCTTCCGGCCCCGCCGGAGAAAATCCAGAAGGGACGGAAGGCCCATCGGAGCCAGCTGCGGAAGGCGAAAATTAAGGAACAAAGAGTGGAGGAATCAGTATGATACAGAAAAAAATTACAATCAAAAATCCAACAGGACTGCATTTGAGACCAGCCGGTGTCCTTTGCCGAGAAGCTATGAAATTTAAATCGTCCATCACATTTAAATTCAAGGGCAATACTGTGGCAAATGCCAAAAGCGTTTTGAGCGTCCTGGGAGCTTGTGTCAAAAGCGGAGATGAAGTGGAGTTTTGTTGTGAGGGCGTGGATGAAGATGAAGCCATGGAAGCTATTATTAAGGCCGTCAACGATGGACTTGGTGAATAAATATTAAGCATAGTGAAGCGGAAGAGGAGGAATGAGACAGGCCAATGGAAAGGAAAACCATCGTTCCATATATTAGTATTCTTCTGGTGACAGCCGCTTCTATGGGAATCAGCAAAACCGGACAGCACATTGCTTCCGGTCTTTTGCTGTTAATGGGAGCGGTTTTTCTTTACATTTATTTTTTTAGAAACACGGGAAGTCTGGTGAATTTTAAAGGGCTTTTGGTTGCATTTTTCATGGGAGGAGAAGGAATCGCCGCATTTCAGCTGAGCCATCTGCAGACAGAGTGGAGCGGTGTCACATGGCTTTGTTTTATGCTGTTTATGCTGGCGTTTCTGCTGGGTTACGATGGAAAGGAATTCCTGGATGCCAAAAGGTATGGGGGAGAGAAGCTGTCCAGAGTCCATAATTCTTCGGCCAATGATAAAGCGGTTACAGTGGAGGGACGACTGCTAAAAGCCATCGCCGCAGTTGCCCTTGTTTCTTTCGCCGCGTTCTTGCTGGAGGTCTGTATACTGGGGTATGTCCCGCTTTTTTCCAAAGACACCCATGCCTACAATTATTTTCATGTATCCGGCGTTCATTATTTTACTGTGACATGTATGATGGTACATGCTCTGACATTGATCTACTGGATGGTTCGCAGGAAACGGGGAGGAGGAAAGCTTGAAAAAAAGCAAATGGCTTTGCTGGCGGTTTCCAATGGGCTGGCGCTTTCCATTGCTATATTATGCATTTCCAAATTTCAGTTTCTGTTGACCGTGGCGCTGCCGCTGCTGATCTATCTTATGATGAAAAAAGATATCCGCCTAAAAAGAATCTTGGCAGTTGGCGGCGGTATCTGTGTGCTGGGCGCAGCGGTAATGGTATTTATGATTATGAGAAGAAATTATGCTCCCGGATATCTGAATGGGATTTTTGAAATGAAAGATCCATCGCTTCCCATGTTTATCCAGTATCCTTATATGTATATTGCCAATAACTATGCCAATTTCAATTGCTTGGTCCAACAGATGACGGGGCATACATTTGGCCTTCGCATGGCATTTCCGGTTTTTGCGCTGACAGGGCTAAAATTTCTCTCCCCGTTTCGGGAGTGGCTGAGTCTTCCGGTATATCTGACAAAGACAGAGCTGAATACCCTTACAATTATTTATGATGCGTATTATGATTTCGGCGTGCCGGGGGTTTTTCTGCTGGGAGCTGTTTTGGGAGCGGTTTGCGCATTTTTGGCCAGGAAGATGAGGGAAGATGGAAATCCAGTTATTTATCTATTTGGCGGCCAGATGGCCATGTATCTGGTTTTGTCTTTTTTTTCCACATGGTTTTCCCTGCCGACCACATGGTTTTGGCTGGCTGTCACGGTGGTGCTTTATTGGTATGTGGGCGGAACCATGGGAGGCAGATTGGGCATGAAGCATGGGCGTGCTCCGGAGAGGGGGAAACGGCGTGAGTGAGAGAACCGTCAGCGTGATTATACCGGTGTATAGGCCGGATGAGAAATTTGTAAATCTTCTAAGGGGACTGAAAAAACAAACCTATCCGATTCTGGAAATCATTGTTATGAATACGGAGAAACGATACTATCAGGAGGAACAGTATCCCAGATTAGAACAATTAGAGGTCTTTCATATAACGAAAAAAACCTTTGACCATGGCGGTACCAGGGACGAAGCGGCGCGGAAAGCCCGCGGAGATATCCTCCTTTTTATGACACAGGATGCTGTGCCTGCGGATGCACGCCTGGTGGAGCGCCTGGTGAAGGCGTTTGACGCCGAAGAAGTGGCGGCAGCCTATGCCAGGCAGCTCCCGGCGCCGGACTGTCGGCTGATTGAGAGGTATACCCGGGCATTCAACTATCCCAAACAAAGCAGTGTCAGGACAAAGAGCGATGTGGCAAAGTACGGGATTAAGACATATTTTTGTTCCAATGTGTGTGCGGCCTACCGGCGGCAAGTGTATCATGATCTGGGCGGATTCGAGAAGCGAACTATTTTTAATGAAGATATGATTTTTGCTGCCAAGATTATTCAAAATGGATATGCCATTGCCTATTGTGCCGACGCTGCGGTGATTCATTCCCATAACTATTCGGGAAAACAGCAGTTTCACCGCAACTTTGATTTGGCGGTGTCCCAGGCGGATCATCCGGAAATTTTCAGCAGTGTGCCCTCAGAAAGAGAGGGGATCCGCTTGGTGAAAAGCACAGCTTTGTTTTTGCTTCGGAAAAAGAAGCCGTTGGAGGTGTTTCGACTGTTTTATGTGAGCGTATGCAAGTACGCGGGGTATTTTTTGGGGAAGAGATACCGCGCTCTGCCCATGTTTCTGGTGAAAAAATTTTCCATGAACCGCGGATATTGGTGATTCCTTACATTCGTTTTGGATATCCCGGCCGTGGAATCGATGGGAAAAGACTTGAATAAGAAAGAAATTATGCTATAATATGTTGGTGTATTTTGGAATAAAGCCAAGATCCAAGGGCATATGCCCATGAAAATTTCGAGTTGATACTATTGTGTATATGAGAAGAAACGAGGTAGGATATGGGAAAAATTAAAGTAACAAAATGTGAAATTGAAGGCTTATGTGTTATTGAACCCACTGTTTTCCATGATGAAAGAGGATATTTCATGGAAACATATAACTATAACGATTTCAAGGAAGCGGGTTTGGATATGCAGTTTGTGCAGGATAATCAGTCCATGTCTGTGAAAGGAGTTCTCCGCGGACTTCATTTTCAGAAGCAGTATCCCCAGGGAAAGTTGGTTCGTGTGGTCCGCGGGGCAGTTTTTGATGTGGCTGTGGATCTGCGGTCAGGTTCTGAGACGTATGGGAAATGGTTCGGCGTGGAGCTTTCCGCAGAAAACAAGAAGATGTTCTATATTCCCGAGGGATTTGCCCATGGTTTTCTTGTGTTGAGCGATGAAGCGGAGTTTGCATACAAGTGTACGGACTTTTATCATCCTGGGGACGAGGGCGGACTTTTGTGGAGTGATCCAGAAATCGGTGTGGAATGGCCCATTGAAGAGGGAATGGAACTTATTATCTCCGAGAAGGATAAGAAGTGGAGCGGTCTGAAGGATACCTTCAAATTTGAATAAAAAGATAAAGGGGCTATTCTATGAACAAAAAGAAAGCGGATCTCACCAGAATCGGCCGGTTCGTCATGGGATTTTATGTGCTATGTGTGTTGATTTTCACATGGACGGCCTGGGAACAGATTCAAAATTCCAGAATTAGGGGGGCGGCTTATCCAGTGGTGGCGGCTGTGCTGCTGATTCTGCTGATTTTATACTTTTTACATTTGAAAAACTGTCAGAAGACAGGAAAAAAATCCTGGGGACTGGATTTCATTGAAACAGTTCGCAAATATAAATTTCTCATGGAACAGCTTGTAAGCAGAGACTTTAAGATTAAATATAAAAGGTCGATCCTGGGAGTTTTTTGGAGCTTTTTAAATCCGCTGCTGCAGATGGTGGTGCAGTATGTGGTGTTTAGCAAACTATTTGATCTGCGGGGCATGGGGATCACCCATTATGCTATTTATCTTCTCTGCGGTATCATCATCTGGAATGGCTTTAATGACTGTGCTACGCAGGCCCTGCATGCCATTACAGGAAATGCGTCATTGATTACAAAGGTTTATGTGCCCAAATATATTTATCCTGTGACCAAGGTTTTGTCAGCGGGGGTAAACCTCTTATTTGCCATGGTTCCGCTGCTGCTGGTGACTCTGATTTATGGATTGTTCAATGGGCTATATTTGACGAAAACCGTGCTGTTGATTCCCGTTGCCCTTGTTTTTCTTATTATATTTGCCATCGGGGTGGGATTTTTATTGTCCAGTCTCATGGTATTTTTCCATGATGTGGAATTTTTGTGGGGCGTTTTCTCCATGATGTGGATGTATGCCACGCCCATTATTTATGGAATTGATTTGCTTAGGGGAAAGGCTGACTGGTTGGTGACTTTGCTGGAGTTCAATCCCATGTATCACTATGTCAGTTTCCTGCGTTCCATCATTATTGACGGCTGCTCACCGGCTTTGATGGAGTATGTGGTCTGCGGCGCTTTTTCTCTGGGCATGCTGCTGATAGGGGCCTTGGTGTTCAAAAAGACACAGGATAAATTCATATTATATATTTGATGGAGACGCAGAATGGAACAAAAAAAGAGTGAAAAAATAATGATTGATGTTCAGGATGTGTCCATGCGCTTTATGATGAGCAATGACAAAATTGGAAGCTTGAAAGAAATGGTGACACAACTGATTCGAGGAAAAATCCAGTTCAAAGAGTTCTGGGCTCTCCACGATGTGAGTTTTCATGTGGAAAAAGGCGAGGTAATGGGCATCATTGGAAGAAATGGCGCAGGAAAGAGTACTATGCTGAAAATTATCTCAGGCATCATGCGCCCTACCAAAGGAAGCGTTGTCCGGAACGGCAATATTGTCCCCATGTTGGAGTTGGGATCCGGGTTTGATTTTGATTTGAGCGGCCGGGAAAATGTATTTTTGAATGGAGCCATTCTGGGGTATTCCAAAGAGTTTTTGATGGAAAAATTCGATGAGATCTTGGCCTTTTCTGAATTGGGAGAATTCATTGAAATGCCAATTCGGAATTATTCCTCCGGTATGCTGATGCGATTGGCTTTTTCCATCGCTACGGTGGTGGAGCCGGAGATTTTGATCGTGGATGAAATTTTGGCTGTGGGAGATGAAAATTTCCAAAGAAAGAGTCGTCAGAGGATGATGGAGCTGATGAGCGGCGGAACCACGGTGCTCTTTGTTTCACATAATCTGGATCAGATCCGTGAAATGTGCAACCGCGTTGTGTGGCTGGACGGCGGCACGGTTCGTATGGTGGGAGAAACGCAGGAAGTCTGCGATGCCTATAAAATATAAGGTTATGCATAAATCGGTCTGAAGGAGAGTGAAAACATATGAAGTACAGGCATCATGTTGATGTGGTACGCTATGATGGATATAAGAAACTGCTTTATATCCAGGGGTGGCTGTTTTTCGAAGACGGAAGGGACTACAAGATGAAGGTGGTCCTGGATGGGGAAAAGGTTCCTTTTGATATAGAACCGGAAGATAGAAAAGAAGTGGCGGATATCTGGAAAGAGGCCAAGCGCTCTGCCCAGGTGGGGTACAATATCACAGTAAAAGCCAGCCAATGCCCGGAAAAAATTGAACTTTGGGTCAAAGGCGGCGATGTGGTGGCCAGATTGGCCAAGCGCCTGGGCAGGAGGATACCCAAGACCATGAGCGCGGTGACGATTCACTACTGTTTGGATAAAAAGAGATTGAAAGATGGGAGAATTACGGTTCAGGGATGGGCGGTCAGCAGCAACGATGAACCCGTTACCATCCGGGTCTATAATCCGGATAAATCCGAAGCGCCGGTGCGACTGAGAAGAACCACCCGTTTGGATGTTTTGGAGGCTTTTTTTGATATTTCCGGCGTTCAGAAGTGCGGTTTTGAACTGGAAATCACCGAAGAGGCAAAACCAGCCTATCGTTTGGTTTTTTCTGATTCCAAGAGCCGGGAAATGGTGGATTTGGTAACCAATAGAATTAAGTTGGAACAGACAGTCAACGATACATTGGCGGTTCGTTTTTTGCGGGAAGTAAAACGAAATGGTTGGCAGCGGGCCATGACAAAGGCATTCAATAAGCTGACCCAGAAAGAAAATCAATCGTATGAACGCTGGTTTGAAGCGCATAAGGCTACGGAGGAGGAGCTGAATCAGCAGAGAAAAACAGAGTTTGCCTATCAGCCCAAATTTAGCATAGCGGTGCCGCTTTTCCGGACTCCCGAAGGATATCTGAGGGAAATGATTCAGTCTGTTATAGATCAAAGCTACGGTAACTGGGAGCTTTGTCTGGCAGATGGAGGCGGAAGGGAAAATAGTGTACAGTCCATAGTGGAGGAGTATACAAAGAAAGACAGCCGTGTGCGCTATAAGCTGCTGGATGAAAATTATGGGATTGCGGGAAATACCAATGCGGCTTTGGAAATGGCTGAGGGAGATTTTTTGGCGCTGTTGGATCATGATGATTTGCTGGCTCCCAATGTGCTGTTTGAATGCGTTAAGGTTCTCAATGAAGATCCAGAGACCGATATTATTTATACCGATGAAGACAAAGTGGACATGGAAGGGAAACATCATTTTGATCCCAACTTTAAGCCTGATTTCAATCTGGATTTGCTTCATACGCAGAATTACATCTGCCATTTTTTTGTGGCAAAGAAAAGTGTGGTGGATCAGACCGATGGATTTCGGCCCATGTATGACGGGGCGCAGGATTTTGATTTTATTTTCCGCTGTACGGAGGTGGCTAAGCATATTCGCCATATTCCCAAGATCCTATATTATTGGAGATGTCACATGAATTCTACGGCCATGAATCCGGAGAGCAAACTGTATGCATATGAGGCCGGGATTCGAGCCATTACGGACCATTATAAGCGTCTTGGCATTCCGGCTAAGGTGGAAAACGGTCCGGGATGGGGACTGTATCATACGATTTATCAATATGAAGAGAAGCCCCTGATTTCCATCATAATTCCCAATAAAGATCATATCAGCGATCTGAACCGGTGCATGCGCTCCATAGTGAAGAAAAGTAAATATCCCAATTATGAGTTCATCATAGTGGAGAATAACAGTACCGAAAAAAAGACATTTGGCTATTATGATCTGGTGCAGGAATATTATCCTTTTGTGCATGTGGTAAAGTGGGACGGACCCTTTAATTATTCTGCCATCAATAACTATGGTGTGAAATTCGCAAAAGGGGACTATCTCCTCTTCCTCAACAATGATACGCAGCTGATCAACAGTGATTGTCTGGAGGAATTGATCGGACCGTGTATGAGACAGGATGTGGGCTGTGTCGGCGCCAAATTGCTGTTTAGTGACAATACAATTCAGCACGCCGGTGTTATTTTGGGACTGGGAGAAGCGCGCACTGCTGGGCATGCGTTTTATGGTCTTCCCAATTCCGAATACGGATATATGCTTCGCCAGATGGCTCCCCAGGATTACAGCGCTGTGACAGCGGCATGTATGATGGTGAGAAAGTCTGTATTTGAAGAGGTAGGAGGATTTTCAGAAGAGTTGGCCGTGGCGTTCAATGATGTGGATTTTTGTCTTAAGCTGCGCAGAGCCGGATATTTGGTATACTACAATCCATATGCTATGTTGTATCATTACGAGTCCAAGACCAGAGGATTGGAGAACGAGGATCCGGAGAAAAAGGCACGCTTTGACAGGGAATGCGAGATTTTTAAGTCCCGCTGGAAAGAAATACTGGAAAAAGGAGATCCATACTATAATCCCAACTTTACATTGGATCGCAGTGATTTTTCTCTTCGCGACTGATCCGGAAAGGAAACAAAACGGATGAAGAAAAAAGTGACAGTTGTCATTCCCAATTACAATGGCATGAAGTATTTGAAAACCTGTCTGGACGCTTTGGCCAGGCAGGTGATGACCGATTTCGACACCATTGTGGTGGATAATGCGTCGGCAGATGAGAGCTGTGTATTCATTAAAGAACAGTATCCATGGGTTAAGCTCATCGAATTGGATAAAAATACCGGATTCTCCGGCGGGGTGAATGTGGGGATTAAGGCAGCAAAAACGCCCTATGTCATCCTCCTGAACAATGATACTGAAGTGGAGAGGGAGTTTGTGCTGGAATTGGTTGAAATCATGGACAGCGACAGCCGTATTTTTTCTGCCAGCAGCAAGATGATTCAGTATCACAACCGGCAGTTGTTGGATGACGCAGGGGATCTGTATACCATTCTCGGCTGGGGAATTCAGCGGGGAGTGGGACAAAGCAGCGCTTCCTATACCATTCAGACGAGTGTATTTTCTGCCTGTGCCGGTGCGGCCATTTATAGACGGGCAGTATTTAAAGAAATTGGTTTATTCGACAGACGTCATTTTGCCTATTTGGAAGATATCGATGTGGGGTATCGGGCGAGAATAGCCGGGTATCGCAACGTATATTGTCCAAAAGCGCGGGTGTATCATGTGGGGAGCGGCACCAGCGGTTCCAAGTACAACAGCTTTAAAGTACGCCTGGCGGCCCGCAATAGTGTGTATTTGAATTATAAAAATATGCCGGTTTTTCAGCTGGCAGTTAATATGCCGTTTTTGGTCCTTGGCTATGCGCTGAAATGGAGTTTTTTCAAGAAAAACGGTTTCGCCAACGAGTATGTGGGAGGAATTCGGGAAGGAATACGTACCTGCAGAAAGTGCCGAAAAGTAAAGTTTGAGAAAAAAAATCTGAAAAATTATTTTAGCATACAGCTTCAGCTGATGATCAATATGGTGATATACGCAATGGAATTTGGAAAAAGAAGGTTGGGCCAGCTGAAACGATAAAAATGTGCCTTTGTCCGATGTCGGAATATTGCAAAGAAAAATTAAGAAAGAATAAAAGGAAATGTGTTGCCCTTTTGCGCCTTTTGGAGTAGAATATAGGCAAAATGAGACAAAACAGGTGAGAATGTGATAAAGGATAATCAAAAGAGACTGAATCAATTTCATATTGTTTTAGATATAATAGTAATTTCACTTGCATATATATCGGCCTATTACGTATTTTTTGGCCTCCTTCAAGGCACATGGTTGGGAGGCGTTCCCAATGGTGTGGTGACACAAGAAGTTTATTTTACAGCAATTCCGTTTGTTGTATTGCTGTTGTTAATTTTAAACGCGGTATTTCATTTGTACCAGCAGCCCAAGCGAATTACGGGGAGAAGACTGGAATTCTCCAATATTGTCAAGTCCACGGTGCTGGGAATTTTGATTATCATTGCCATTCTTTGGATTATGCCCAGAGAGGGACGGCTGGGAGCCTATTATATGGAAATTTCCCGCAAGTTTCTCATGTGGTTCGGCATGCTGAATATTATATTTTTGACGCTGGAGCGAAATATACTCAGAATTATTCTGATGTATATGCGAAAAAGCGGTTTTAATCAAAAGCATGTGATGATTGTGGGCTACAGCCGCACGGCGGAAGCTTTTATTGACCGCGTCAAGGCCAATCCCCAGTGGGGATATCAGCTGCGTGGAATCTTGGATGATACTATGCCCTGGGGAAAAGAATACAAAGGCGTCAGGGTGATCAGCGATATTGACAATTTGGAACCATTGCTGGAGCTGAACCGTTTGGATGAAGTGGTGATCGCGCTGGGGCTGTCTGAGTATAAGAAGCTGGAAGAGATTGTAAACAAATGTGAAAAAGTTGGGGTGCATACAAAATTCATTCCTGATTACAATAACATTATACCCACAAAGCCGTACACAGAAGATCTGTTGGGGCTTCCGGTCATTCACATCCGCCATGTCCCGCTGATGGAGGGTTTTAATCGTGTGGTGAAGAGAACCATGGATGTGGCCGGATCGCTTATTTGTATCGTTTTGTTTTCTCCTGTCATGCTCATCACGGCCATTGCCATAAAGGCCACATCGCCGGGACCATTGATTTATAAGCAGGAAAGGGTGGGGCTTCACAATCGTCCTTTTAAGATGTATAAGTTCCGCTCCATGGAGGTGCAGTCTCCCAAAGAGGAGCAGGGAAAATGGACAAAGCCCAATGACCCCCGTGTTACAAATGTGGGGAAATTTATCCGCAGACTGAGTATTGATGAACTGCCGCAGCTTTTTAATGTGCTGATGGGCGATATGAGTCTGGTGGGACCAAGGCCGGAGCGGCCGTTTTTTGTCGAGAAATTCAAAGAAGAGATTCCCAGGTATATGGTAAAGCATCAGGTACGTCCTGGAATGACCGGATGGGCCCAGGTCAATGGCTACAGGGGAGATACATCCATCCGTAAGCGGATAGAACATGATCTTTACTATATTGAAAATTGGACGCTTGGATTCGATTTTAAAATATTATTTCTCACAGTATTCAAAGGGTTCATTAATAAAAACGCTTACTGAGGAAGCAGAGAAACGGCCGTTGTCAGACGGTATTGGAGGAAGAAATGGAAAATCAAAAAACCCCGCAGTCCGAGAACAGAAGAAAAAGGCTGGAGAGGCAAAGGCGACTGAGAATAAAAAGAAGACGTAGACGGATTATCATTGTTTGCTGCGAGATTATCATGATGCTGGTTTTGGCCATTGCCTGCTATGCCGTCAACATTTTGAATATGATCCAGCGGCAGGATTTTGATAATATTCAGACAGCCGACTTTGATAATACCCAAGCGGTTACTGTGATTCAGAATGTGACCGATGAGGCGGGAGAAAGTGAAACCGTTGAGACTGTAGTCAGTCAGGAACAGGTGCTTTCCGGATATACAAATATTGCCGTATTTGGGGTGGATGCGCGGATGGATGAGGGGTTGACATCAGGCGTCAACGGGGATGTGATCATGATCTGCAGCATTAACAATGCCACAGGAGAAATTAAGCTGGTTTCCATCGCCAGAGACATGATTCTTCGTCTCATGGGACCTCAGACATATGGTGATTATGACAAAGCCAACTCCCAGCTGGCTTATACAGATGTGGGAGATGAGCTGAGTATGATCAATAAGAATTTTGATCTGAATATTGAACGCTATGTGGTGGTCAACTGGGCAGCAGTGGCCAAGGCCATCGATGATCTTGGTGGAGTACCGGATGTGGATATTTTCAGTGAGGAGTTTATGATTTTGGTCAACAGCTACACTGATAGTGTCAATCGGGAGACGGGAATCTGGGCGCCGGAGCTGACTTCTCCCGGAGTACAGGATTTGACGGGAACCCAGGCGGTGGCATATTGTCGCGTGCGCTACGGACTGGAAAACGGCGATTTTGACAGAACGGCTCATCAGCGCGAGGTGGTGATGAAGATGTTCAATAAGGCAAAAAATATGCTGGTGTCAGGAGGCTTGGATGAAAAAGCGCAGGTGCTCAATGCCGCCAAGGGCTTCATGTCCAATATCGCCACAAATTTATCTTTTGAAGAAATGTTTAGTCTCATAAACCGTGCGGCTAATCTGAATTTGACAGATGAATCCACCTCATCCATTCCGCAGGATTATGTAACGGCTGAGTATGTTGGCAATCTATCCGTACCGGATCCGGTGGTGGCCAGGGATCTGGAGGAGGAAGTTTCTTATCTTCATGAATTCCTGTTTGGCACGGTCAATTATGTGCCGACAAATGATGTGAAGGCCATCAGTGACGACATTAAATATTTATCAGGTTTGTATTGACCAAAGGGCATCCCGCAGCCGGGATGCCCTTTTCAACCTTTTTTAAAATATAATACACATAATCATCACAAATCGCTGATAGACTGTAACCATTGAAAGATAAGAACAGGAGGATACCAATATGTCGGATGAATATAGAAGTGAAAATACGGAAGAAACTGGATACCCGTCCCTTGATGAAGCGGAAGAGACTATGCATTCCACAACAGACAGCGGTCTGAAAGAAGAGGTGGAAGTGGAAAGTCAGGGAGAATTTACTTCAGAAGAAGGGCAGGATGGTTTTTGCTTTGAAGAAAATCGATCCGGAAATGTGGATACTGCATATAGACAGCCCAATCCCGAAACGGATGATTATGAAAGCAGAAAAGAGGGCGGTTCGTCCTATGGGGATATTATGCAGGCTCGGATGGAGAATATGAACCAGGACTCCTCAGCTTCTGACGGGAAATATGCGGCAAAGGAGAGAAAACGCCTGAAAAAAGCACAGAAGAGGAATCAAAAGAAAAGCGGAAAGGGAGCTGCAGTGGCTGCTGCCGCAGTGGCCTGCGTGGTGGTGCTTGCTGGAATCGGTGGAACGGCTTACGGCCTGACACGCTATATCGATAATAATTATATAAAAAAGACCGACTTGCTTTCCACTGTAAACAGCGGTCAGACAGCTGATTCGGTAAGTCAAAGCGGTGAAAATTCCGGCTCATCTATTGTGGCAATGGATGTTTCCGGTGTGGTGAAAGAGGTGGAGCCTTCCGTGGTGGCCATCACAGAGTCCCTGCAATATACCACATATTATAACAGTATTTTCGGACAGCTTCAGGGACAGACGCAGGAGGCGACAGCTTCCGGTTCCGGTGTTATCATTGGAAAAAATGATACCGAGTTACTGATTGTGACCAATA
>CAJFUP010000119.1 GCA_904420225.1 uncultured Lachnospiraceae bacterium
CTCCAAAGTAGTATAATATCATTTTTCTCAATAATCAACCCGTAATTTTCCCCTGAAACTATTCTTGCTCAATTCCCAAATACGGCAGGACATTGTCGAAAATTTCAGCCATGACCGGCGCCGCAATAATTCCTCCATAGTACATGCCCACTGGCTCGTCAATGGTAATCAGACCAATGACCTGGGGATCTTCGGCTGGAGCAAATCCCATAAAAGCCGAAATGTATTTTCCTGTCCCTCGGGGAAGTTTCTCTGAAGTGGCCGTCTTCCCGCCTATGGAATATCCCTCTATGTACGCATTATTTCCTCCGCCCTCGGATACCACCTTCTCCAGAGCGTAGCGCATGGTCTCACTGGTGGATTCCGGCAGCACCCGCTCTCCCTGAGAATAGTTCAGCTTTTTCACTGTCTCGCCATCTGCCGAATGGACTTCTACGCCAAAATGAGGCGTCACTGTGATGCCCCCATTTACAATGGAGCAAATGGTGGTCAACAAGCGCAGCGGCGTCAGCTGAAAGGATTGGCCGAAAGACACCGTAGCCAGTTCTACCTCCCCCATATTTTCTGGATTATGCATGATGGTTCCAGCTTCACCCGGCAGATCCACACCGGTCTTTTCCAGCACCTTCAATTGCCTAAAATAATCATAAAATGTGTCAACTCCCATGCGCAGCCCCACTTGGATAAATACGGGATTACAGGAATTCATAATCCCCTGGAGAAAGGTCTCTCCTCCATGTCCGCCCACTTTATGGCACCGAATCCGTCTGTCCTCCACAATGTAAAATCCCGGGCAGGAAAACGTATCCTCCAGGGTCACTGTACCGCTGTCCAAAGCCGCCGCTGCTGTGATGGTCTTAAAAATCGATCCCGGCTCATAGGTATCATTGATATTAAAGTTTCTCCACATTTTATTGAGAGCGTCCTGTCTCTCCTGTCCTGTCAGCGTCTCTTGATCCTCAGGCAGGGAAAACGGATCATTGAGATCAAATTCCGGCACATTAACCATGGCCAATATCTCCCCATTTTTGGGGTTCATAAGAATTACGGAAACCTGCTTTGCCTGTTTCTCCTCCATAATTTTCAGAGCTTCCTGCTCCACATACGTCTGAATGTTGAGATCAAGGCTCAAATATAAATCATTCCCGGCAATGGGTTCCACCCGATCTTCCGGCGCATCATCCACCTCAATTCCGGCCGCATCGGTCAAGGTCAGAATTTTTCCATCCACACCTTTGAGAATCTCCTCATATTCCACTTCCAGTCCGATGATTCCCTGATTATCGCTTCCGGTAAATCCCAGTACCTTTGACGCCAAACTTCCGTAGGGATAGTAGCGTTTGTAATCCTCGTCTACTTTCACACCGTCCAGGTCATACTCCCTGATGGCATCTCCCACACTTTTATCCACATTGGTTTTAATAATCTCTCTGGCCGAATATTTCTCCACCTTCTTCCTCACTTCCTCTTGCTCCAGTCCCAGCTCCGAGGACAACACGCGTATCACTTCTTCTCTGTCGGTCATTTGATTATAAATTACTGATATAGTGCAGACGGTTCTGTTGTCAGCAATGAGAATTCCATTGGCATCATAGATACCGCCGCGTTCTGCTTTGATGCTGCGTTCTCTGGTATGCAGCTCTTCTGCCAGTTTATTATAATAGTCCGATTTCACCAGCATCAGATATCCCAATCTCCCCACCAGTCCCGCTCCCGCTAAAATCACGGCTGCCGCCACGATAACGATCCCTTTACGATGTCCTGTCCTTGGAGGCCGCATGCTCTCCCTCCCAATCCCAATAATGATCCATGACCTTCTCGCCCCTGGTATCACTATTATATGGGCCAACGGCTGTTTTATGCTCCGTCAGGCGCCATTCTGGGAAAATGAAACAAAAGCCGCGTCCGGAACTGGTATACCAACCAATTCCAAGTGCGGCCTGTCCATTTTCAGCGTATTGGGCGCCCCCCTGCTCAAATTCACTTTACATATCTGCCGAAATCTGCTGGTTTTCTTCAGAAACGGGTTCCGACATCCCTTCTCCTTCTTCTGGAGCAGAACTTGCTTCCGATGTCTCCTGTCCTTCTTCGGAAGCGGGTTCCGGTGTCTCCTGCCCTTCTTCGGAAGCGGATTCCGATGTTTCCTCTCTCTCCTCTGGACTGGTTTGCGTCACCTGTCCAGCCGGATCATCGGCAGGCGCAGAGGGCAATTCTTCCTCTTGTCCGCCGTCAACTGTATCAGCTGCCTTAGGATCCTCCAAAAAGGAATCGCCGACCGGCCACTGATCATCCGTGGAAAGAGACTCCCCATTTTCTTCCCAGTCATATTCCTCAGCACTCTCGTCATTGTCAGAATAAATTCCCGCGTAGGGCATCAGACGTTCCAGAAGCCGACCAGCCAATCTCTGGGCCGGCTCACTGTCTGCCTGGTTTTCCACATTGGGCTCATCAATCACCACATATAACAGCAGCTCCGGCTCCTCGATGGGCACCGCTGTGATGATGGATACCAAATATTTTCCATTGCCTCGGGGAAGCTTTTCGGCTGTTCCCGTCTTTCCTCCGATATGGTACCCCGCTATCTTACTGCCTCCTCCTGTACCAGCTTCCACAGTCAGATAGAAGGCGTCTTTCATAAATTCACTGGTCTCCTGACTCACCGTTTCCCGAACGATTTCCGGCTCTGTTTCCTGCACCACATTCCCGCTACTGTCCACCACCTGTTTCACCACATACGGTTTATAATAGTATCCGCCGTTCAACAGGGAACATGTGGCTGCGGCAATCTGTATCATGGTGGCATTGTATCCCTGGCCAAAGGAACTGGTGGCCAGCTCTGTGATATTCAGCTGATCCTTTTCAAACAATAAGCCAGACGCCTCTCCCGGAAGATCAATTCCAGTTTTCTGCCCCAGATTGAAAATATTCTCATAGCGGTAAAATTCGTCTCTCCCCAACTCTTCCCCAATTTCCATCAACGCCACATTGCAGGAATTGGCCAGAGCGCCTGCCAAATCAATGGTACCGCATCCCCCCTTGGCATAGTTATGGCATCTGATCAGTGTCCCCGCCACATCAAGAGAACCTGCGCATGTGAAGGTATCGCTGGGCACCACTGTTCCTTCTTCCATTGCCGCTGCCACCGTCAGAGGTTTGGCCGTGGAGCCCGGCTCAAAGGTATTGCTGATAATAAAGTTCCGCCAAGTCAGCTGGCGCAAATTTAATATCTTTTCTTCATATGTCATGGATGCCAGTTTTTGTTTCTGTTCATCTGTCGTATAGAAATCTTCCATCACCGCAAGAGATTCCGGATGTTCCAGCTCTTCTTCGGTATAAATGCCGCTGAGATCCGTTGGATCATTGAGATTATAGTTGGTGCTATCGTACATGGAGAGAATCTCTCCGTTCTGTGGATTCATCAAGAGAA
>CAJFUP010000120.1 GCA_904420225.1 uncultured Lachnospiraceae bacterium
ATAGTGCTTTCCCACACCATCCCCCATGACACCTGTCTGGAGATCGTATCCGTTCTCAGAGCCTGCAATGTCTCCGCCATGTTTGAAGGCACAGACGGCGTGTTTTTCGACTACAGCCGGCCTGCATTCGGCGATCTGGCACGGATCCAAGCTCGTTTCGGCGGGGAAAACTTTGACATCTCTCATTCCTGGGATCGGCCGGATCTGGTATTCGACAAACTGGTGGTCTGGAAAGATTCCCGGTGTGATTTCGACACATTTTATCAGTACATCACCAGGGATTTCACATTCATCGACAGGGGAGATGGATTTGGAGAAATCGTTCCCAAGGGTTTTTCCAAGGCAACTGGAATCCAATTTCTGCAGGACAGGCTCCAGATCCCTCTGGAGCATTGCTACGCTTTTGGCGACAGCGCCAACGATCTGCCCATGTTGGAGTATGTCATCCACAGTGTGGCCATGGGAAACTGCATGAAGGGATTGGAACGCTCTGTAGAGTATGTAACCACGCACATTGAGAACAATGGCATTGCCAATGCCATGCGCCATTATGGAATCATCTGACAGCCATTCTAACCTCTCCTTGCCCTGTCTTTTCATACGCGCGGTATCCTGCCAGGTCTGCCACTGGGCAAATGCGATCAAAAACGTCACTGTTCCATTCCTTCCAGGCCTACCTTTTTGCCGGGATGGAAAGCCGAGCCCGCTGTTTCTCTCCTGAAGCGCTCCTGTGGACTTTGGCGCCGGGGGCGACATACAGGGTGCTCTGAAGGACTTGGCGCAGCCAATTTCGCTTCAGGTCTCTCCCAATGAAGACACAGCGGGGTTCTTCCATGGGTTCTATGCCTGTAATACAATACCGGCCGTCTACCACATCGAAACGCAGCCAGGCAGCTCCGGCCTTTACGTATCCCTTGGCCCGGTATATCTGGCCAAATACTCCCGATACCACACCTTGGAGAAACAGCACCAGTTCATTGCCGCTTCTCAGAGCAGCGGATGTCAAGCCCAGATGCTCCGGCTGATCCGCCTCTTCCTGAATTTCAATGACTTGCTCCGGATCCAAGGGACGCCGCAGCAAATCCTGCCACCACGCTTCTTCCATCTGTGAGTAATGAACACTGCACACCGGCACCTGGGGATTGACAGCGTGAACAGTCTCTTCCAGCATGCGGCGTTCCTCCTCCCCTGCCCGCTCTTTTTTTGAAATCACCACCATCCCGGACGCCCGGATCTGATCTTCCCACGTATCGGGAAACTGTCTCCTGGCCTCCTCAAAATGCTCTCCATCCAAAATGGTGATGGGCGCCAAAAGAGAAATTCTCTCATACTGAATGGTTTTGATATTGTCCAAGATTTTGCTGAGCATGCCCACGCCCGTGGGCTCCACCACCAGGTATTCGGGATCAATGGTGTTGGCAATGGTGAGAACCGATGTGGCAAAGTCCGCTTTTCTGGTACAGCAGATACAGCCCTCTGTCAGCTCCCAGACATTGAGCGGAGCCTCGGAATCCTCCGCTGCTCCGCTCAGGAGACCGCCGTCCACTCCCACGGCTCCATATTCATTTTCCATGACTGCAAAGTCCTGCTTGGTCCTTTGCGCCAGTTCTTTTATAAATGTCGTTTTTCCGGCCCCAAGAAAGCCGGAGATCACCAATATCTTCATCTGCAAATTAATCCGCCAGCTTCACAACCGGTTTGATCAGATCCGCAGGCTTGTCTCTCATCATAAACAGCGCTTCTTCCAGATGCTCCCAGCCCTCAAATACATGGCTGGCCAGCGGATGTACATCCAATCTGCCGGAGGAAACCAAGGCTCCCAGCTTCTCCATGCGCAGACGGCCGCCCGGCATCAAGCCGCCGTTGATCTGCTTATGACCCATGCCAACGCCCCACTCCACACGGGGTATGGTCACGTAGGTACCGCTTCCCAGATAATTGACATTGCCGATCTTTCCGCCTGGCTTTAAGCACTTAATGGCAGACTCAAAGGTTTCACAGCCGCCGCCTGCCACGATGACTTTATCCACGCCCTTGCCGTCAGTCATGGCCAGCACTTGATCCTCAATGGTTCCATTCTTATAGCTGATGAAATCATTGGCTCCATATTTTTTGGCCGCCTCCACACACTTGGGACGAGTTCCCACAGCGATAATGCGGGACGCGCCGCGCAGGCTGGCTCCAGCCACAGACATCAGACCCACCGGACCGATTCCGATGACCAGCACCGTATCGCCGAACTGCACGTCAGCCAGTTCCACGCCATGGAACCCTGTGGGAACCATATCAGAAAGCATGCAGGCATCCACTGGCGTAATATTGGACGGAAGCAGCGCCAAATTTCCGTCAGCATCGTTGACATGGAAATATTCGGAGAACACACCATCCTTGAAATTGGAAAACTTCCAGCCTGCCAGCATACCGCCGGAATGCATGGAGTATCCAGCCTGTGCCTCCAGTGAATTCCAGTCCGGCGTAATGGCCGGTACCAGCACACGATCACCGGGTTTGAAATCCTTTACCATTTCTCCCACTTCCACTACTTCGGCGCAGCACTCATGGCCCAGGATCATATTGTGGCGCTCACCAATGGCACCCTCCCACAGCGTGTGCACATCCGATGTACAGATGGCCACTGCCAGCGGTTTACAAATAGCATCCATGGGTCCGCATTTGGGTACATCCTTTTCAATCCATCCAGATTCCCCAATTTTCAGCATTGCATAACCTTTCATCCTTTGCCTCCTTGAAATTTTACTTTATTTCCTAGTTTTTTGTTTGGTATGTTAATTATATTCGATTATTTGCAATGCTGCAATGAGATTCTCATAAAATTTTTGTTAAGTTTTTCCATAAACGCATTTTTTTCTCACAGTCAAAAAGAGTGACATACTGAATACAGATCAGTACGTCACTCTTCTTCCAAAACTGTCCTTATCTTGTCACAATATCCACCGGCACGTTGAAGATCTTGGCCACTTTCAAAATCGTATCAATATGTCTGCCTGTGGCAGCCGCAAAATGGTGGGTCGGGCCGCACTCGCTCCAGCGGTTAACAAACTCTCTTGCTCCGCAGGTGAAGCGTGTCCTCATGTTGGTATCGCCAAAGGAAAGAATCTTGCCCTCCTCATTGACACCCTCAGCCACGATGAATTTGAAGTGACCGTCTCCATCCTGTGTGATGGCCAGATAGGTCACCGGTCCCAAATGCGGATAGAACTGTGTCAGATAGCCGCCACCGGTCTTTCCGTGGAACACTTTTACGATCTTCATGGTGGGCTTCTTCTCGGAGATATCCGCATCGCCAGATCCGCTGTGTCCGATGATGGCAATGTCGTCATTAAAGTCAATGGAATACATCTCAGCCAGCTGGCCAGTTCCGGAAATGGTCTTCAAAATGCTCATGGCCATGGCCACTTTCATATCTCCCTCAACCGCACAGGCTGTTCCCTGCTTAATCAGCATGGAAAATGCCGGAATCAGCATACTGTCCAGGACACCGGCTTTGCCTGTGGCAAATCCGTCATAATGGGAAGCAATCAGGCCAAGCTTTTCATCTTTTACCCACTGCTCAAAAGCAACCACATATCTTGCCATTTCCCATACTTCTTCGATGCTTCCGCCGCCTTCAATATCAAATGTATCCAAAATATCCTGCGCCTTTGCGCGAATGGCATCTTCGTCCGTAATGTTATCCGCAATGGCCCACATCTTTTCCCAATCAAACTGCTTGGTATACAGATGCATTCTTCTGTACAGGTTGGACTCGTCGATGTAGAGATCCATCATGCCGGGGTACGGTCTGCCGATCTGCGCGATGTTGGTATCGCGGAACCTTCTTCTGACCTGCGCGGCACGGCACCAATCCTCGATCTCTGCCTGTACAGCGGGATCTCCCCCTTCAACCACACCGGTAATCACCGCGTGTCTCTTTCCATATCTCTCCAGGTCAGCCACCATCTCGCCCACGGCGCCGCACGCATAACCTTCCCCCAGCCAGGAAGCGATATCTGTGTGATCATAGTCCAGAGCTTTCAGTTTCTGAACATTCACCAGAACCACGGGAACATCCAGGTCCTTTACAGCGGGAAGCATATTGTAGGATGTGGCATACGTCAGCAGCTGTAAAAATACCAGATCCACATCTGCGGCACGGAACTTATCTCCGGCTGCCTGGGACTGCTCCTTCGTGGTCACAATTCCACCGTCAATGATTTCCACTGTATCAGGCAGAGTCTTTTTAAACGCCTCATACTGGGATTCAAATTCAGGCACCAGCGACGGGAACTGCGGCAGATACGCACCCAAAGCAATGGAAAATACGCCTAATCTTGCTTTTGTATTCACTAACATAACAGATCCTCCGATAAAATATATTAAGGCAGTACCGCCCACTCTCCTCTGCGCAAGCGCCTGAGAAAAAACAGCCTTGACAGCCTTGCGCGCCGACATGTGGCGGTATTACTTTAAGGATATTATACACTGAAGCTCCCTTTATGCGCAATACAAAAAATATAAAGAATTTGATGTTCCATAAAGCTTTTTGTTTCATTGACGATACTTGGTACATGCATTCCCATATTTTTACTGTAACACAAAAAGCGCATATCATCCATAAACCGATAATATGCGCTCTTACTCATAGCGGAAGGGAGATTTGAACTCTCGACACTACGGGTATGAACCGTATGCTCTAGCCAACTGAGCTATTCCGCCATATTCTATTTTAAAGGATATGCACCCTCAAAACCGCACACGGAATTTCTCTTCCATCTC
>CAJFUP010000121.1 GCA_904420225.1 uncultured Lachnospiraceae bacterium
AAGGAGGGGAATTGTCTGGCGCCCACGCCCATCTGGATGGATACCCGGGCCAGGGATATCTGCCGGGAGATAGAGGAGAGTGATCTGGCCGAGGAAATCTTTCGGGTGTCGGGAAACCGATTTTCTCCGGGCTACACCACACCGAAGATGATATGGCTGAAGCGGAATCGGCCGGATATCTATGAAAAAACTGCCTGGTTTCTTCAGAGCAACAGCTATATTGCGGCCAAGCTCACCGGCGCCATTACCCAGGATGTCTCTCAGGGGTATGGGCTGCATTTTTTTAATGAAAAAACCCATGGCTATGAGGAAGAACTGGCCCGGGAGCTGGGATTGGACGTGGCAACCGTTCCCCAGGCCGTGCCCTGCCATCGGATCATCGGCACCGTCACGGCAAAAGCCGCCGGGGAAACTGGCCTTATCCAGGGAATTCCAGTTTGCGCCGGAGGGCTGGACGCCGCCTGCAGCTGTCTGGGAGCCGGAGTGTTGCGGCCGGGCCAGACCCAGGAGCAGGGAGGCCAGGCGGGGGGCATGAGTATCTGTGAGAAAGAACCTGTGGCAGACAGACGCCTGATTTTAAGCCCCCATGTGGTGCCGGGACAATGGCTTTTGCAGGGGGGCACTGTGGGAGGAGGGGGAATCCTGCGCTGGATGCAAAAGGAACTGGCTCCCTCCCTGACGTTTGACGCCATCACAGAGCTGGCGGATACGGTTGTGCCGGGCAGCGAAGAGGTGCTGTTTTTGCCGTATATGGCGGGGGAGCGTTCCCCCATCTGGAATCCCGACGCCAAAGGCGTATTCTATGGATTGGGATATGAGAAAGGGCTGGCCCATATGCTGCGGGCGGGATTGGAAAGTGTCGCCTTCTCCCTGGAACACAATCTGCGCTGCGCTCAGGAAGCCGGCGTGTGTGTGGATTCTTTTGTATCAGTGGGGGGAGCGGCCAACAGCGTCATGTGGACCCAGATGAAGGCAGACGTGACGGGCAAGACCATACAGGTTCCGGCGTCGGATACGGCGACGGCTCTGGGAGCCGCTCTTTTGGCTGGAGTTGGGGTGGGGCTGTATCCGGATTTTGATACGGCAGTGGCCAAGACTGTGCGTATACAGCGGACGCACCATCCGGATCCCGTTCGTCGGGAGCAGTACCGCCATGCCGTAACGCGGTATCTGACGCTGAGCCGGTCCATGGAAACCGTGTTTGCCCGGATGGAGACAGGGACGCAGAAACATATGAGAGCAGAAAATGGAGGAGAAGGATCATGAAAGCAGCAGTGGTACACGGAGTCAAGGACATTCGATATGAGGAGATTCAAAAGCCGCAGGCAGCGCCCGGCAAGGTGCTGATTAAAGTGAAATACACAGGAATTTGCGGGTCCGATGTGCCCAGAGTCAACGACGGGGCATGTCATTTTTATCCCAATGTGCTGGGCCATGAGTTTTCCGGCGTGGTGGAGGAAATCGGGGAGGGGGTCACTTCCCTGAAAAAAGGAGACCGGGTGGCGGGAGTGCCGCTGGTGCCCTGCATGCAGTGCGAGGACTGCCAGAGGGGGGACTATTCTCTGTGCCGCCATTACAGTTTTATCGGTTCCAGGGAGTTTGGAAGCTTTGCGGAGTATGTGGCCGTGCCGGAGAAAAATGCGGTGAAATTTGACGAGTCCATTTCTTTTGAACAGGCGGCATTTTTTGAACCGGCCACGGTGGCGCTCCACGGGCTGAACCGGGTGGACTATCGGGGCGGCCGTCATGTGGCCATCCTGGGAGGAGGGACCATCGGCATGTTTACCATGCAGTGGGCAAAGATTTACGGCGCCAAAAGTGTTACGGTGTTTGATATTAATCCGGCTCGTCTGGAGCTGGCGCTGCGCCTGGGAGCGGACCATGCGGTGGATTCGGGAAAAGAGCATTTCATGGAAGAGGCCATGGCGCTCACCCAAGGACGGGGATTTGACTATGTTTATGAGACGGCTGGAAACACAGTGACCATGAAAATGGCCTTTGAGCTGGCGGCCAACAAAGCGGGAGTCTGCTTCATCGGTACACCCACCAGAGAATTGCGCTTCTCCGTCAAGGAGTGGGAAAATATGAACCGGAAGGAATTTACCCTGACCGGTTCCTGGATGTCCTACAGCGCTCCGTTTCCGGGACGGGAGTGGGAGCTGGCGGCCCATTATTTCCGCACAGGTCAACTGCGGTTTGATCCCTCATTTATCTTTCGGACGTATCCCCTGAGCCAGGCGGCGGAGGCATTTCGATTGTTTGAGACGCCGGGGCAGGTGAAGGGAAAGATTTTGCTGGACAGCCAGGCCTGAGCGTAAGCGGGGCCGCCGGGTTTGGCGGGATAGCCCGCCCAAAAGAAGGAGGAGAATATTCATGATTTTGACGGTGACATTGAATGTGGCAGTGGATAAATCGTATGTGCTGGATCAGCCCATCCATGTGGGAGATGTGATGCGGGTGAAGACGTGCTGCAACACTGCCGGGGGAAAAGGGCTCAATGTGTCCAAGGTCATAAAGCAGTGCGGGGAGGACGTGCTGGCCACAGGCTTCACCGGCGGGTTCAACGGCGCCTATGTGGAGCACATGCTGCGGGAAAAGGGCGTGGAGGGCCATTTTGTCCATGTGGCTGCGGAGACTCGCTCCTGCATCAATATCCTGGCCAGTGACGGCACCACCACGGAATTTTTGGAACCGGGCCTGCCGGTGACAAAAGAGGAGACCAAGCGTTTTCTGGAAGAATTTCAAAATCTTCTCCCCGGCTGTGAGGCCGTGGTCATGTCGGGAACCGCACCCCAGGGTGTGCCTGCAGATATTTATGCCAGACTGGTGATTCTGGCAAAAGAGGCAGGGGTGAAGCCGCTTCTTGATACCAGCGGCGCATTTCTCTCAGAAGGGTGTAAGGCCGCCCCCTGGCTGATCAAGCCCAACGAAGAGGAGATATCCCAACTTTTGGGCAAGGAAGTGGGCAGTGAGGAAGAATTGATCCGCGCCGCCCAGGATCTCTGCCGTTCTGGTATTGCCTTTGTGGTAATCTCCCTGGGGGCGGAGGGATCACTGACGGTCTGCCGGGACGGAGTCTTCCGGGCAGTGGCGCCGGATGTGCCGGTGGTGAATACCGTGGGCTGCGGGGACTCCATGATGGGCGCCATGGCCGTGGCGGCCGTTGGGGGAATGGGTGTGGAGGATATGCTGCGGTACGCCACTGCCGTGTCTGCGGCCAATGCCATGAACTTGGAGACAGGATATTTCCGTCAGGAGGATTTTCAGGCGGTCCTTCCCCAGGTTCGCGTGAAGCGTGTGGGGTAAGAAAAAGCGCGCCGCCGCAGAGGAGTTTGTGTCCTTTGCGGCGGCGCGCTGCTTTTAGCGGTCTGTCATGCTGAGGGATTCAATGGCTACGCTGCCGCCTCTGACCACTTCAATGTGCTTATAGTGTTTTCGGATCAATTTGATCAGGTCGTTGTTTCGGGTCTCTGTCTGGACACATTCCAGGATCAAGGCATCGGTATCGCAGTCAATGATGGAGATCTGAAAGATCTGTGCGATTTGGAACAATTCCTGGACATCCTGGGAAGAACAGTCCATGACTTTAATGAACATCAGCTCTTTCATATGGATGGAATTGGTGGTGAAATCCAGGACCTTGATAACTTCCACGCAGCGGTTCAGCTGCTTCTTGATCTGTTCAAAGGTGACATCATCGCTTTCTACGCCAATGGTCATACGGGATACGGTGGGATCCTCCGTGGTTCCCACAGTCAGTGTCTCCAGGTTATAGGCTTTTCCGGAAAACAGGCCAGCGACTTTGCAGAGTACGCCCACATTATTTTCTACATATAGGGATATCCATCGTTTTTTCATGGTCAGCCTCCTTTCAATAGTCCAGGATCATATCGTTCAGCGCGTTTCCGCCGGGTACCATGGGGAATACCAGCTCATCGCAGGCGATGACAAATTCGATGATGGTGGGGCCTTGGGTATTGGCCAGAGCCTGTTCAATGGCGGATGGAATCTGGCTTTCTTCCTGAACCCGCAGCCCCAGGGCGCCGTAGCTTTCTGCCAGCTTCACAAAGTCAGGGGTATAATCGGGACAGATACTGCTGGGGCCGCCGCAGCGCACCGGGCAGTTTTTGCGCCGTCTCGTACATACGCTGGAGTAGTGGCGGCGGTAGAAGAGAGCCTGGAACTGCCGGACCATGCCCAGGTAGTGATTGTTGAACAGGCAGATGACAATGGGAAGCTCCTGGGCCACTGCTGTGGCCATTTCCTGAATATTCATCTGGAATCCGCCGTCGCCGGTGATACAGAAAACCCGTTTGTCAGGTCTCGCCAGCTGGGCCCCGATGGCTCCGGGCAAACCGTATCCCATGGTTCCCATGCCTCCGGAGGTCAGCAGCCGGGTACTGGCATCCATTTTCAGGTATTGGGTGGTCCACATCTGGTGCTGTCCCACATCAGTGACCACGATGGCATTTTCCTTATGCTCGCTGACTGCATCGATGATGGCCTCGGGGGTGATGCCCCGGCCTTTTTTCATATGGAGCGGATGCTCTCTGTCCCAGGCATGGATCTCTTCCATCCACTGGGCGGTATCGTATTCCTTCACATAGCGCTGCATGGCCGCAATCGCTTCTTTGGCATCAGCCACGATGGGCACATCCACCACAATGTTTCGGGAAATGGATGAGGAGTCGATGTCAATATGGACAATCTTGGCATGTTTGGCAAAGTCGCTGATCTTACCCGTGACACGGTCGCTGAACCGTGTGCCGATGGAAAACAGCACATCGCAGCTGCTGATGGCCATGTTTCCGGCATATGTGCCGTGCATGCCGATGTTTCCGATGTAATAGGGGTGATCCGTGTCTATGGCTCCTTTTCCCATGATGGTGGTGACCACAGGGATATGGGTTTGATTTACCAGATCCGTGAGCTGGTCGTGGGCATGGGCGATGGTGACGCCGCCGCCGATGAGGAAAAGGGGACGTTTGGCGTGCTTCAGCAGGTCGATGCCGCGCTTCAGCTGGCCGATGTGTACGCCGGTGCTGGGCTTATAACCGCGGATATTGACGGTGTCCGGGTAGATACTGTCCCCCAGCTGGGCCATGACATCCTTGGGAAGGTCGATGATCACCGGGCCGGGCTTTCCGGTCTGGGCGATGTAAAAGGCCTCCTTCAGTACCCGGCCCAAATCCTCCCGTTTCTTCAAGATAACGCCGTATTTGCAGATCCCTCTGGTGATGCCGATGATGTCTGCCTCCTGGAACGCGTCATTGCCGATGAGGTTGCAGGGAACCTGGCCGGTGAGAACGAGAAGCGGGACGCTGTCATAATAGGCGGTGGCAATACCGGTGACGGTGTTGGTGGCGCCCGGGCCGCTGGTCACCAGGCAGACGCCGATCTTACCTGTGGATCTGGCGTATCCGTCGGCTTCGTGGACCAGTGCCTGCTCGTGGCGGGGGAGAATGACGCGGATGTCATCCTGATTGTATAATTCTTCAAAAATGTCGGTCACCATGCCGCCGGGATAGCCGAAGACGGTGTCCACTCCTTCTGCCCGAAGCGCTTTTATCAGTAATTCGGTTCCTGGAATCTGTTTCATATCCTGCCTCCTTCATGGTTGATTTGAGAGTGCGCTGTGCGGATTGGGTGAAAAAAAACCCTAAGCTGTAATCAGCTTAGGGCGAATATAAATCCGTGTTACCACCTAAATTCAGAGGAATCTGCACTCAGCTCTGTACAGGAAAAACCAATACAGTGTCTCCGGTAACGTGGAAACCTTCCGTTGGAGTCTACTGGGCCAAGCCGTTCGGTCCAAAGCTCAAGGGCTACTTCCTTATCTCAGAAGAAAGGTTTTCACCAACCACCTTTTCTCTGAACTTCTTGAAAATAAGTACTCCTCCCTGTCACAGCCATTCACAATATGCGCCGTCTCTAATGGAATATATCCAAAAATGTTGGGGTTCCAATTGTGGATAGTATAACAAAATACAGTACTGTTGTCAAGTGATAGAACAACAAAATACCGGACGCCGCGTATTGACAGAGAACCTGGAAACGTTTCCTTTTCCAATGAAAAACAGCTGAGATTGGATCTGTTTTTCCAAGCTCAGCTGTCTTTTAAATGAGCGGTGAATATTGATTAACCAAAGTATCTCTTAAGCAGGCCCTCAAATGCCTTTCCGTGTCTAGCCTCGTCTCTTGCCATTTCGTGTACCGTATCATGAATGGCGTCCAGGTTGGCAGCCTTTGCACGCTTTGCCAGATCAAACTTTCCAGCAGTGGCGCCATTTTCAGCTTCCACACGCATCTCCAGATTCTTCTTGGTGCTGTCTGTTACCACTTCGCCCAGAAGCTCGGCAAACTTGGCAGCATGCTCTGCCTCTTCATAAGCTGCTTTTTCCCAGTAAAGACCGATCTCCGGATATCCCTCTCTGTGGGCTACGCGGGCCATGGCCAGATACATACCCACTTCGCTGCACTCGCCTTCAAAGTTGGCTCTCAGATCGTTGAGGATATCTTCGCTGACACCCTGAGCCACGCCTACCGCATGCTCAGCAGCCCAAGTTCTTTCTTCCTTCTGCTCAATGAACTTGGAAGCAGGAGCCTTACAGATGGGGCAGAACTCCGGAGCTGCCTCTCCCTCATGAACGTAACCACATACGGAACATACAAATTTCTTCATAGATAAATACTCTCCTTTTTATGTATTTTGATTAGCTGCCGTCGAAACGGCGGCTGATGACAAGCAATCCAGCAATCAATAACAGTAATGATTACTAATATTAAAATAGCACACCCATGGGATCATGTCAAGTGTTTTTTCATATTTTTTGTTTTTCATTGGATCGTCAGCGTATCCTCTCAGGAACTCTGGCGGGAAAGGTCATAAGACTCCAAACATTCCCGACATGTGCCGTAGAAACAGATGGAATGGCTCTCGATCTGCCCATCAAACTGTTTCTGTGCCTCCTGGTTCAGCATGGACACGGTGGGCATGGGGATATCCTGTACACATCCGCAGTGGCGGCAGCAGAAGTGATAGTGGGGAGAAGTGTTGGGATCAAAATGATCCGAATTATCTCCGCAGCTGATTTTTGCGATTTCGCCCAGCGAGGCCAGGAGAGATAGGTTGCGGTATACAGTCCCCAGACTGATATTGGGAAATTCTTTTTTTATGTTGACATAAACAGTATCGGCAGTGGGATGATCCGTTCTGGTCATCAAAAAGCGTTTAATGGCTTCACGCTGTCTGCTGTATTTAAGCATGGCATAACCTCCTGCGGGGATAATAATAATTGTTATTGTTTATTTTACAGCATTTTTTGCTGAATTGTCAATGGAGAAGATATCTTTGGTCAGATCGGCAATGCAGCATTTGGAATGAGAGGAAAAATTGTTAAAAATTCTTAAGTTTTTGTGAAAAGATCCCTTTTTAAATTGAAATATGGTATAATAAATAAGGTTCGGATGTTCAGGAATGGATTTGCCGAACCAAAATATTGTTATTGAAGCGATAGTATTAAAAGGAGTCAGACCAATGGTTTTACCAAAGAAGTATGAAGCAATAGATGAATGGAAGACACTTATGTTCTTATATGATTCCGCTCTACGGGAGATTAGTACAAAGATTGAAATTTTAAATAACGAATTTCTCCATGTTCACAATTACAATCCCATCGAGCATGTGAAATCCAGAATTAAATCTGCCGAGAGCATTGTCAAGAAGCTGAAGCGGGATGGTCATGAAGCCACCGTGGATAATATGGTGAAATATCTCAATGATATCGCCGGAATCCG
>CAJFUP010000122.1 GCA_904420225.1 uncultured Lachnospiraceae bacterium
ACAATCTGTCCCGGGCAATTATAATTGGCAATCTGCACCCCATGGATATTGGCTATTGTCTTCTCAATAATCGCTGCATCCAGCGCCAGCACTGCAGCCATTCCCCCCTGACCGGCAGGAACTTCATGCTCCATCAAAATCCCTCTCTGCCGAACTGTGGTAATGGCATCATCACGGCCCATGACACCGGCCGCCACCAGGGCACAATACTCTCCCAGACTCAGCCCTGCCGCCGCATCAGGATGTATTCCCCGCTCTTTAAGAGCTGCCATAATGGCCAAGCTGGTGGTAACCAGGGCGCACTGGGTATACTCTGTCCGATCCAGTCTGTCATTTTCTTCAAAACACAATTCCTTCATATCCATATCCAAAATCTGGCTGGCGCGGTCAAAAACCTCCCTTGAAACGGGAAAAGCATCATAGAATTCTTTTCCCATTCCGGCTTTCTGGGAACCCTGACCCGGAAAGATAAAACCGATCTTGCTCATTGCTGTTCTCCATTTCCTTTTCTGTATTGATAAGGGGGTGCTGCAAATCCCCGCTTCCCTGTTGGCACAAAGATGGGAATCTTCGCAGCACCCTCCGCTGTTTTTCTTATTTCACGGGAAGAGCCGCCTGCGGCACAAAAGCCGCGGCTTTGGGTCTGGTTTACTCTGCCCCATTCTCCTTCAGATATGCCAGGACATCCCCCACTGTCTGGAGTTTTCCAGCGTCCTCTGTGGGAATGGAAATATTAAACGTATCTTCCATCTGCATCACCATCTCCATGATATCCAGAGAATCGGCTCCCAAATCATCGATGAAAGAAGTCTCCTCAGTGATGCTGTCCGCATCCACATTCAGCTGCTCTGCTACAATTTCTTTTAACTGATCCAACATACTCTTTTCCTCATTTCCGCGCATTGGCGCATTTGTATTTGTCATTGTCACCATGTCATTAGTGTGGCTCCCCAGGTCAATCCTGCCCCGAATCCTGCCAACACCACACGGTCTCCCCTTTTCAGGGCTCCGTTCCGATTCAACTCATCCAGAAGAATCGGCACACTTGCTGCAGAAGTGTTCCCATATTCGTCGAGATTGATGGGAAAGCGCTCCATGGGCACATGAAGCCGTTTGGCCACAGAAGCAATGATTCTTTCATTGGCCTGATGAAGAATATAATGGCGAACCTCCTCCGCCCCGACCCCCGCTTGTGAAAGGAGCTGAGCAATGGTCTCCGGCACTTTCTTTACCGCAAATTTAAACACTTCCTGCCCATTCATCACCATATAGGGATTTCTGGGCGCCTGAGACATCCATCTGCTTTGCGCCGGACGGCCGTCACAGGCGATGATTTCACCTTTTCTTCCATCGGACCCCATGATTACCGCTTCAATTCCCGCATCATCTGCTGCGACAACAGCGGCTCCGGCTCCATCTCCAAACAGGATGCATGTGCTGCGATCCTCCCAATCCACCGTCCTGGACATGGTCTCACTTCCCACCACCAAAACAGTCTTGGCCATGTGAGAAGATATAAACGCATGGGCGGTATTCAGACCATAGATAAATCCAGTACAGGCGGCATTCAGATCGTAGCAGGCGGCACGGTCATTGCCGATCTCCCTCTGCACCATGGCGGCAGTGTTGGGGAAAATCTCATCCGCCGTGGACGTAGCCGCAATGATCAGATCAATCTCTTTTGGCGAAATTCCCGCATTCTCAATGGCTCTTTTGGAGGCCTCCGCCGCCATGGCGGTAGTTCCCATGCCCGTATCGATATGACGCCTACGAATCCCTGTGCGTTCCTTTATCCACTCATCGCTGGTATCCAAGAACTGCGCCAGATCATCATTGGTCACAATGTGTTCCGGAACAAAATGCCCCGTTCCAATAATTCGTGTTGTCATCCCTTTATCCTGCCATTCCGGAAAAACTTTCTGCCCGTCTGTCCGGGAGGTTTTCCTTGCATTAGTAAACCAAAATTATTTTGACCTTCAAAGTATATACCAAGCGTGGCGGAAAGTCAATCTCTTTTGCAAATTTTGTGCGCGCAGATGAATATCAGGGGCATACATCTATTCCCCTGCCACATTGCGCACAGTAATATATGGGATGTAATCCCAATTATCCGTACAAATCCCTTTCTCTTCGGACGCCGCATGGATGATTTTTCCTCCTCCGATATAGATGGCCACATGGCCAACCCCTTCTGTAATGGCACCATCCCGATAGCCATGGTAAAAAATCAAATCTCCCGGCTGCATTTCAGCCAATCCCACTTCCGTTCCGTCCTCGGCCTGCTCAATGGACACCCGATGAAGGAAAATGCCATATTTTTCATATAGACGAAGAACGAATCCGGAACAGTCCACCCCCTCCCCCAAAACTTCTCCTCCCCATACGTACTCTCCTCCATAGTACTTCCAGGCCTCATTGATCACATCTCTTCTCACATCAGAGATTTCGCCGCTTCTCTCATAAAAAATGGGCTGTTCCAGATAATAGCCACAGGTGACACGGCTTTTTTCCACATAGCCCTCCACCCCGGCACGAATCATAATCTTCACCCAGCTGTTCCCCTCTTCTACTACCGCATAACATTCCCCTCGGGCCAACGGCTGTATCACAGAAGAGTCCGTTGTGGAAGATTCGTAGCAGGGCAGCTGTTCTTCCTGGGGAATAACAACATAATCGCAGGTATTCACCGCCACCTCTCTGGCTTCCTGACCAGTTATGAGATACTGGCTGTACACATAGCCCGCCAGACCGTCCAATTCAATCTTTGTCCATGTGGCGTTGGATTCCGACAAATCCATTTCCACTCCCATTCCCGGAAGCGCTTTTCCAATGGAGACGGAATGGGAATCCGGCAATTCGTAAATATCAACATAAGAGCTGGAGTCATTAACAATTCCCAAATTCTCATAATTTTCCCACACTTCCTCCCGGGGGTCCCAAGCTTCTGTCTCGGGCACCGTTGGCGCCTCTGTCTCCACTGAAACGCTTTCTGTAGGCGTCGGCATGACTCTTGCTTGTCCGTACAGTGTTGTGGTAACATACTTTTGCCAGAAAAAAGCTTCTGCCGCGATTGCCGCCAGACATATCACACCAGTTGCCAATTTCTTTTTTATATTTTTTCCAGTCATTCCATCTCTCCTTTGCCGGTTTCCATTGATGAAACGCGGCCCCTGAACTCATGGGCAGCCGCAGCAAAATCTCGATTTTAAGAAGAAGCGCAGACGACCTGATCCCCATCGTCTGCGCTTCTTCTTTCGTATGTTTCTATTGTATTGAGTCTCTTTCTTCGGTATACCGATTTTCTCAGCAGCCTTTTCTTTCCCGCATCT
The DNA here is from genome assembly GCA_904420225.1 of uncultured Lachnospiraceae bacterium. Classification (GTDB taxonomy): domain Bacteria; phylum Bacillota; class Clostridia; order Lachnospirales; family Lachnospiraceae; genus Fimimorpha. Next base: position 3,330 of record CAJFUP010000122.1, read on the forward strand.
GTTTAAAATACTGCTTTCCTCGGCGAATATCCGTTTCCATCTGTGCCTTTAGATGCGACACCGAATCGAATTGTCTCTCCGCCCGGATAAAACCGTGTAGTTCAATATCCAAAATCTGATCGTAAAGATCATCTTCATGATAAGAAAACAAATGGGTCTCTGCCACCACTGTCTGACTATCGGTTACCGTGGGTTTGGTACCCACATTGGTAATTCCCTCAAATACCCGCCCATGGATCCAAGTTCTGGTGGCATACACTCCATTGGGAGGCAGCATTTTATCCTGGGAGGGAATCATATTCAGCGTCGGAATTCCCAGCGTACGGGCCAAGGCAATGCCATGAACCACTTTTTCTTTCAGCAAATATGGCCTGCCCAAAAGAAACGCCGCTTCCTCCATATTCCCTTTTCCAATCTCCTCTTTGATCCGTGAACTGCTGATATCTCTTCCGTTTTCCTGCTCCTTTTCCAAAATCTCCACACGAAAATGGTACTTTTCCCCAAGGCTGGTCAGCAGCTGAGGAGTCCCAGCTCTCCGATACCCAAAACGAAAGTCTCTTCCCATTACCACCAGACCGGTGTTCATCTGTTCCACCAATACGCTGCGGACAAACGCTTCCGGTTCCATGCGGCTGACATGTTCATTGAAGGGATATTCCACCATATAATCCACTCCCATCTGCTCCAGAAGGCAGCGCTTCTCATCTGATGTGGTCAGAACCTTCTGATGTCTGCCGGTTAAAACCGTACCTGGAGAGGCCGCAAATGTGAATACCACAGAAGCCATCCCCCGCTCTGCCATCATTCTGCGGATCAGTTTTTGGTGGCCTCTATGAACCCCATCGAATTTCCCCAGGGTGACAGCCGTATTTTCAGCCATTCCAAATTCTGTTGTGTTGAAAAAACATTTCATTTCAATTCCCGTACCCTTCCCGGCAGAAACATCCTCTCCGGCCTATACTGTCCTTTTTCTTCATCCCAGCGATATAATGCGCAAAAGCACCCCCGACTGTCTTGAACACGAATCTGCTGATGGGGACAAAGCTGCAGGGGTTCTGACAGATTGGAAGGCATAAGCGGGTTTCCATTGTATAAAAAACGCTCTCCAGCCTCTGTTACCTTTGCACATGGCAGACTGCTAAACACGGATTCCACAGAAATCAGGGCCTGTTTCAGACATCCCACATCCCGCATGCGCTCCACTTCCTCCAGGCTCAACGCATCGTCCAAAACAAACTGTCCCACCCGCAAACGCAAAAGATCCTCCATATAAGCGCCGCAGCCCAATTTTTGCCCGATATCATGACAAAGGGTGCGGATATACGTACCTTTTGAACAGGACACCGTCAAAATCGCCTTGGGCAGTTCCAACTGATCCACAGAAATATCATAAATCTCCACAGGACAGGCCGCGCGTTCCCATTCTTTCCCTTCTCTGGCCAGTTCATACAGTTTTTTTCCATTCACCTTTTTCGCCGAATACATGGGAGGTATCTGATCATATTGGCCGACGAAGCCCTTGATGGCTGCCCTCACTTCATCTTCCGTAGATGTCACTGGCGCCTGGCTCACGGTTTTACCCGATGCATCCTGCGTATCAGTAGTCCTCCCCAGTACCATAGTGCAGCGATATACTTTTGAGGTATCTGTCAGCATACCGCAAAGCTTTGTGGCATTTCCCAGACACACAGGAAGCACCCCTTCCGCGTCTGGATCCAGCGTGCCTGTATGCCCAATTTTTTTTTGGTGCAAAATCCCCCGCAGCTTTGCCACCACATCATGGGAGGTGAAGCCGCGCTTTTTATAGATGTTTAAAATCCCATCCATACCGCTTCCTCCTCATTCGCCTCCGGCTTTTAGCTGCTGTTCAATACGCCCCGTAAGATTATTAATGACATCATGGACACTGCCGCGCATGGTACAGCCAGCAGCCTTTATGTGTCCTCCACCGCCATAATACGCCGCTATTCTGCTGACATCCACCATATCTTTGGAACGGAGACTGACTTTATATTCCTGCGAAGCGGTTTCATATAAGAAAATAGCCACTTCTACCCCCTCCGTGCTGCGCAGAGCCTCTACAATGCCGTCCAGATCTTTTGGCGTCACCCGGTAAAATTCCATATTAGCCGCTGAAATCACTGAAAATATACATTTCCCATGCATCACCCGGATGCTCTCCAGCAAAGCGCGTCCCAAAATCTGGTTTCGATTGTAGGACTTTTCATAAAATGTCTTGGCCACAATGGAGGAAAAATCAATCCCTTTCCCCATCAGTTGCCCGGCAATTTCCATGGTCCTGGGAGAGACGCTGCTGTACTGAAACACGCCGGAATCGTGAACGATGGCAGTGTACAAGCATTCTGCCGTCTCTTTTCCCACCTTTTGGGGATCCAGCAGTTCGTATAATACCTGTCCCGTTGCACAGGCAGTGCTGTCAATGTGATTGATGTGGGCAAATCCGGGATTGCTGATATGATGATCAATGCAGACCGTCTTAAGGGCTGTGGAAAAGTATTCCTTGCCCTTTCCCATACGTCTCTCTTCACTGCAGTCCAAAGCAATCAAAAGGTCATACTTCTTTCCGCTGTCCTCGTTCCCATTGATATTCTGGGAATATCTCATGAATCGCAGAGACGGCAGAAAATCTTCCAGATAAATATCCACATCCAACGAATAATTATCCGCCAAATAATTGTAGAGTCCCATACAAGTGCCGACACAGTCGCCATCCGGGCGCGTATGTCCCACAATGGCAATGGTTTTCACATTTTTTGTCAGTATCTCATCAATCTTCTTCATGCTCCTCACCCAAATCCTTTGTAACTTCATCAATCAGCCTGGACATGTGCACACCATACTCAATGGACTGATCCAGTACAAATTTCAATTCAGGCGTGTTGCGCAGATTCACCGAATGAGCCAGCTGCCGACGGATATATGGGATGGCGCTCTTTAACCCATCCATGGTGTCTTTCTGTGCCTGCTCATCACCCAAAACGCTGATATACGCTTTGCAATACTTTAAATCCGGCGTCACCTCCACAGCCACCACACTGGTCATTGCATGAATCCGCGGATCTTTAATCTCATTCCGGATGATATTGCTCAGTTCTTTCTGCACTTCCCCGTTGATTCTCGTATTTTTAATGCTGTTTTTTCTCATAATGATCCTCTTTCCCGCATTTTCATGCGTTTTCATGCCTGTTCCATTATCTTCCCCTAAGCCATTTCTCCCTCGGATCAGACGCCAGTGTCTGCGTCAATGGGGAAATCGGCCATCCCCACATCAGATAATCTGATGCGGGAAATACAGCCATTACCTGGGAACTTCCACCATGGTGTATGCTTCCACCGTGTCATCTTCCTGAATATCATTGAATTTTTCAAATACAAGGCCGCACTCGTATCCTTCTTTCACTTCTTTCACGTCATCTTTGAAGCGCTTCAGGGACGCCAGCGCTCCCTCGTATATCTTTTCCCCATCCCGGAAGATTCGTATACTGCAGGCTCTCTGGAACACGCCGTCTGTCACATAAGAACCGGCGATATTGCCCACTCCGGATGCCTTGAAGATCTGGCGAATCACAGCATGGCCAATGACCTTTTCCTCAAATACTGGATCCAGCATTCCCTTCATAGCCGACTGTACATCTTCGATGGCCTGATAGATCACGCGGTAGAGACGCATATCCACTTTTTCCCTCTCTGCCATCTGCTTCGCCAGGGCATCCGGACGCACATTGAAGCCGATGATAATGGCATTGGAGGTGGCGGCCAGGGTCACGTCAGACTCATTAATGGCGCCGACCCCTCCATGGATGATTTTCACCACCACTTCGTCATTGGACAGCTTGAGCAGAGACTGTTTCACAGCCTCCACAGAGCCCTGGACGTCGGCCTTGATAACAATATTCAGCTCTTTGATATTGCCAGCCTGAATCTGAGAGAAGAGTCCGTCCAGAGTCAGTTTGGCCTTGGTTTCCTCCAAAAGCTTTTCCCTGCCCTCAGAGATAAAGGTCTCGGCAAAGTTTCTGGCTTCTTTTTCACTCTCCGTGCTGACGAAAATTTCACCGGCGTTGGGTACGCCATTGAGCCCCAAAATCTCCACCGGGGTGGACGGCCCTGCTTCTTTCACCCGTCTCCCCTTGTCATCAATCATGGCCCGGATCTTACCGTGACAGGATCCGGCGGCAACGGCATCCCCCACATGGAGCGTACCTTTCTGCACGAGAATGGTGGCAACAGAACCGCGGCCTTTATCCAATTCCGCTTCGATGACGATACCTCTTGCCCGCCGGTTGGGATTGGCTTTCAATTCCTTCACCTCTGCCACCAAAAGAATCATCTCCAGCAAAGTATCGATTCCCTCATGCGTATGGGCGGACACAGGGACGAAAATAGTATCGCCGCCCCAATCCTCCGGCACCAAACCCTGCTCCGCAACTTCCTGCTTTACCCTCTCCACATTGGCGCTGGGCTTATCAATTTTATTTATGGCAACAATGATGTCGACTCCCGCAGCTTTTGCATGGCTTATGGCTTCCACAGTCTGGGGCATAACGCCATCGTCCGCCGCCACCACCAGAATGGCAATATCCGTTGCCTGAGCGCCGCGCATACGCATGGCCGTAAATGCCTCATGCCCCGGCGTATCCAAAAATGTTATATTCTGATCGTTGCACTTCACCACATAGGCGCCGATATGCTGGGTGATACCGCCGGCCTCTTTGGAGGTAACGTTGGTGGAACGGATGGCGTCCAACAGCGACGTTTTTCCGTGATCCACATGGCCCATAACACAGACCACAGGCGGTCTCGGCTGCATCAATTCTTCCGGTTCCTCTTCCTCCTTCAGCAGCTCGCCGATCACATCTACTTTCTCTTCTTTCTCGCAGATGTAGTTGAAGTCCAAAGCCACCTCCTCAGCTGTCTCAAAGTCGATCTCGGAGTTGATGGTCACCATGGTTCCCTGTAGGAACAATTTCTTTACCAGCGCGGAAGGCTGCTGCTTCATCTTTTCCGCCAGTTCTTTAATGGTAAGCACCTCGGGAATGACAATGGTCTTGATCACATCTTCCTCTTCCTTCTTTGGCATCTGCTGCGGTTTTTTCTGCTGCGATGTCATCTTGGAAAAGCTCTTGGTATTTTCCTGTCTTCTCCCGTTCTTCTCCATAAACTGCTTACTCTTTTCCCGCAGTTCTCTCTCTTTCTTGTTAACGGGCTTGCCGCCGCGCACTTCATTTTTGCTCAGTGTCGGCGCCATGGCATCGGAAGACATTTCCCGCCTCTGGAATCCTCCTTCTCTCCTGGAAACGCCCGCATTCCTGCCGTCACGGGAACCGCCATCGCGCCCCTGATTACCCCCGCGGAAGCTTCCCTGTCCGCTGCGGAAATTCTGGCCGCTGTTCCCGCGCTGCGCTGTGGATCCGTCACGGCTCTGACCGCCGCGAAAACCACCTGTCTGGCTGCCGCTTCCCCGATATGATCCATTTTGTCCGTTGCCTTTTAAAGCCCCGTCACGGTTCTGACCGCCGCGGAATCCACCTTCCCGTCTCTGACCGCCGTCGCGGAAACCGCCCTCCCGTCTGGGACGCTGTCCGTCTCTATTTTCCCTATTACGATTCCTGCCGTTGTCCCTCTGGCTGTCACGGTTTACTTCCCTGCCGTTGTCGCGGGAGGAGACATGACTTTCTCTTCTTTCCCCTTCACCGCTCCTGGTATTTTCAGAGGCCATTGGTTTTTTGCCTTCTTCTTTTTTAACAGTGCCGCCGTGGCTGGACTGAGCCTCAAGCGCACCTGCGGCTGCCTCCTTTTTCACTGTTTCACTCTTCACTTTTTCTCTTCCCGTATCCTCTCTGGAAGCTTCTCCCATCACAGGCTTTTCAGCCGTATGCTCCTGATGCCCTTTCACTTCCTTTTTTTCTGCTTTTGCATCCTCAGCCGCACGCTGCGGCTTTGCAGGCTTTTTGCGCACAATGGGCTGTGTGCTGTTCTGCGGCCGAAAAACAATGGCTGCTTTCGTCTTCTTATGTCCCTCTGTTTGGCTTTTGGCAGAAAAGCCTTTTCTTACCATGGCCGCTTCCTCTTCGGACAGCGTAGACATATGATTGGCTGCCTCCACATTTTTCGCCTTTAAAAACTCCATAATATCCTTACTGTTCTTGCCCAACTCTTTAGCCAATTCATGGATTCTAATTTTACTCATATACTTATCACCGACCTTTTCTATTCCATGTGACCCGACGTCTGCTTCATCGCCTCGATCTTCTTAACGATACTATCTGCCAGGTTTCCATCTGTTACTGCCACACTGGCCCTGAATTCCTTTCCAATGGAATGGCCCAGCTCTGACTTGCTACAAAGAAAATAAATAGGCACTCGATAATAAGTACACATATTTTTAAACAGCTTCTTTGTATTGTCTGATGCATCTTCCGCCACAATAACCAGCTTTGCTTTCCCATCCTTTACCGCGCGTTCCGTGGAGAATTCCCCACTGAACACTTTACCCGCCTTTGCCGCAAGGCCAAGCATGCCAACTGCCTTATTCTGTATCAAACGCACCCAGCTCCTTTCGCATGGCCTCATATACCTCCGCGGATATGACCGTCTTAAGAGAGCGCTCCAAACCCTTGGTGGATATGGCTCTATCCAGGCACGTTAAGTCTTTGCAGATGTATGCGCCTCTTCCATTTTTCTTTCCCGTAATATCCAGCAGAACCTCATTATCTGCTGTTTTTATAATACGAAGCATCTCTTTTTTGCTTTTCATCTGGCCGCAGCCAATACATTTCCTTAAAGGTATCTTTTTCGTAACCGCTCACTCGCTTCCTTTAATTTTCTTCCTGCTGTCCCTGAAAGTTCTCATCTTCCCACGACGTCTCATCTTCCGAAGAATTATCTTCTACGGCATCCTCCTGGAAGTTATATTCTTCAGGCTCCTCTTCGTATTCCTCATATCCTTCGTATTCTTCCTCGAACTGAAGGTCTTCAAACAGTCCCAATTCTCTGGCCTGAGACTCACTCTTTATGTCAATCTTATATCCCGTCAGACGGGCCGCCAGACGCGCGTTCTGTCCCTCTTTTCCAATGGCCAAGGAAAGCTGATAATCCGGTACGATAACCTGTGCTGTTCTTTCTTCCTCATCCGCAGCCACACAGATAACCTTGGCAGGACTCAACGCGTTTTCAATGAGAAGAGCGGGATTTTCATTCCAGCTGATGATGTCAATTTTTTCGCCACGCAATTCTTCCACCACGGCATTGACTCTTGCTCCATTGATGCCGACACAAGCCCCCACAGCATCCACGTTCTCATCATTGGACCAAACCGCCATTTTGGTTCTGGAACCAGCTTCCCGGCTGATGGCTTTGATTTCCACGATACCATCCTTAATCTCCGTCACCTCCGCTTCAAACAAGCGCTTTACCAGCTCCGGATGTGTTCTGGATACCTGGATTCTCGGTCCCTTTGTGGTGTCTTTTACTTCCAGGACATACACTTTGATGCGCTCCGTGGGTTCAAAGTGTTCCCCCTTCACCTGCTCGCTTTCAGGAAGCGTGGCATCCACTTTGCCAAGATTTATGCTGAGATTTCTGCCAAAATACCGCTGTACCACACCGGTGACCACATCCTTTTCTTTGGCATAATACTGCTCAAAAAGTACCTTTCTCTCTTCCTCGCGGATCTTCTGGAGAATCACATTTTTGGCATTGGATGTGGCAATACGCCCAAATTCCTTTGACTTGATCTCCACTCTGGCGATATCGCCCAGATTATATCTGGCATTGATCTGACGGGCGTTGGGTAAGCTGATCTGGGTCAAAGGATCTTCCACCTGCTCCACCACTTCTTTTTCTGCATATAATTCATAATCACAGGTCTCCCGGTCCATATGCACATGAATATTATCCGTGCGCCCAAAATGATTCTTGCACGCCTGCAAAAGGGAATTCTCAATGGCCTCCAAAAGAGTATCCTTATTGATATCCTTTTCCTTTTCCAATAAACGCAATGCCTCTAACAGTTCCTTGTTCATTTTCCTATGTCCTCCTTGCTTCCCCGCAATCCATCAAAAATCAAATGCCAGTCGGATCAACGCAATATTTTTGCGGTCAATCTTCAATTGGCTCATGTCTTCCAACTCAATGGTAACAGTATCCTTATCATATGCCGCCAAGGCCCCGATATATTCTTTTTCTTGATCTATGGGCCTAAAAAGACGAATCTCCACTTCTTCTCCCAGACTGCGCTGGAAATCCCTCTCTTTCTTCAGAGGTCTTCCCAATCCTGGAGAACTAACCTCCATGATATAGCTGTCTTCAATGAAATCTTCCTGATCCAGCTTTTCCCCAAGGGCACGGCTCACCAGCTCACAGTCATCGATGGTAATACCCCCCTCTTTGTCAATATAGTTTCTCAGATACCAGGTTCCCGCCTCTTTGATGTATTCCACATCCACCAGCTCAAAACCGTATTCTTTCAAAATAGGAAGCAAAAGTTCCTCTGTTCTGGCCTCATACTGTTCTTTCTTTGTCACTGCATCCACCACCTTTCCTGTGCTTCGTGACCATTGCCTTCGAAGGATTCCAAAAATCGCCGTCTTCCCCAGCGGGCCCGCGCCACAGACCGTCACGCCTTCGCGCAAAATAAAGAGTGGACTCTCGCCCACTCTCATTCTAGTCACTATTAACTGATACTAGTATAACACCAGCTGGGAAGAATTGCAAGTTTTTTCAGACATTTTTTTTGATTTTTTTCAATCCACCACGATCAGGAAGAAGGATCCCAAAGAATCCCTTTACATTTTCCAAAAAGATATTATATAATGAAATCCGGCAGCGGTCTGATTTTGTATCAGAAATGCTCCGCGAAAAAACACAAGATAGGAGAATGAACATGGGCGGAATATTTGGAGTAGCCGCAAAATCCAACTGCGTACAGGATTTATTCTACGGCATTGACTATCACTCACACCTGGGAACACGCCGGGGCGGCATGGCTGTCCACGGGAAAAACGGGTTTGACCGTGCAATACACAATATCGAAAACTCTCCCTTCCGGACAAAATTTGAGCGCGATGTGGAA
>CAJFUP010000123.1 GCA_904420225.1 uncultured Lachnospiraceae bacterium
AAGAATATTACTGTCATAACAAATTCAATTGAAATACTAATTGAACTTTCCGATGTGTCTGGCTGGAAAATTCTTTCCACAGGGGGCACAATGAAAGAAGGATCGCTGGCACTGATGGGACACCAGGCGCAGAAAATGCTGGCGACATTCCATGTGGATAAGGCAATAGTTTCCTGCAAGGGAATTGATACCATAAAAGGGTTTTCGGATTCCAGTGAAAGTTTCGCAGAGCTGAAGAAAACCATGTTGCGCTGTGCGTTTCAGAAAATTTTGGCTATTGACAGCTCCAAGTTTGATAAAATTGCTTTTATACAAATTGGGGATCTCCAGGATATTTCCATGGTGGTCACAGACAAAAAGCCGGATGATAAATGGATGCAGGTGTTATCAGGAGCTGGTGTAACCTGCCTGTATCCAGAAAATTGAGGGCAGATTGGGTACGGCGGAGGGTAAAGAGATGAACAAGACAAAAATCATTTGTTTTGCAAATAACAAAGGAGGAAGCGGAAAGTCTACCACCTGTTCCAATGTGGCCTACGGCCTTCATCTGTTGGGGAAAAAGGTTTTGCTGGTGGATGGAGATATGCAGGCTAATCTTTCTTTGGCCTTTCTGCCGGAGGAGCGGGTTTTAGCCTTGGCGGAGGGAGAAAATAATCTATACGCCGCTGTACAGAAGGAAGCGGATTTGGCGGGATATTGTGTTCCCACTGAATATGAGGGGTTGGATCTGATTCCGGCATCGCCTCTGATGAGTTCTCTGGAATACGAATTGTATCCGAAACGGGATCGGGAATTTGTGCTGAGCAGATGCCTGGCGGGAGTTCGGCGGGAAGGAGACTATGATTATATTCTAATGGATGCTCCGCCAGCTCTGGGCGGCTGGGCGATGAATTTGCTTACAGCATCGGATTATCTTGTGATTCCGGTGGAAGCCAGCCCATGGGGACTATTCGGTCTGGCCAATATGTTTGATTTTTACCGCAAAGCTTGCGAGAAAAATCCATTGCTTTCCCTTATGGGGATTGTGGTGACAAAGGTGGATGTCCGGAAAAACTATTACAGACAGACCATGGAGACGCTGGGGGAATTGCGGGATGTGCATGTGTTTCAGACATGTATCCGCATGGACAGCAGTGTGGAATGGTCACAGGATAACAGCAAACCGGTGATGGCTTATAAAAAAAGCAGCCGGAGTGCCAAAGAGTACATGAGTCTGACAGAGGAGGTTGAGGAAATTGCCAGTGGGAAAAAGCAGCATTAAAAGAATGAATGCGTCGCAGGAGACGGAAGAAAAAAAAGAAGAGACAGCGGAGACATCCAAGACAGAGGAGTCTTCTGTTCAGAAGAAGACCGCGGGGGCGTCCACAGGAAAGGCAGCTTCCGCAGGGAGAAAAGCAGCTGCCAGGGGAGCTGTTGAAAGGAAAACAGGAAAAAAGGTGACAGGGACTGCCGGGACAAAGAATGTTCAGCCAGAGGAGGAAACGCAGGAGAAGACAGGGGTAGTGTCTAGAATTACCTGTGAGCTTCCCATCTATCTCATGTAAGGAGAATGCCGCCGCAAATGAGACATGAAAAGCGGCCTGGTAGGGGACATTTTAGCGGAAGGCCTGTGCCGGTACGGCATGCGCAGGTCTGTCTGAAAAAATAAGCCGTGCAGTAATGAGGTAAAAATGAAAAGTTTTGATATCAGGACAAAAATCTATTTTGGACCCAATTCCTTGGAACGTCTCTGTGATATTCCATATAAAAGGGTAATGATCATCACAGATCCATTTGTGGTTCAGAGCGGGATGATTAAATTGATCACATACCGCTTGGAGGAAGGCAATATTCAGTATCAGGTATTCAGCGAAGTGGTTCCCGATCCTCCGGTGGATAAAGTGGCTGTGGGGATCAAAGCACTGATCGAATATCAGCCGGAAGCAGTAATTGCCGTGGGGGGCGGCTCCGCCATGGATTCTGCCAAGGCCATTCGTGAGTTTGCCCACAGGATGGGACAGATCGGCGCCATTGCGCTGATTGCAATACCGACCACCAGCGGTACAGGGTCAGAAGTCACTTCCTTTTCTGTTATCAGTGATCCAGTAAATCATATAAAGTATCCGTTGGTGTCCGACAGTTTGCTTCCCACAGAGGCCATTTTGGATGCGGAATTGGTTAAGAGTGTTCCGCCCAATGTCACGGCAGATACGGGGATGGATGTTTTCACGCATGCTTTGGAAGCCTATGTTAGTACCAATCACAATGAATTTTCATCTGCCTTGGCTGAGAAGGCCATAGAATTTTGCGGCACGTTTCTGCTGCGTTCATTCTATGACAGCAATGACACCCATGCCCGTCAAAAGATGCATGTGGCATCCTGTCTAGCCGGTTTGGCTTTCAACTCCTCTTCTCTGGGACTGAATCATGGTATGGCTCATCAGCTGGGGGCCAATTTCCATATTCCCCATGGCCGTGCCAATGCCATGTTGCTGCCTCATATCATTGAGTATAACAGTGAAATTGATATTCACAGCAAGAGCAGAAAACAATATAAGCCTGTGGTTAGCCGCTATGAAAATGTGGCGAAACTGCTGGGACTGATGAACTTTAACACCATTACCACGGTTCGTGCTTTGGTAAACTGGGTGCAGTTCATGCTGAAGGAAATGGACATTCCGCTGTCCATATCGCAGATGGGAAAATGCACAGAGGAAGAGTATATGAGCCGTGTCAGTGATATGGCGGATGCCGCTTTGGCTGACAGCTGTACTGCCACCAATCCCAGAGTTCCGACGAAACAGGAAGTCATTGAAATTTATCAGAAACTCTGGTAAAAATAAAATAGAGCGGTGATATGGGCTGTTGCACCAGGTGCGCAGCCCATTGTTTTTGAAAGAGACGGCGCGGGGCATCAGCGGGATAGGAGGAATGGCCATGAAGAGGATATTATTCATATTCAATCCCTATGCGGGGAAAGAGAAGATCAAAGGAAGTTTGGCAGGAATCATTGACGTTTTCAATAAGGGTGGATATGAAGTGGTGACGTATGCGTCCCAGTATCCCATGCATGTCAAGGAATTGGTCAGCCAGTTGGGGGAGATGTATGACCTCATTGTTTGCAGCGGAGGGGATGGAACTTTAAATGAAGCAGTGACAGGTCTCATGCAGCTGGAAAGACGGCCCTGCCTCGGTTATATTCCCGCAGGTTCCACCAATGACTTTGCGGCAAGTATTGGCTTGCCAAAAGATATGATTCGCTGTGCCCAAAAGATCGTGTCCGGCAAACCTTTTCGCTGCGATATCGGACGGTTTCGTCAGCGCTATTTTACGTATGTGGCAGCGTTTGGCGCCTTTACGGAGGTTCCCTATATTACTTCGCAGCAGTCCAAAAATGTGCTTGGCCATCAGGCGTATGTGCTGGAAGCTGTAAAACAAATGAATAGCATCAAGTCGTATCACATGATTATTCGATATGAGAACCATGTGTTGGAGGATGATTTCCTATTCGGCATGGTCTCAAATGCCACCAGCATTGCCGGCTTCAAAGGGCTTCCTGGAAAAGATGTGGAACTAAATGATGGAAGATTTGAGGTGATGTTGGTGAGGGATACAAAAAATCCGCTGGATTTTCCCGCCATTTTGACTTCCATTTTTCTGAGAAATCCGGATCCCAAATTTATTTATACATTCAAAGCGTCTGCCATTGAAATGACCAGTCCCCAACCGGTCAATTGGGTCTTGGACGGCGAATTTGGAGGAAACTGCACATCCGTCGATATTGAAATTGACCATAAGGCCATCAGCATCATGTTGTAGGAAATTGCAAGGAAAGAAGCGCGGGGGAGGGCGATTTTGGGGGTTGTGCTGAAATCGAAGAAATGAGGAAAAGGATATTTACAGGGATAAAAATTTGCTGTATAATTTCAATCTGTATAGGTGCGCCCTTTTGACGGGCCCAAGCGCAATGGGAAATTGGATTTTTATCCAGGCAGGGGCGCCTGTGCAGTACGATAGAGGTCTGATGCAGAAAGGACAATGCTCAATGGAAAAAGAGATTTTGACGGAACGGCTGGATAAACTTGCCAAAATTGGCGAATCAAAAAACAGAACACTGGATCTGAATGATATCAACGATTTTTTCGTGGGAGAGACACTCACACCAGATGAATGGGAATATGTCTACAGTTATCTGGAAGGGAAAAAGATTGATGTTCTTCAGGTGCTGAATGATGATTTGCTTCCGGATGATGATCTTTTATTGGATAAGGATCTGGATTTTATTGAAGAGGAAGAAGAAGAGATTGATCTGGACGCCATTGATCTTTTGGAGGGAATCGGAACGGAAGATCCGGTGCGCATGTATTTGAAAGAGATCGGAACAGTTCCTCTTTTGTCCGCTGACGAAGAGCTGAAGCTGGCCATTAGAAAGTCGGAAGGAGATGTGGCGGCAAAGGATCGTCTCATTGAAGCCAATTTGCGTCTGGTTGTCAGTATCGCAAAGCGGTATACCGGCCGCGGCATGAGTTTCTTGGATCTTGTCCAGGAGGGAAATTTGGGCCTGATTAAAGGCGTCGAGAAGTTTGATTATACAAAGGGCTATAAGCTGAGTACATATGCCACCTGGTGGATTCGCCAGTCGGTAACCAGAGCTTTGGCTGATCAGGCCAGAACCATTCGTGTGCCTGTTCATATGGTGGAGACCATCAATAAAATGTCAAAGATGCAGCGAAAGCTGACTCTGGATCTGGGCTATGAGCCGTCAGTGACAGAACTGGCCAAGGCATTGGACATGTCTGAGGATAAAGTCATGGAGATTATGCAGATTGCCAGGGAACCAGCCTCTCTGGAAACGCCCATCGGGGAAGAGGATGATTCCAACTTGGGTGATTTTGTGGCGGACAGCAATGCAGTGACGCCGGAGGGAAATGTGGAGTCCGTTATGCTGCGGGAACATATCGATACGCTGCTGGCTGATCTAAAGGAGCGGGAGCGTCAGGTGATTGTGCTTCGCTTTGGGCTGGAGGACGGACACCCCAGAACATTGGAAGAAGTGGGGAAAGAGTTCAATGTCA
>CAJFUP010000124.1 GCA_904420225.1 uncultured Lachnospiraceae bacterium
ATCAAAATTATTATGCCCATTATCAATCCATTCGGCAAAAACAGTTTTCAGTTTCTCAGCAATTATTCGATTTTCTTCTTTTCCAAAATACCCTAAATTCTTTCCCCTTCCGTGTGCGGTAAACCAGTCACCTGCTATCGCAACATTTGGGTTTTCTTCTATTTGTTTTATTTTGTTAGTAAGTGCGTATGTAATAATATAAAATGAACCATTCTCATAATAAGCATTTACATTCCGCACATACGGCACTTCATGTTCCACTGTTGCTAATGCAATCACGGTGTCTTTCCCAAAACGCTCAATCATAATTTTTTCAGCTTCTGAACCTAATTTCCTCATATGATCATCCCCTTCACCAAAAGCAAGTTGTCAAGCTATTTTAGACTATTATATCACCCTGAATATTCTCCTGTCATTCTATTTCTTGCTTATACGAAAAGAGAGCGGAACATCATCTGTCCACTCCCTTCTAAATACTCCACATGATTCATTACTTCATACCATATTACAACCAAATACGAAAAACCGCACTTATTTGTGATACGGTTCATGGTTGATGATTCGGTATCCCCGGTAAATCTGCTCCAGTAAGATGACCCGCATCATCTGATGCGGAAAAGTCATCCTGGAAAAACTCAACTGTTCATGGGCCCGCCTCAATACCGCCTCATCCAATCCCAGAGAACCGCCGATGATAAAGACAATATGGGCGGTTCCGCTGACAGCCAATTTCTCCAGTCTATCGGCCAGCTCCACGGAATCCAGCATTTTCCCCTGGATTGCCAGGGCAATCACATGGGCATTGCCTGGAATTTTATCCAGCAGGCGTTTGCCCTCTTTTTGTCTGATCTGCTCTTCCAGCGCCTCCCCGGCGCCGTCTGGTGTCTTTTCGTCCGCCACCTCAGTGATCTCCAATTTACAATAACGGGAGAGGCGCTTGCTGTACTCAGCAAGCGCCATATTCCAGTATTTTTCTTTGATCTTTCCGACGGTCAATACCGTTATCTTCATTCCTCCTGCTCCCACTTGGCAAGTTCTTCACACATTTTTTTCATGCTCATATGATCCATACGGATCACAAATCTGGCTATGGCATATTGCGTCTCATACGGCATACTCTCCATGATCCGCATCATCCGCTTCCGCATCCGATCCGGTCCCACTTCGCCGAAGCCCTCGCTGGAACTCTGGAACTCCGCCCATACGGCTTCTGCACTCTTATCCTCGTCCATGTCCTCCAAAAACCAGTCAATGCTGAAATCGTATAGCTTCGCGTACTGTCTCAGCTCTGTCAAGGTGGGATACAGCCTGCCGCACTCCAAATCCCGCTGCCTGCGCACCGGAATCCCAATTATCCGTTCCACCAGCTCCACAGTGTACCCATTCAGCTTGCGGAAACAAAACAGCTTTCTTCCCAAGGTAGGGAGGTATTTCTCCATGGTGGTACTCCTTTATGATTTGTCTGAAGGTTACAAGTAGCCAGTCTCGTGTCAATAGCTGACCATGATCAATACATCCACATCTCCTGTTCCCTTATTCTGCGCGTAAATATAATGTGTGCCCATCTGCTGTATGGAGAATGTGTGGGCAAACAGTCCATATCCTTCCACGTATCTCCCGGAGCCGTCCGGCTGGATAATACCCACCTTAACTAAAGTACTGGTTGGCTTCGCATTTACAGTCAGTTCTATACTGCCCCCGGCCAGCTTATAATATCCCTGTGTGGATTTAAACATAGTATCTGATGGAATCGTCCATTTATAGGAATAGGTTCCCCTTGCCAGCATAGCATCATCCATCAGCACCACATTTCCCTCCAGCGGGTTGTCCGTGTAGAATTCCTCGCTGCAGTAGCCAAAATCTTCCATTTCCCCAGTGAGATCGTATGTTTCCACGCTGCTTCCCGCCACATCTTCGTACAGATCCAGCAAAGCGGCGCTGGCTTTCACAGAAGAGAACGTTCCCAGAGCCAAGAACGCCATCCCGCAGACTCCCATCAAAATCTTCTTTCCCACTGTTTTTGTTCTGAACTTTTTCATCCAATCGATCCTCCAACTTAAAACTCTGGCTCCGTTGATAAAACTTACGTACTTGGCATACTTCCTACATTCTTTTTCTTTCATGCGTTCTTTGTACAGATCAAGCAAATAAACCATTGCCAAAAAGTAGTCTTTCTTGCTGATGATATCACTGTATTCCGTCAGGACTTCCTCATCCACTGTCAATTCCATCCACAGTTCAAAAAGATGGCGCAGCAGATGGGCAAACGGATTAAACCAATGGAGGTACATCAGCTCCCTCATGAGAAACACTTTCATGTTGTCATGTTTCTGTATATGTACCAGTTCGTGATAGATAATGGCCCTCATGCTCTGGATGTCTATGCAACTACAATTGATAATTATAGTAGGTCTAAAAAATCCGACGTTGCACGGAGAGGCCGCCGCGTCAAAGCGGTATAACCTTACCTCCCGTTTCACGTCAAGTTCTTCTTTCGCTTCCTGCAATATATCAAACCAAGGGCCATCCAAAATCTCCGTGCCGACGGTTTTCATCTTCCTTGCCAGGCATGTGCTGTAAAGGAAAAATCCTTGTCCCACCAGAATCCCCAGCATCCATATCCCCAAAACAAAACTGAAAATACGGTCAACGGATTCCGATGAAAGAGACAAGAGATTGATGATGTGTGCTTCCACATTCACCTGAGAATAAAAATTTCCCAGACTGCCAAACACCGTCAGCGGAACGGCGTAAAACACGGCACAGAATATAATTCCCTTTTTATTCCATGACGCCACAAACCGCTTTCCAATGGTCATACAGTACAATCCCCACACCATGGTGATGATACTCCCAGCTATAGACATGATCAATATTGTAAATATTATCTCAGTCTTCCAATTCATCGATTTTTTTCAAAATGGATGCGCGCTGTTCGTCATTCATCTTCACTTTCTTAAAGAATGCTGTACCGAACGCTTTTGCTGAGCGGCCAAACCACTCTTCTTTTACCTGCTCCTGAACCAGTTCCGCATACTCTTCTCTGCTCACTGTGGGCCAATAATAAGAAAACATGTTGATTCGCTGATAATCCAGCAGCCCTTTTGCCACCAGCTGTTTCAGATAAGTGGACAATGTGGAATTCTTCCATTCTTTTCCGCTTCTCTTCTTCACACCGCTGATAATGTCCTGGATCATGATACGTCCATTGTTGGCCCAGATCACTTCCATGACATCTTTTTGGCATTTTGTCAATTTAATGTCCATTTTTTTCTCCTTTCCCTTCGCACCCTGCTGACCGTCATTACGGAGCCATGGATGCCAGTGCGGCCGGGCACGATAATTATATTATCATGCTACCATGAACCCAACTTCTTGTCAACAAAGTTTCGACAAATTTCCACTATAATATGGGTATTTTGTCACATTTATGGTAAATAATTCATTTTCTCTTTGCTTTGTATTAATATGATTATTTTATATAAAAGATATTTCTTTATATTATCAATATAACTTTATATGATATTCGTCATCTTATGCTTTCCAAATATTTCCAGAGTTGTCAGTCCCATCCCATTCCCGAATCATATCGTACCACACAGCGCCTCCATGGACAGATTGGGAACGGCCCAGGCAGACAAAAGAAAACGTCTCATAAAAGGGAAACAGCGCCTCCTTACATGTCAGCACCACCCCTTTCCGACCGCTCTGACGCGCATGGCGAATCATGGTTTCCATGAGCCGAGACGCAATATGGCGGCCCTGATACTCCGGCAGCACATCGATGCCAAAAACGGTCTGATAATTGCCCTGGGGATTATGACATCCGGCATTTTCATACATTTCATCCCGGATAAATTTTCCCTCAATGACGGCTCCGTTGATAAAGCCCACGATCTTCCCATCTGTCTCTGCCACAAAAAAACTCTCCGGGAATGTTTCCATTCTTTGCTGAAATACCTGCCATGTTGCCGCCTCTGCCGCTGGAAAACACCGCGCCTCAATGGCGGCAATGGCAGGCACGTCTTCCCGGTTGCCCCGGCGTATCACAATTGTATCCATTTTTATTATCTCCTGTAAAATCGTATTCTTAGTATCTCATTTATATGATAATGCAGATCATGCCGCCATTGCTGTCATTGACAATTTTCTGCATGGTGTCCTGCAGTTTCATCTGACACTCTTCCGTCATTTGGGAGATCTTGGCGTCGATGCCGTCATTGACGATTTGTTCAATGGACTTCCCAAAAATATTGGTTTCCCAAATGCCGGACTCACTTTCCTGCGCTGTCTGCTTCATATAAGCGATTAAATCTTTTGCCTGCTGCTCACTGCCCACAATGGGGGCAATCTCTGTCTCAATAAAGCTCTTAATCATATGAATGGAAGGCGCCGTTGCCTTCATCTTCACACCAAATTTATTGCCATGATGAATAATTTGCGGTTCATCCAGAGTGATCTCATTCCTCTCCGGCGTCACCACTCCATACCCTCTCACCCGCACAGCCTCAATGGCATCTTTCACCTTCTGATACTGTTTTTTGGTACTGGACAGTTCCAGCAGAGTGCGCATCAGCTGATATTCTCCTCCAATGGGCATTTCCACATATTCGCTGATGATCTGATAGTAATACGTCTGACTGATCATAACCTCCAAAGAAACACTGCCGTCTGACAAATCTTTTCGGTCAATGCGGATCTGACGAATAAATTCCGGCGCCCCCTCCCACATATCCCCTTGGATATCTTTCATCCAAGTCACCTTGGCCAGGACGGATTTGGCAAATTCAATCATCTTTTCCTTCATGGGATGCGTATCTGGGAGGATCTCCAACCATTTGGGAATATGGAAATCCAATTCCGTCACCGGAAATTCCTCCAGGATCATTGTCATAATCTGCGTGATATCTTCCTTCTTCAGCTGTTCACAGTTAACCGGAACCACATGGACGCCATAGTGGGCGGACAGCTCATTTGCCAGCGCCTGAGCCTCCTCTGACAGCGGTTTCACGCAATTCAACAAAATCACAAAAGGTTTTCCCAGTTTTTTCAATTCGCTGACTGTTTTCTCTTCTGCCGGTATGTAACTGGAACGGTCCAGATCTCCAATGGAGCCGTCCGTGGTCACCACCATCCCGATGGTGCTGTGATCGTTGATGACCTTCTTTGTTCCCAGTTCTGCTGCCTGGGTAAACGGAATCTCATACTCAAACCATGGTGTCTTCACCATTCGCTCCTGGTCGTTTTCCGTATGCCCGACAGCTCCCTCCACCATATACCCCACACAGTCAATCATGCGGATGCTCACTTCCACTCCGTCGGCTATGGCCACCAAAGCTGCATCCTTTGGCACAAATTTGGGTTCTGTCGTCATAATGGTTTTTCCCGCAGCAGACTGGGGCAGCTCATCCCTGGTGCGTGTTCGGGCATTCTCGTCCTCCATATTGGGCAAAACCATCAGATCAATAAACCGTTTGATAAAAGTGGACTTGCCGGTGCGCACTGGCCCCACCACTCCTATGTAAATCTCTCCTCCTGTCCGCATCTGTATATCCTTATATACATCGAATTCACCCATCTTGATTTCCTCCCATACATACCGGATCCTGGCCTCCGGTTGGCTGTTTGTATTAATATATGCGAAAAAATCCCGATTCATTCCTATGGGCGCCAACAGATGCGCAAAGTTTTGCCAAAACTTTTTACATAAAAACAAGTGCGCATCTGTTCCTGCAAACTTCCCGATGCGCACTTGCATGTAACGTCTATTCCCAAGCGACTTCCATATTTTTATCCCGCAGCATCAGATCCATAACTGCATCTTTGGCGGATTTCCCCTCAAACAGCACTTGATTCACTTGGCTGATGATGGGTAGATCCACATGATATCTTTCTCCCAGGGCCAACGCCGCCTTGGCGGAATAAACGCCTTCCACCACCATCTTGACCTCTTTCATGGCCTCTTCCATGGTTTTACCCTGGCCGATGAGGATACCGGCTCGACGATTGCGGCTGTGCATACTGGCGCAGGTGACAATCAGAT
>CAJFUP010000125.1 GCA_904420225.1 uncultured Lachnospiraceae bacterium
CGACATTGATCCGGATGAATACACCGGTTTTGCGTTCGGCGTGGGACTGGAACGTATCGCTCTTTTGAAATATGAGATCGACGACATGCGCCTTCTCTACGAGAATGACACCAGATTTTTGAAGCAGTTCTAAGAAAGGAGAGACAAATTTCATGAATACAGCATTATCATGGATTAAAGCATACGTTCCGGATCTGTCCTGCACTGCCCAGGAGTACACCGATGCCATGACCTTGTCCGGCACAAAAGTAGAGGGTTATTCCAGCTTGGACAAAAATTTGGATAAAATCATGGTGGGACAGATTTTGTCCATCGAAAAGCATCCCGATGCCGATAAGCTGATCATCTGCCAGGTCAATGTGGGAAGCGAAACGGTTCAGATCGTCACAGGCGCGCCCAATGTAAAGGTGGGAGATAAGGTTCCGGTGGTACTGGCAGGCGGCTCGGTGGCAGGTGGTCACGACGGTGGACCGCTGCCGGAAAATGGCATCAAGATCAAAAAGGGCAAATTGAGGGGAGTGGAGTCTTTCGGTATGATGTGTTCCATTGAAGAGCTGGGCTCTTCCCGGGATCTATATCCGGAAGCGCCGGAAGAAGGTATTTATATTTTTGATCCAGATGTACCTGTGGGTTCCGACGCTGTGGAGGTTTTGGGACTTCACGATCACGTATTTGAATATGAGATCACGTCCAATCGTGTGGACTGTTACAGCGTTTTGGGTATCGCCAGAGAAGCAGCCGCCACTTTCCGTAAGCCGTTTTATCCGCCGGTGGTGAAGGCAACAGGAAATGAGGAAAACATCCACGACTATCTCAGCGTGGAAGTAAAAGACGATACCCTCTGCCCACGCTATTGTGCCAGAATGGTGAAGAACATCAAATTGGGGCCTTCTCCCCAATGGATGCAGAGACGCTTGGCAGCCAGCGGTATTCGGCCCATTAATAATATTGTGGATATCACCAACTACGTAATGGAAGAGTATGGCCAGCCCATGCACGCTTACGATTATGACCTTATCGCCGATCACAAGATCATCGTCAAGCGCGCGCAGGACAACACGGAATTTGAGACGCTGGATAAACAGATGCGGAAATTGGATTCTTCCATACTCATGATCTGCGATGGTGAAAAGGAAGTAGGCATCGCCGGTATCATGGGCGGAGAAAATACCAAAATCACCGATGATGTGAAAACCATGGTGTTTGAAGCCGCCTGCTTTGACGGCACCAACATCCGCCTTTCTGCCAAGAGGCTGGGGCTGCGCACCGAAGCATCCGGCAAATTTGAGAAAGGACTGGATCCCAACAACGCCGAAGCCGCCATCAACCGTGCCTGCCAGCTCATCGAAGAGCTGGGTTGCGGAGAAGTGGTTGGCGGCATGATCGATCACTATCCGGTGAAAAAAAACGAGAGACGGATTCCGTTTGATCCGGAGTACATCAATCGCCTTCTGGGCACTAACCTGTCTTCAGAAGAGATGCTTTCCTATTTTAAGCCATTGGAATTGGTTTATGATGAGACAACCGGCGATCTGATCATCCCCACCTTCCGTCAGGATCTGGAGCGAAAGGCTGACATCGCGGAGGAAGTCGCCCGCTTCTTTGGCTATGACAATATCCCCACCACCCTCCCCTGCGGTGAGGCCACCACTGGCAAGCTTTCCTTCAAACTGCGAGTGGAAGAGGTGGCCAAGAACATCGCGGAATTCTGCGGATTCAGCCAGGCCATGACGTATTCCTTTGAAAGCCCCAAGGTATTCGACAAATTGTTGATTGCCAAGGAGTCCCAGCTGCGAAATGTCATTACCATTTTGAATCCCCTGGGAGAAGACTACAGCATCATGCGGACAATTCCTTTAAACGGCATGCTGACATCCCTTTCCACCAATTATAACCGAAGAAACAAAAACGTTCGTCTCTACGAGATTGGCAATATCTACCTGCCAAAACAGCTTCCTCTCACAGAGCTGCCTGATGAGCGCACCCAGTTTACACTGGGCATGTACGGAGACGGTGATTTCTTCACCATGAAAGGTGTGGTGGAAGAGTTCTTCGATAAGGTTGGCATGCATAAAAAAATTCACTACAATCCACAGGCAGAAAAGCCCTTCCTGCACCCGGGCCGTCAGGCGGAAATCCTCTATGACGGACAGACAGTGGGGTATCTTGGGGAGGTACACCCCACCGTTGCCGATAATTACGGTATCGGCGATCGGACATACGTGGCTGTCATCGATATGCCTGTCATCTGCCAATACGCCACCTTTGACCGGAAATACACCGGCATTGCCAAGTATCCGGCTGTGACCCGCGACATCAGCATGGTCATGAAAAAAGAAATTCTGGTGGGCCAGGTGGAAGATATCATCGAGAAAAAAGGCGGAAATCTGGTGGAAGAATACCATCTCTTCGATATTTATGAGGGGGCACAGATTATGGCGGGCTACAAGTCTGTGGCCTATTCCATCACCTTCCGCGCAGCCGATCATACGCTGGAAGATAAGGAAGTTAACGCGGTTATGGATAAAATCCTGGGAGCGCTGACGGAACTTGGCATTGAGCTGCGAAAATAAGTGCTCCGCTGCGGAAACAAAAAAATAGTTGAATTTTTCTCATAAGTGTGGTAGACTGTTTTTGTTTGAGTGATAACAGAGTACAATATTTCGGGTGAGATCGGGTTCCATATGGATCTTCCGATGTCATAATTGGGAAATACGGCGGCTGTCTGGCTGCGGGAATGAGAGGAAAAGTAATGGAAATATTGAGAATTGTTTTGAGTGTAATCTTCATACTGGTCAGCATCGCACTGACAGTGGTCGTACTGCTTCAGGAAGGTAAGTCAGCCGGTTTAAGCGGTTCCATCAGCGGTATCGCGGAGACATATTGGGGAAAAAATAAGGGACGTTCCGTAGAGGGAAAATTGGAAAGAGGAACCACATTCCTCGCCATTGGATTCATGGTTCTGGCCATTATTTTGAATATCAATTTCTAAAGTCGGCAAAGCACTCCTTGTAAGACGGGAGTGCTTTTTTATTACATTGGGGCACTTGGGGCTCTCTATAACAAAAGATCCCGCATGGATCTACGGGAAAGAGGACACACTAAAATACCGAATGGCAGGGGAACGGCTCCGCTATACCGCCAGTACAAACGCATATCTGTACCAGTGTACAGTTTGTTTTGAAAGGAATTCAATGATGGAAGAAAATGTTGCAAGTGAAATGAATGGAATACAGGAACGGAAGGCCCGAATTGCGGAATTTATGCATGATAAAGCCTATGTGCCCATGAAGTTCAAGGAGCTGGCACAGGTGCTGCAAGTTCCAAAGTCGATGAAGAGGGAGCTAAAGCGCATACTGGATGAACTATTGGAGGAAGGAACCATCGGCGTGTCTTCCCGCGGCAGATACGGCCCTGCTGAGAGTTTTGCCCTGGCAGGGACTCTTGATGTGAATCCCAGAGGTTTTGGATTTGTTCACGTGGAAGGAAGAGAACACGATATCTTCATCCCAGCAGAAAAAATGAAAGATGCTCTCCAAGGCGATCATGTCTTGGTCATATTGGAAATGGAAGAGGGATCCAAACGTGCGGAAGGACGCATCGTCCGCGTCATGGAACGAAACTGTTCAGAAGTCATCGGAACATTTCACAAAAAGCGCACTTTCGGCTTTGTGGTCCCAGATAATCAAAAGATCACCAGAGATATTTTCGTGCCCATGGAGAAAAGCATGGGCGCAGAGAACGGCGATAAGGTTTCTGTGCGGATTCGCTCCTACGGTGATGAGCGGAAAAAGCCAGAGGGGATCGTGAATGAGATCCTGGGGCATGCACACGATCCCGGCGTGGACATTCTGTCCATCGCCCGGTCTTATGAGCTTCCCATGTCTTTTCCCATGGATGTGGAACAGCAGTTGCAGCAGATTCCGGATGACATTTCCAGCGAAGCACTGGAGGGGCGTCTGGACATCCGCGACTGGAAGACTGTAACCATAGACGGGGAGGATGCCAAAGATCTGGATGATGCCGTCACACTCATGAAAAAAGAGAACCGCTATATTCTGGGGGTCCATATCGCCGATGTAACTCACTACGTGAAGGAGGACAGCCCTCTGGATCGGGAAGCTCTCAGACGGGGGACCAGCGTATATCTCATTGACCGCGTCATCCCCATGCTGCCGCCCAAATTATCCAACGGCATTTGCTCTCTCAATGCGGGGGCGGATCGCCTGGCCCTCAGCTGCATCATGGAAATTGACGAAAACGGCTCCATTTTGAGCCACAAAATTGCTGAAACAGTCTTGCGCGTGGACAGGAGAATGAGTTATACTTCTGTTAAGAAGATTTTGTGTGACCGCGATGAGGCATTAACCAGAGAGTACGAGGATTTTATTCCCATGTTTCAGATGATGGAGGAGCTGTCCGGCATCCTGAGAAAAAAACGGTTTGCCAGGGGGGCCATAGATTTCGATTTCCCCGAATCCAAAATCACATTAAATGAGAAAGGTCGTCCCGTGGATATCCGTCCCTATGAGCGCAATACGGCTACAAAGATCATTGAAGATTTTATGCTGATTGCCAATGAAACTGTGGCGGAGGAATATTTTTGGCAGGAGATTCCCTTCGTATACCGAGTCCACGAAAATCCCGATGAGGAAAAGATGGCTCGTTTCGCCGCATTCATCCATAATTTTGGCCTGACCCTTCACGTTTCCAACCGGGAAGTTCATCCCAAGGAGCTGGCCAAACTGTTGGAGAAAATCGAGGGCACATCCAATGAACCGCTGATCAGCCGTCTTATGCTGCGCTCCCTGAAACAGGCCAAATATTCCACGGAGAGTACGGGACATTTCGGCCTGTCGGCTCGTTATTACTGCCACTTCACCTCGCCCATTCGCCGTTATCCGGATCTTCAGATCCATCGGATCATCAAGGAAAATCTTCACGGCAGGCTGGATGAGAAGCGGTTGGCCCATTTTGACCGTATCCTTCCGGATGTGGCGGATCAGTCCAGCAAGACGGAACGGCGGGCAGAGGAAGCGGAGAGGGAAGTCATCAAACTGAAAAAGGTCCAGTATATGTGCCGCCACGTTGGCTCCGTATATGATGGGGTCATCAGCGGAATCACGGCTTACGGTATGTATGTGGAATTGGAAAACACCGTGGAAGGTATGGTCCATGTGACGTCTTTGAGAGATGATTACTATAATTTTGTGGAGTCGGAATACTGTCTGGTGGGGGAAATGACAGGCCATACGTACCGTTTGGGAGAGAAGGTCAAGATCCGGGTGGAAGGCGCCGATCCTCTGACCAAGACCATTGATTTTGTTTTATATGACCAGGAGGAAGAGGAGTTTTTGCATTATGGCAGCAGGCATAAAGTTAATCGCAAACAATAAAAAAGCATACCATGATTATTTTATTGAAGATAAATTTGAGGCAGGTATTGCCCTGGCGGGGACGGAAGTCAAATCTCTGCGCATGGGAAAATGCAGTCTCAAGGAGTCCTTTATCCGTGTGGAGAAAGGTGAAGTCTGGATTTATAACATGCATATCAGCCCATATGAAAAGGGAAATATATTTAACAAAGATCCTCTCCGCATCAGAAAGCTTCTTCTGAACCGACGTGAAATCAATAAAATAGAAGGGAAAATGACCCAGAAGGGGTACACCATCGTCCCTCTTCAGGCCTATTTTAAAGGCAGTCTGGTGAAACTGGAGATAGCCCTGGCTCGAGGCAAAAAGTTGTACGACAAGCGCGATTCCATTGCCAAGAAAGACATTCGTCGGGAAAGTGAGAGGGATTTCAAGGTTAAGAATCTGTACTGAAATGGAAAATTTTGGCGAAACAGCGTTGAGGAAAACAATTGTGAAATACAAAAAAAACGAGGGAGGTTGCAGGACAGGGCGGCATTGGAGCAGCAGAGTACTTCGGCTGTTGCTGCTTCTGGCAGCGCTCCTATTGATAGCAATAGCTGGGACAAATATGGTAGTGTATCACACTGCTTCCACCCACATATATACATCTGATTTTCCGGAACCCCCTGTGGATTGTATTCTTGTTTTGGGAGCAGGGGTGACGGACAGCAAAGAACCCAGTCCCATGCTGAAGGAGCGTTTGGACGAAGCGGTGAATTTATACGACAAACAGATAGCACAGAAAATCATCGTCAGCGGCGATCACCACCGGACAGAATACGATGAAGTCAATGTGATGAAAGCATATTTGAAAAATGCCGGTATTCCAGACGATGCCATTTTCATGGATCACGCCGGACTCAGCACATATGATTCCGTTTATCGGGCCAAGGAGATTTTCCAGGTAAAAAGCGCTGCGATGGTGACCCAACAGTATCACCTCTATCGTGCCGTATATCTGGCCCGCGCTCTGGGCATTGACGCCTATGGCGTACCCTGCGACAGGCAGCAGTTTGCGGGCAGTTTTATGCGGCAATGTCGGGAAGTCCTGGCACGGACAAAAGACTCCATAATCGCCGTGTATCAGCCGGAGGCCAGTATCATGGGCGATGCCATTCCAGTCAGTGGCAGTGGCAGCCAGACCAATGATAAAGACTGATTTTTAGGGAGGTTTTATTTTGAATCACGAGTTTGAGAGAAAGTTGGAAGGCCGCATCCTACTGCGGATTCAGAAAATGCACAATCCCATTCTGGATAAAATCATGCTGCTGGCATCCATTTTTGGAAACGGCGGTCTCATATGGGTGGCTGTGATTTTGGGATACATCATCGCAGGGAGAAGAAGGGAGGCCATGATTCTGATCATTTCTCTGGCTTTATGTGCCTTTTTGAATAATATTATCATCAAAAGTTTTTTCAAGCGAGCGCGGCCCTGCGACATTTTCGGCAACTATCCTCCGCTGATCAAACGGCCCTGGGGTTCGTCTTGTCCTTCCGGGCATACGGCTACTTCCTTTGCCATGGCAGTGGCCCTGTGCAAGCTCAACTTGGGCATCGGCATTCCGGCAGTGGTCTTGGCTGCCATCATTGGTTTTTCCAGGGTCTATCTGTTCGTCCATTATCCCAGTGATGTGGTCATAGGCGTTATTTCCGGCGTCCTGATCACACTTTTTGTCACTCCCATCATTCTCCGGATGCTGGGGCTGGCATGAGACGCCAAAGTCACTTTCCCGGCGGCGCGTTTTCAAAAAAATTGATTGACATTCGGAATCTCTTCGGCTATAATATTAGAGAATGCCGTTCTGAAGCGGATAAACCAGGGGTTGTACTGGTTTCGACGGGGGTTTTGAAGTTAGAGAAGCCATTCGTGGACCAGATCCACGCAAAAAGCTGGAAATTAAATATAAACGCTAACGAAGAAAGTTACGCTTACGCTGCCTAGTGGCAGCTGTCGCGCCTGAACCTCCCGCGGTTCAGTCACGCGGCATCAAAAAATGCGGGGCACTTTGCCGTCAAAGCTTTGAGACGGTGAAAGAATCATGAAGCTACTGAGTCTTTTTCCCTGTTGACCGGGAAAGGGATGAGGGAATGAATAAAGATCAACTGTAATGGGAGAAACTCTAATGAATGGGCTTTCGGACAG
>CAJFUP010000126.1 GCA_904420225.1 uncultured Lachnospiraceae bacterium
ACTTCCCTATGATAACGCATCCTTTTCCATTTGTCAACTATTTTTTTCATTTTTTTCCTGGAACGATTTACACCACAAAATCCGGTGCAATTCTGGTCAGCGATGCCTGCGCTGACCAGAATTGCACCATGGCTTTCAGTCACACAGCACGATGATTTCCTGGGGTGTTGTCTGAGCCGGAATGCTTCTTGTGCTGACAGTATAAAAAACGATGAGATTTTTTCTGGCAAGGGATCCTTCATAAGGAAGACCGTTTTGTGTCATAATCACTGTTTCCGCAGAAGGATTGATACGCAGTGTTCTGTCGCTGCTGACCATATCTCTTCCAAACCAATCTACTTTCACCTGAATTCCCCTCTGTTCCACCACAATGATTTCGGCATTGAGACGGGGCGGATAAATGGCAGGCGCTGGGGCGTCCATATCATAGTATGCCGTCACCGTTCTTCCATTGCGGCTCTGGTTTCCTCCAATAACATATGTTTCTGGTGTGATTACAAACTCCGTCACCGTCTCATCCTGATCCTGAAGGGTAAACAGCCGACTACAGGGGCTGTTATCCCACTCACTCTGCTGTATCAAAATCCCGCGAAACATCCCATATTTCTTTCTCATGGCATATGCCTCTCTTTCTCCCTATCTCTGTTATACTATGACGCCATAGCTGAAAAGTCAAAGATCACTGCCAAATTTTATGATACCAGGGGCAAAATACCTTTTGCCCCAACACCATTTTATTTATTATATTTCGCTGAATTTTGTCCCGCAGCCTGTTATTTCATGGTGTATCCACAGATCAAATCATATGTCTGCTTCAGGCCATCCACATGGGTTCGCTCATATCCATGGGAAGCATATACGCCCGGTCCGATCAGAGCATGACGCGCGTCCACTCCCGCCCGCAGGGCCGCCGCGGCGTCAGAACCGTAGTGCGGATAGATATCCATGGCATAATGGATGCCCTTTTCCCCGGCCACATCCAAAAGCTCTCGGATCATACTGCGGTTATAAGCTCCTCCGTTATCCTTGGCACAAATGGATACTTGTTTTTCAGTACAGGTCAAATGACTTCCCACACATCCCATATCCACCACCAAAAGATCCTCCACAAAATCCGGAATACCGGCGGAGGCGCCCATTCCGATCTCCTCAAAGACCGTAAAGAATAGCCAGACATTTCGCTTTAAACATTGGGGATCTCTGCTGACCCGCCTTGCCACGCCCAAAAGGATGGCAGCCGATGCCTTATCATCCAGGAACCGGCTCTTGATGTATCCTTTTTTTGTCACCACAAATCGCGGCTCCACTGCCACCACGTCCCCGGCACGGATTCCCAGTTTCTCCGCATCTTCCCTGGACTTCACATCTTCATCCAGCACAATCTCCAGGTTATGAAAGGTTCTGGGGCTGTTGACATCGTCATTGACATGAATCGAGGCGTCTTCCAGCTGAATGGTTCCCTCGTATACCTGCTCATCTCTGGTGATGACACGAACATATTCTGTCTCAATATTATTGGGGTTCAGCGTCAGGTTGCTGATGGCCAGACGACCGTTTTCTTTAATATAATGGACAAATCCCCCCAGCGTATCCACATGGGATAAAAGCATCAACGGGCTGCCCTGACCTCCCAGATTCACCAACACGCCTCCCTTTCTGAGACATCTGGGGGAAAATCCCATGGACTTCAATTCATCTGTCAGATATGACTGCACATTTTCAAAATAGCCGGTGGGGCTGTCTATTCCCACCAAATTTTGCAGCTGGGTCAAAATATACTCCTGCATTTTCTGCCTTCCTCCTTCTTTCTCCATGATTCAGACCGCGATCCGTCTTCCATCAAATAGCGCTGAGCAAAACGGCGCAGACCGCTTTTGACAAATTCTCTTCTCCAGGATACTACCTTCCCGCGCTTCCGTCAATCCTTCCGCTCCATCGCCGCCATCTGCCGAGAGCGGCAGCGCCTCTGCCCGCCAGCTCTCAGCCTTTCCCCGCTTGACACTGGAAAAGCAAAAATGATACCATGAAAAAAAAGACGGACAGGCGTCATTGTCCTGCCCGGGAAAGAAGGAAACAGTCATGGAAACTTACATCTTATCCATTGATCAGGGAACCACCAGCAGCCGGGCCATTTTATTTGACCGGAATTCCAACATCGTTGCCTCTGCCCAGAGGGAAATTCCCCAGATTTTTCCCCAGCCGGGATGGGTGGAACAGGATGCCAACGA
>CAJFUP010000127.1 GCA_904420225.1 uncultured Lachnospiraceae bacterium
ACAATCGCCTTCATCTTGCCCTCTTTTGCAACCTTTCTCACTCTCACGTCCGTAATCTGCATATCAAATGACCTCCCTCGTATAAGCTACCTGCCGTCTCACAGGACATATCGATCGTTCTTTTCAATCACGATCTTAATCTCACCCGGTTCTCCCACAAACGTGGTATTGGCCCGGATGGTATCGCGGCTCTCCACGATGCAGTTTTCGATCCTGGTATTGTCACCGATATACACATCATTGAGGATGATGGAATTCTTAATGTAGCAATTATTGCCCACATAAGCTTTCTTGAAAATCACAGAATCTTCCACCGTGCCGTTGATGATACACCCGCTGGCCACCAGACTGTTTTTCACCACAGCACCCGGATTATATTTGGCCGGAGGCAAGTCATCAATCTTGGAATAAATCATATCTCCCTCACGGAAGAAATAGTCCCTCACATCCCTCTTCAGGAAATCCATATTGGTTCTGAAATAAGAGTCCACCGACGCGATATTATTCCAATACGTATCAATCTTATAGGCGTAAATCCTCTTGAGATTTTTATAGCGAATCAGAATATCGTTTACAAAGTCGTAGCGATCCTCCTGTGCACACCGCTCAATCAGCTCGATCAGAAATCTTCTTCTGACGATATAAATGCCACAGGAAACTGTGTGAGAAGACTCAATCATGGGCTTCTCCTCAAAATCAATGACACGGCCCTCATCGTTAATCTGCACCTGCCCGAAACGCCCCATATCCTCATCCTTCTGCATCTTCTTGCAGACGATGGTGATGTCGGCTCTCTTTTCAATGTGATATTCCAGTACCTTATTGTAGTCCAGCTTGTACACACCGTCACCCGAAGCAATCACCACATACGGTTCATGGCTTTCCTTGAGAAAATGCAGATTCTGATAAAGCGCATCCGCTGTGCCGCGGTACCAGTTGCTGTTGTAGGCCGTAATGGTGGGAGTCAGCACATAGAGTCCCCCCTGCTTTCTTCCGAAATCCCACCATTTGGATGAACTTAAGTGCTCATTCAAGGATTTTGTGTTGTACTGCGTCAGCACCGCCACCTTCTGGATATGGGAATTTGACATATTGCTCAGAGCAAAATCAATGGCCCGGTATGTACCGGCAATGGGCATCGCCGAAACAGCTCGTTTATTGGACAGCTCACGCATTCTCTTATTATTTCCGCCTGCCAGAATAATTCCTATTGCTCTCATTATGCCTCACCTCCCTTGATGATATAGCCGCCGCTGGGCAGCGCTCCGTCTGGATAATCCGCCGGTTCCGTTACACCAGAAATGGCTGTATTCTTGCCGATCTTGACCCCGTCAGGAATGACGGAATTTTCGCCGATGGTCACAAGATCAAACGCGTATACTTTCTTATTATATTTACTCTCAGCGTACTCACCTACGCCCAGATCACAGTTATCACCCACCACGGTATCTTCCGCGATGATGGCTTTTTCCACCTTTGTGCCCTTGCCAATCTTTACATTTCCCATGAGGATGGAATCTTTTACCACAGCCCCTTCTTCAATCATAACACCGGGACCCACCACGGAGTTGTACAGTTCACCGTAAATCTCCGCGCCCTCACCTATGATGCAGCGCTCCACCACCGCATCCTGCCCCACATACTGAGGCGGCATGGAATCCAGCTTCGTATAAATCTTCCAATATTCCTCATAGAGATTGAATACCGGAACGATATCGATGAGTTCCATATTGGCCTCCCAGTAGGAGCCCAGTGTCCCCACGTCTTTCCAGTATCCATTATATTCGTAGCAGAAGAGACGATCACCCTTTTCATGGCAGTAGGGAATAACGTGCATACCAAAATCGCAGTTGGCAATATTGGCATTCTTAATCAAGGCTTCCCGCAATACAGACCATGTGAAAATATAAATTCCCATGGAGGCCAAATTGCTTCTGGGATGCTCCGGCTTCTCCTGGAAATCTGTGATTCGCCCTGTCTCATCGGTAATCAAAATACCAAAACGGCTGGCCTCCTCAATGGGAACCGGCATGGCCGCCATGGTCACATCAGCATTATTGGACTTATGATAATCCAACATCACTTCATAATCCATCTTATAGATATGATCGCCGCCCAAAATCAGGACATATTCCGGATTATAGCTGTCAATGTAGCCAATATTCTGATAAATGGCATTGGCCGTACCGGTATACCAGTCGCTGCTTCCGCTTCTCTCGTAGGGAGAAAGGATCGTGACGCCTCCTCTGTTGCGGTCAAGATCCCACGGAATTCCAATTCCAATGTGCGTATTCAGCCGGAGCGGCTGATACTGTGTCAAAACACCCACTGTGTCAACGCCAGAATTAATACAGTTACTTAATGGAAAATCTATAATGCGGTACTTTCCGCCAAATGCAACTGCTGGCTTTGCTACTTTTGATGTCAATACGCCGAGACGGCTTCCCTGTCCACCAGCTAATAACATCGCTATCATTTCCTTCTTGATCACATTATCACCCCTGTCTAAAATTAATGGCATTGGGTCAAAAAACTTCCGACCCCTTGATGCCCGGATTGCTCCGTGCCTTTTGAGCCTGGCATCAATTAATGTTGGAAATATTATAACATATTTTCTTCAAAATGTGAATGTTTTGCATAAATCTTTTTAAAATTTATTTACCTTTTCCAACATTTTTCATGAATTTTTGTTGGTTTTTTTCTGTATGTTAACGTATTGTGCTTTGGCAATCAAAATAATTTAACGTAATCTTAACAGAAGAAGAATACCTTTTACTTTTTTATAATTATGCGCTATAATAAAACCATCTCAAAGAGAAACTTCACCGCTCTCTTTTTCCGCGGCACCCACATGGCTGCGGATGAAAAAGGGAAATTTATTTTATAGAGGAGACACAAATCCATGTATCAAATTCATTTTAACGAGCCGTGCCGCATTCATTTCATCGGGATCGGCGGTATCAGCATGAGCGGCCTTGCTGAAATTCTGCTTCAAGAGGGATTTTGGGTATCCGGTTCCGATTCCCAGACTTCCGATCTCACCAAACATTTGGAGGCCAAAGGCGCTGTTATTTACTGCGGACAAAACTATGATCACATCACCGATGACCTGGATGCCGTGGTTTATACCGCTGCCATTCACCCGGACAATCCTGAATATCAAGCGGCCTGCGATAAACAGATTCCCCTTCTCAGCAGAGCAGAACTCTTGGGACAAATGATGGCCAATTATCGGATTTCCGTGGGGATTGCCGGGACTCACGGCAAGACCACTACCACCTCCATGGTAACACAAATTCTGTTGGAAACAGATCTGAATCCCACCATTTCCGTGGGGGGAATTCTGCCCTCCATCGGCGGCAATATCCGTGTGGGCGCATCTGACGTTTTCGTCACAGAAGCCTGTGAATATACCAATAGTTTTCTCTCCTTCCTGCCCAACATGGAAGTGGTGCTGAATATCGAAGCGGATCATTTGGACTTCTTTAAGGATATCGATGATATCCGGCACTCCTTCCGGCTTTATATGGAAAAGCTCCGCCAGGACGGCGTCCTCATCATCAACGGCGACATTCGGCAGGTGGACGAACTGACGGCAGGTCTTCCCTGTCGTATCGTTAAAGTGGGCACTTCGCCGGATTCCAACGAATACAGTGCTGCTCAGGTTGTTTTTGACGGCCTGGCCTGTCCATCTTTCTCCCTGATCCACACAAATAAAGACGGCTCCCGTCAGGATCTGGGAACAGTGAAACTGTCCGTTCCCGGCATCCACAATGTGTATAACGCCTTGGCCGCCATTGCCCTTTGTCTGCAGATGGGGATTCCTCTCCCCACAATTGTAGCTGGCCTGCAAAAATTCACCGGCACCAACCGACGTTTTGAGAAAAAAGGAGAAATCGGCGGCGTCACCATTATTGATGATTATGCCCACCATCCACAGGAAATCACTGCCACTTTAAAAGCTGCACAAAATTATCCTCACCGCCGTATCTGGTGCGTGTTTCAGCCTCATACGTATTCCAGAACCAAAGCACTTCTGGATGATTTCGCCGCCGCCCTGTCTCTGGCAGATGAAGTGGTTCTGGCAAAAATCTATCCGGCCAGGGAAACCGATACTCTGGGCATCAGTTCTGCGGATCTGGAGCATAAGCTGAAAGAACGGGGCAAAAACGCCCACTATTTTTCCACATTTGATGAGATTGAAAATTTTTTGCTGGAACATTGTGTCAACGGCGACTTGTTGATAACTATGGGGGCCGGAGACATTGTAAAAGTGGGCGATTCCCTTCTCGGAAAATAGTTTTCCACAATATCCACATAATTATCAACCGATTTTCTCTTGATGATTATGTGGATTTCTTCTGTAAAACCCGGCGTCAAAACAAAAGGCTGTAGAAAACGTAACTATCCCCTATTTTCAAAGAATTCTTCGACATTTTTCGACATTCTTTTGAATTTCATCCACCGATTTTTCCACATTATCCACATTTCCACAAAAAACTGCCGAGCAGTTATCCCCAAGGGCCTTTCTATTTTCATTTTACACAAATTGTGCTATACTTTCTTCAACATATGGCTTTGCTGAAAGAAAGGAACGTGGATTAGTATGGCAACCCTACAGTTACACAATCAGATGACAATGGATATCGTCATGGTGCCGGGCAGTTTTATCGATATCCATATGCCCGCAGCCAATGGCGAGTATGTAAAGATTTATTTATATCTGCTGCGCGCCCTGAATCATCCCAATATCCCTGTCACAGTATCCCACATGGCGGATTTGTTCGATTTGACGGAAAAAGATGTCATCCGAGCTCTGAGCCACTGGGAGCAGCTGGGGCTGCTCCGGCTTTCCTTCACTTCCGATAGAACTTTAACAGATATCACCATGATTGACGACGCCAATGCCGTACCGGAACGCGCAGTGGTCCCTGAAAAGCAATTACCCAAACAGGCGGATTCTCCCACGGCCTCTGTTCCGCCCATGACGGCAGCTTCCCAGGCTCCCCCGGCGGCGAAAAGCACGCCCCAGCCCTCTTCCGCTGCCTCCTCCCAGCCCATTTCCCGCAGTGATCTCACCTCTCTTTCTGAGGATACTGCGTTCTCTGAGCTTCTCTTTTTGGCCCAGGCCTATTTAAAGAAAACGTTTCGGCCCACGGACTGCGATATCCTGGGGTACTGGTATCTGCAGTTTAACCGCTCCTATGAGATTATTGAGTATCTTTTGGAATACTGTGTTGAACAGGGACATTCCAGTATGAAATACCTGGAAGCCGTGGCTCTGAACTGGCACAGCATGAAGTTCACCTCTGTGGAGGAGATCAAGGACTATGCGTCCGCTCGCACCAAAGTCACTTATGCAGTGATGAAATCCTTTGGTCTCAGTGACCGCGTACCCGGCACCAAAGAGGCGGAGTTTATTCAAAAATGGCTCCATACATACGGTTTCAGTCAGGAGATGATTATTCTAGCCTGTGATAAAACCATCACTGCCACCCATAATCCCAGTTTTGAGTACGCAGACCGTATCCTGTCCTCCTGGAAAAAAGCCGGGATCACAACCCCAGATCAGGTGGAATCCCATGACAAAGAACACCAGATCAAAGTCAACCGAAAAAAAGCAGCCACTGCTTCCCAGCCCCAATCCAAGCCCTCCAACGCCTTTCACAATTTTGAACAGCGAAGCACCGATTACGACCGGCTGGTGGCCGATTACTATGGATACCGCAAACAGCAGTAGAAAGGAGCGCCTATGCCGCTTAAAAATGCCCAGTATGATATTCTCATGCGGATGTACGACCGCAGACAGCTGGACAACCGGTACGACCAGCAAAAACGCATTACCCGTGCCTACACACTTTCGCCGCGCTTAAGAGAAATCGATCAGGAGATCGGTTCCCTCTCGGCTCAGAGAGCCAAGCTGCGCATCCTGGGAAATGGAATGGGTGCCAGCGAAAGCCTGAAAGCTGCCACCGTTGCCCTGCAAAAGGAGCGGGGCTCCATTCTGGAACAGTTGGGCCTTCCCCGCGACTATCTGGAGATGCGATATCACTGTCCAGACTGCAGAGATACCGGCTATATCGGCTCGGAAAAATGTCACTGTTTTAAACAAGCTGCCGTAAATCTTTTGTACGATCAGTCCAACATCCGCGCCATTCTGGAGCGGGAGAATTTTTCCTCATTTTCCCTCTCCTACTATTCCGATGGCTATGATCCTGATTTGGGTCAGAGTATCCGGGACTACATGCAGTCGATTTTGCTGCGATGCAAAGATTTTGCCGCCTCCTATCCGGAAAAAGGACAAAACATTATGTTCACCGGCACCACTGGAGTCGGGAAAACGTTTCTCTCCAACTGCATCGCCAAAGCACTGATTGAGCGCTGTTTTTCCGTGGTGTATCTGACGGCCACAGAGCTGTTTGACATCTTTTCCCGGGCCTGCTTTTCCTATGAAGAAGAAGCGGCGGAGGATATCGACCATTATATCCTGGACAGCGACATGCTCATCATCGATGACCTGGGCACGGAGCGGGCCAACGCATTCACTGTCAGCAAACTATTCTACTGTATCAACGAACGTCTGGTCCGAAAAAAAGGTACTCTCATCTCCACCAACTTAAAGCCAGGAGAGATTCGGGATCTCTATACAGAGCGGGTGGCCTCACGGATTCTCAGCCATTATGAAATCATCAGCCTATTCGGTGATGACATCCGCATCGTCAAAAAATTTGGGAGTGCTTGACTTCCCAAGAAAATGTTGTTAAAGTAAAAGCGAATGTACCATAGAATACAATGGAGGAAAGTGTAAGAATGCCACAATCAACACATTTACAAACCATCCCTGTGGGGCCTTTGGGGCTCATCGTCATGGACAGCTGCAGTACTCTTGGAAAGAAGGTAAACGATTACCTGGTTACCTGGAGACGGGAACGTGAGAATGAGCACAAGACTACCATTCAGTTCAACGGCTACCAGCGGGACAGCTATCTCATCAGCGCCAAGGCTCCCCGTTTCGGTTCCGGAGAAGCCAAAGGCGTCATCAATGAATCGGTGCGCGGGGATGATCTCTATATTATGGTGGATGTCTGCAATTACAGCATCACCTACTCCCTTTTCGGTTTCGTGAATCACATGTCTCCGGACGATCATTTTCAGGATCTGAAGCGCATCATTGCCGCTGTAGGCGGAAAAGCGCGCCGCATCAACGTTATCATGCCGTTTTTGTATGAAAGCAGACAGCACAAGAGAAATGCCCGGGAGTCCCTGGACTGCGCCATGGCTCTCCAGGAGTTGTCACGTATGGGTGTGGAGAACATCTTGACCTTTGACGCCCATGATCCGCGGGTGCAGAATGCCATTCCCCTTAAGGGATTTGAAAACGTGCCCTGTATCTATCAATTCATGAAAGCTCTGCTGCGCTGTGAGCCAAATTTGGAGCTGGACAGCGAACATATGATGATCATCAGCCCGGACGAGGGCGGCATGGCACGCGCCGTCATGTTTGCCAACTATCTGGGTCTGGATGTGGGTATGTTCTACAAGCGCCGTGATTATACCCGCATCGTAGACGGAAAAAACCCCATTGTTGCTCATGAATTTCTGGGAAGCAATGTGGAGGGCAAAAATGTCCTCATTGTGGATGACATGATTTCCTCCGGCGACAGCATGATGGATGTGGCCCGAGAGCTGAAACGGCGCAAGGCAGCGAAGGTATTCATCGCCTCCACCTTTGGCCTGTTCACCAACGGCCTTGCCAAGTTTGATTCTGCCTATGATCAGGGAATCATCGACCGTGTGCTGACCACCAATCTGGTCTACCAGACACCGGAGCTTTTGTCCAGACCTTACTATGTGGATGTGGATTTGAGCAAATATATTGCGCTTTTAATTGATAATTTGAATCATAATTCTTCCCTCCAGGATCTTCTGATCCCCACTGATCGGATTAATCGTCTCCTGGAGCGCTACAAAAACAGAAAAAACGAGGGTTGCGAGTAGGCCCCCGCGCATTAATGAGCACCATAGGAAAAAGGGCCGCATTTGCGGTTCTTTTTTCATGCTTTACTGCACTATTTTCCAAAAGCCACTCTCTGAAAGAAAGGAGTTTCCATTCCAATGGATACCAAAAAAATTCTGTCCGCTTTTCAAAAGCTGCTGCTTGTACTCATCGGCAATACCATCTACGCCTCCGCCATTGTTATGTTTCTTCTCCCCAATGATCTGATGACCGGCGGCACCACAGGTCTTGCCCTGTTTTTTCAACATCAGTTTCAAATTCCCATATCGCTGTTTGTGGGCGCATTCAATATCATTATGTTCCTTTTGGGGGCTTTCGTTTTGGGAAAAACCTTTGCCATGACCACTTTGGTCAGCACCTTTTATTACCCCATCTGTCTGGAACTTTTACAAAAGTTGCCTTTTCTCAGCCATATGACCGATGACATCCTGCTCTCTGTACTGTTTTCAGGTCTGATGATCGGCGTGGGTATTGGCATCGTCATAAGAGCCGGCGCTTCCACCGGCGGTATGGATATCCCTCCCCTGATCCTCAATAAAAAGCTGGGACTGTCCGTATCCTTTACCCTCTACCTGTTCGACTTCTGTATCCTGCTGCTGCAAATGACCTTCACTGATAAAGAAAGGATTCTCTATGGAATCCTACTGGTGATTGTCTATACCGTTGTGCTGAATAAAGTTCTCCTCATGGGGAAATCACAGATGCAGGTGAAAATCGTCAGCAGCCGCTACCGGGAAATCTGCCAGGCTGTCACCTGTCAGCTGGACCGCGGCTGTACGCTTTTGGAAGCTGAAACTGGATATCTCCACAAGTCCAGTATGGTTGTGCTTACTGTCATATCCCACCGAGAGCTGACGCGCCTGAATCGCCTGGTGCTGGATCTGGACCCCAAAGCATTTATGATCATCAATCAGGTAAATGAAGTGAGGGGACGGGGCTTTACACTGGGCAAAAAGTACCGCTCCAATCCCGAGCAGCCATCGGCTACGCCACTTAAATGAACTCCTTGCCCCCGTATTTTTCCTCTCCTGCCCATAGAAAGGACGGTATTTTGTATGAATCTCTCTCAGTACTGCCGAAGCATCTCCTGCCAGAACTCTCCTCTCATCGCGGATTCCGATTCTCTGGGGCTGCGCATCATGTCTCCAGAATATTCTCCCTTGGCACAGGAGACTAAGACATATCCCCTGCCTCAGACAGAGCCTCTTTTTGCCCTGTGCTGGGTTCTGGAAACGGACGGTTATCTCTGCGCCACCATGAAACCTTCCTCTTCCCCCTTCCGCTGCCGGATTCCTTTTCCAGCCAGCGGGCAGACCCAACTGCATACCCACGATTATCTGGAGCTGGCTTATATCGTATCCGGTGAATTTTCCCAGAAAATCCTGGGAAAAACCATCACCTTCCAACAGGGCGAACTCTGCCTCATTGACAAAAACTGTCTGCATCAGGACGTCCTGGATGCTGCTCCCTCCACAGTACTGTTCCTGGGAATTGCCAATTCCATCTTTGAGGATATCATGAACACCCATATGGCGGGAAAGCGTATCGCCGCTTTTTTAAGCTCTGCGCTGCTGAAACAAAAAAATCTCCAGCAGTACCTTCATTTCCGTCCCCATGCTGATGCCGGTGATCGGATGGAAGAAAGTCTTTTGGAGCTTCTAAAGGAATTGAGCCGCCATGATCGGGCCACCCCTTACATCTGCCGCGGGCTGCTGATGCGAATCTTTGACACCTTAAGCACCCGCTACGACTTTTCCCTCTCCAGAGAACTGCGCCGGGAGATGAACTGGATTCTCTTTGAGGAAATTACCGCCTATATCAAAAGGCATTTTAAACATATCACCATTCAGGATCTGGCCCGCCATTTTCATTTTCAGGAAGATTATTTCAACCGTCTGATTAAATCCAAAACCGGCCTCACATACACCGCTTACCTGCAGGATCTCCGCTTAAAAGAGGCAGAACATCTTCTTCTCACCACCCGCCTTTCCGTGGATGAGATTTCCCAACAGGTGGGCTATCAAAACAAAGGCTATTTTTATAAGATTTTTACTGATCGTCACCACACCACCCCGGCCAAATACCGAAAGAAGGGGCGTGTTGCAGTCAATATTGCCTGCAATATTGACTAAAATGCGTCTGAGATGGGGCAGACAGCCTTATCTCAGACGCATTTTCTCTATCTATTCATCTCAATTCTGTTTTTGTCCCGATGCCTATTCACCAAATACAGCCTTATAGTCGGCCTGGAACTTGGCGATTCCCTGATCCGTCAGAGGATGCTTAATCATCTGCTCCAGCACTTTATAGGGCACCGTGGCGATATCTGCTCCGGCTCTGGCACAGTCGATGACATGGATGGGATTTCGTATGCTGGCAGCAATAATCTCAGTCTCAATGGCATGCATCTGGAAAATCTCTGTGATGTCGTTGATCAAATCAATGCCAGGCATGGAAATATCATCCAGCCTTCCCAAAAACGGGGAAACGTATGTGGCTCCCGCTCTGGCAGCCAGGAGCGCCTGGGCAGCGGAGAACACCAAAGTCACGTTGGTCTTAACCCCTTCCGCATTGAGCACTTTAACCGCTTTCAGTCCTTCTGCCGTCATGGGAATCTTCACCACCATATTGGGATGAATGGCTGCGATTTCTCTTCCCTCTTTGATCATGCCTTCCGCATCTGTGGT
This sequence comes from uncultured Lachnospiraceae bacterium, assembly GCA_904420225.1. Classification (GTDB taxonomy): domain Bacteria; phylum Bacillota; class Clostridia; order Lachnospirales; family Lachnospiraceae; genus Fimimorpha. Next base: position 10,705 of record CAJFUP010000127.1, read on the forward strand.
GGTGGCTTTTACTTCACCGCTGATGGGACCGTCCACAATGGAGGCGATTTCGGCAATGACCTGACCGAAGTCCCTTCCCTCTTTTGCAATCAGAGATGGGTTGGTGGTAACGCCGCAGATGATACCCATGTCATTGGCTTTCCTGATCTCGTCCACATTGGCTGTGTCAATAAAAAATTTCATGAATCCTTCCTCCTTATCATAGATCTGCAACCGGCCGGGCATCCATCAAGATTCCCTCTGTGCCGATCTCCATTTCTTTATCGCTTCAGCATATAATACATGGAATTCCATTTCAGTTCATTCTTCAGTCCGCGGATAGTAGTAGCGCCGTCGATAACCACGCTCTCAATGCCCATGGCATCTGCCCAATCCACCATCTGCTCAGCTGTCAAATCGTAGCTGAACGCCGTATGATGGGCGCCTCCTGCCAAAATCCAGCTCTCAGCTCCCACGCTCAGGTCTGGCTTGGGTGTCCAGAAAGCTGTGGCCACCGGCAGCTTGGGCATGGGCTTCTCCACCTTCTTGCAGTCCACCTCGTTGATGATCAGGCGGAAACGGTCTCCCAGATCAATGAGAGATGTGGCAATACCCGGTCCTGTCTTCGAAGTGAATACCAGTCTCGCGGGATCTTCTCGGTCTCCCATGGACAGCGGGCAGACTTTGATGCCGATGGGACCCTCTGAGATGGATGGGCAAACCTCCAGCATATGGGCTTCCAGAATTCCCTCTTTCCCCGGCACCAAATTATATGTATAATCCTCCATAAAGGAGGTTCCTTTGGCATCCTTCATTCCGGATGTCATGATCTTCATCAAGCGCACCATGGCCGCCGTCTTCCAGTCGCCCTCGCCGCCGAAACCGTATCCCTTTTCCATGAGCCGCTGGATGGCCAAGCCAGGCAGCTGCTTCAGAGAACCGAGATCTCCAAAATGTGTGACAATGGCCTGATAATTTTTCTCTGTGAGGAATTTCTCGAAACCGATCTCAATCTGGGCCTGAACAGCCACATGGTTCCTGAATTCTTTTTCGTCTCTTCCCTCCAAAAGGATCTGATACTTGTCATAGTACTCTTCCACCAGAGCATTCACATCCGCCTGCGGTACGTCTGCCACATACTGGGCGATCTCATTGACTGGATACGCGTCGATTTCCCAGCCAAATTTGATCTGCGCCTCCACTTTATCGCCTTCTGTGACAGCTACATTTCTCATATTATCCGCCACACGAACCACGCGAATATGGCTGCTTTCCATGATGCCCACCGCCGTGCGCATCCACTGGGCGATGCGTTCCTGCACCTGCTCACTGCTCCAATGACCCACCACAACTTTTCTCTCAATTCCCATTCTGGTGACAATATGGCCATACTCCCTGTCACCGTGGGCAGATTGGTTTTCATTCATGAAATCCATATCAATGGTGTCATAGGGAATTTCCTGGTTAAACTGGGTGTGCAAGTGCAGCAGAGGTTTTCTGTACTCCTGAAGTCCCAGGATCCAAGATTTGGCCGGTGAAAACGTGTGCATCCATGTGATGACACCGGCGCATGCCTCATCGCTGTTGGCTTCATTGAACAAGCGGCGAATAGAAGCATTATCAATCAGTGTAGGTTTCCATACGATCTCAAAGGGAAGAATGCCGGACTCATTGAGCTTCTCCACAATAATCCGGGAGTGCTCTGCCACCTTTTTAAGGCACTCATCCCCATAAAGATCCTGGGAACCTGTGGCGAACCAAAACTTGTAATTCTTTGTTACCATTACCATAGACCTCCATTTCATCAGTTATTATTTATTATACCAGTTTTGATTCGTTTTTCCATTTCTTTCTTCTATTTTTTTTCGCCGAAAGTTACCTGTTCCGATGGATTTCATGTTTCCCGGATAATCCTGCGGCTTCCGGCAAAGGTGATCAGGAAATAGCCGCCATAAATCAATATCAAAATACCTGCCGTCATGACAATGGACGCCACCATCTGCCCTCTTCCCATGGCGTTCAGGAAGTATTCCGCCACTTTCAGTCCGAATATGGAATGCACCGATGCCAGAAGAAGAGGCAAAAGAAAGTAAATGGCCGCCTGCTCAAACAGTGCCCAGGTGATCATCTTCTCATCCGCTCCAATCTTGCGAAGAATTCCATATCTGGCTTTATTGTCAGAACTTTCAGAGAGCACTTTCAGGGCCAACAGGGCGGCGCTGCAGATCAAGAATACGATTCCCAGATACATCCCCACGAAAATCACCACCGCCCCCACTCCAATGCTGGCTGCATAGAGCTCCCGGCGTTCCAGAGTCACTACACCATGCTGCGAACGTCCAAATGTCGTCTGGGAAGCCACTCGATTTTGGAAAAACGCCGCTTCATTGGCCGTTTTTTCCTCCCCTGTCTCCCCCGCATAGTTGACTGCGGTAATTCCTTTCACCGTGGCCTCCCCGCTTTCCCAACTGATTCCATCCAGAACTCCATCCGGCACAATCAGCACGCCTCCGTTATTCTGTCCAGAGGACATTTCCACAAATCCGTTTACACAGTGGGAGGAAGAAGGAGACAAGTCTCTTCCATTTAACGTAATTTTGACTCCCTGACTCATGGATTCTTCATACAAGGGCACCATCAGCTGATAATTGGCCACGATCTGATACGTGTCATTCTCCAAGGCAAGCGTTTCCTTACCGTATGCCTGAGCCAAGATATTGTAGTCGGATACTGTCATTGCATCCATTCCCCTTTCCTCCGCCAGGCTCATAACAAGGTCGGATGCATGGTTTTCATACACATCCCCCAGCACATCCCGGATGGACAGCTCTGACAATGTATACAAGAAAACTTCCTGCCATCCGGAGGAAAGCGCAGACAGCTCAAATCCGTCCTGTTCCATGGTCTCCTCCAGTGAAAGCGGCGCTTCCTGAGTATAGAGTTTTTCAATGCAAAGGTCCGTCGGCACCAGCTGGCGCAGCTCCGTCCGGTTGGATTCATTGATGGCCAGGCTGCCGGAAAAAATACAAATGGTTAAAAACAGCATCAGGCAGATAATTGTCATGGAAACTGTCATGGTGTTGACCTGACTGTTGACCTGGCGCATAACAAATGGATTCAGTCTGCGCAGATATACGGACTTGACACTGCGCACTACCCGCAGCAGAAGACCGGAAAGGGACCAGAAAAACAAAAAAGTCCCCACTACGCCGATACCGATCATTTTCATGAACTGATCCAGATCATTGATCACTTCTTCCCGTCCCACCTGATAATAGGCGAATCCCAGCAGCCCCACCGCAGCAGCAAACAAGACCGCTGAGACCACGGGATTCTTCAGCTTCACTTTCTCCCCCCGCTTATCCCCATGAATTAGGCGAATCAGAGGATAGCGGGAAATCATAACGGTATTGATGGCCATCACCGTCAGATACGTGAGGCCAAAGTAGAGAATAGTTTTCCAAAAAGCCGAGATGGAAAATACAAACGCATATGCGCTCATATCCGCCTCAAACATCTCTGCCACCAGCACCGACATAAACTGGGAGCCAAATACTCCTGCCAGCAGCCCCACAGCCAGGGATATGAGTCCCACCAGAAAAGTCTCTCCGATAAGGATGCGGGAAATCTGGCCTTTTCCCATTCCCAGCGTCATATAAATACCAAATTCCCGTTTTCTCCGCTTCATGAGGAAATTATTGGCATAGACCATGAGAAAGGCCAGAACAAAAGAGATGAACACCGATACTCCTCCCAGAATTTCCACCAAAAGCTTCACCACATCATAGGTGGAAGTATCCATAACCATGATGCTTTCCTGGGCATCTAAAGAATTAAACATATAAAACAGCGCCACTCCCAAGATCAGTGTCATAAAATATATGGCATAATCCTTCATGCTTTTTTTCATATTGGCTGCGGACAGTTTAAATAACATCATTCAGCTCACCTCCCAGCAATGTCACCACATCGATGATTTTGTTGAAAAATACCTTCCTGCTGTCTTTTCCTTTGATGAGCTCATTAAACAGCTTCCCGTCCTTGATGAACAAAATCCGATCCGCATAGCTGGCGGTGAAAGCATCGTGGGTCACCATGAGAATGGTAGCCTGCATGGACCAATTCAGGCGCTCAAAGCACTCCAACAGCATCCTGGCCGCCTTGGAATCCAGAGACCCGGTGGGCTCGTCAGCAAGAATCAGCTGTGGTTCTGTGACAATGGCTCTGGCCGAAGCTACGCGCTGTTTTTGGCCGCCGGACATCTGCCAGGGATATTTGTATAGCACATCTATGATTTCCAGGCTCTCTGCTATCTTCCGCACGCGTCTGTCCACGTCAGCCGGGCGCACCTTCTGTATGGTCAGCGCCAGGGCAATGTTTTCATAAGCTGTCATGGTATCCAAAAGATTGAAATCCTGGAACACAAATCCCAATTCCCGGCTGCGAAAGCGATTCAAATCGTTCCCTTTCAGTTTTGTGATGTCTTTTTGGTTGATCCATATTTTTCCGCTGGTTACCCGGTCAATGGTGGAAATGCAGTTTAACAGCGTGGTCTTTCCGGATCCGGACGCTCCCATAATTCCCACAAATTCACCTTTTTCCACAAAGAAACTGATATTATCAATGGCTTTGGTCAGATTCCCCTTGTTTCCATAATACTTTTCCACATTTTGTACATCCAGCACTCTGCTCATATCTCTCTGCCTCTCCTTTCTACTGGTTTCCAGAGCACAAAGTGCCCTGGCACCTTGTGCCCCATTTCCTGTCACGGTATGATCTTACCGCATTTTCACAGAGAGAACCATCGAACTGGCTTACAGCAGCCTTACACTTTTGTAAGATTTCCGCGCCCTCTTCATCAAGGCCGATAATACTCTGTTCTGGGAAACAAAATGCTGATTTCCGTTCCCTCCCCATCTCTGGAGTAGATGGCAATGCGGTGTCCCAGCCGCAGACACAATTTTCGGCACAGATACAGTCCAATACCAGTGGATTTCTGCTGTCTTCTGCCATTGGATCCCGTAAACCCCTTTTCAAATACTCTGTTTACCTCATTGGCTGGTATTCCCACCCCATTGTCCTTGATGGAAAAAACCACCTGTTCTTTTTTCTTAACCGCCAAAAAAGAAAGGACCGGCTCTTCTTTTCTGTACTTCACCGCATTGCTTACGATCTGATTCAGAATGAAAACCATCCACTTGCTGTCCGTAAACACCGTCTGCTCCAACCCGTCCATGACTATGCGGATTTTCGCTGAAATCAGTGTTTTCTTATTTTTCTGCAGCACCTCTGAGACAATTTCCTGTAAAGGCACCTCTTTTATCATATAATCTTTTTCCACATTATAGCTCCGGGCATAATACAATGCCTGCTCCGTATAATCTTCAATTTTTTGAAATTCTTCCTCCACACTGTCCATCCACTGACTCCGGTGATTTTCAACAATCATCCTGCCTGCGGCAATGGGAATCTTTACTTCATGAATCCACATCTCAATATAGTCTTTATATTCATCACGGGCAGAGCGGTATTTCTTCACCTGCTCCACCATGGACGTTTCCATCTCTCTGAGAAAATGGATCATATATTTTCCCTCCAAAAAATTCGGTTCTTCCATAATTTCCGGCAATAGATATATCTGATCCATTTCCTGCAGCTGCCTGTCCGCTTTCTCATAAAATCGTTTTTTTTTCCGATATTCCACCCAAATGTCAAAACAAAAACCCATGGGAATCCCCACGCCAATATATATCTGAAGAAATGGCTCCCGCATTGGTATCAGCATCACCTCCAATGCTGCCAAAAACAGTATCCATACCGCCAGGCGTCCGGCCCTGTCTTTCAGGAAATCATGAAATCTCATGTTCTCATCCCCTCCATTTCAACCATATCCAACGACATTCGAATTACAATCTCTCATCCGTTTCCCCAAACATCATCATATATCCCTGTCCGCGCCGTGTTTTAACGACGGGACCCACTCCGATCTCCTGAAGTCTCGACCGAATTCTGGCCATATTTACGCTCAGTGTATTGTCATCCACAAACATCTCGCTGTCCCATAGGTATGTCATCAGTTCTTCCCTGGACACCAGCTTTCCCATATTCTTTGCCAAATAGTACAGGATATTCCATTCATTCTTTGTCAGCTCCACCCATTGACTGCCGTGGACTGCCATGCGTTTCTGCACATCCAGGCTCCAGCCGCCGCAGTCAATCACTTCCACTGCTGTGCTGCTTTTTTTTACTCTCCGCAAAACTGCCCCGATTCTGGCCAGCAGAATTTGCGTATGGAAGGGCTTTTCCACATAATCATCGGCGCCATAGTTCATACTAATCAACTGATCCAAATCGCTGTTTCGGCTGGTGACCATGATGATGGGAACATCTGATTTTCTGCGCACTTCCCGGCAAATATACTGTCCATCCATCATAGGCAAATTAATGTCCAGCAAAACCAAATCGCATCCCGAATCCAGAATTTCTCCCACTGGGTCTTCAAAACCGCTGACTTCTATGGCCTCATAACCATTGTGATTCAGAAAATACGCCAATTCATTTTTCAATTTCTCATCATCTTCTACAATCAAAATTTTCCACATATGCATCCTTTCATGCCGCCACCCATGGCTCTCACATCCAGCTTGCCGCCAGCAAATGTTCCAAGGGCTTTTTCCTGCCTCTATCCAAAGTATACCACGCCTGTCTGCGCCGACGCAATGCCGCCTTATCATCAGTATCGGTATGTTTTTTACATGTATGATTTATTTATTAGGTAATATCAATTGATCTAGTGAAAAAAGCGGCAGACCTTCATCTCTGTCTTACCGCTTTTTCTCAACTTTTTATCGAATTGTTTCTTCCGTTTTTCCATGAGACTTTCTCAGATACCACTCCATCCCGATCTTCTCCAAGCGCTGAACTCGCTCCTGCCCCAGCTTGCCGCTGCGGTAAAATTTTCTCTGCTGTTTTATCCATTCACCCAGCGGAAAACTGTCAACCACATATCCGGCTGGGACACGCAGATGGCCATACTGCTCTGAAAATTCTTTTGCCATTCCATACCACACATCCCAATCAGTGCGCCTTCTCAGTTCCCACTCCATGCCGATTTGCTCCAGCGCATAAATTTGATGTTTATCAATGGTATATTTGCCGGATCCGTGGTAAGCCGTCCTCTGTCTCTCAATCCAACGTCCCAGCTCGATTCCCTGAGAGGTCCGATATCTCCCGGGAACCCGCAGATCATGGTTTATTTGATAATACTCTTTGGCCAGCTGGTACCACTGTTCCCATGTCATTCTAGTGTATTTTCTCATTGCTTTTATCTCCTGTACAGTGTGTAGCTGTGTAGAACGATAATGTAGACATTTTCGTTCATTTTGCGGTGTAGCTTTTTTACAAGATTTCAGATAAAATATACAATAGTTCCCAAATGGTTCACCATTAAAAAAGCAGTGCTCAAAAGAATTTTTAATCATTCTTTCCTACTGCCACAAAATTTAACGATATGTATGATAATATGATTGAATTATCCTACTTTTTTCCCAGGGTAACCGATACCCAAAGAAAAGATATTTCAAATTTTAGTATACATGAAATATCCGAAAAAGTCTAGTTTTCTTGACAAAACTTCTTGCCACTTTTCGGCCGCATGGGCAAAATATGTCATTTTTACCATATTTTTCCAAGGAATCCCCGTTTTCACAGTGAAAGCTGAGGGATTTTCCAACGCGCTCTCTGGCTGAATCCGGTGATTCTTCCGATAACGCATGTAAATGAATCACAGTCCATGCACCCAGCGCAGGAATGTGTCCTGGGCGATGTTCAGCTGTTTGGCGGCCTGCCGAGAGGAAATTTTTCCCTCCTCCCAGCTGAGTTTGATGGAAGCAAATTCGCTGGGGATCACCTTCCTGGGCCGTCCAAATCGAATCCCCCGCATTCTGGCGGCCGCAATTCCTTCCCTCTGTCTCTGCCTGATATTTTCCCGTTCTGTTTCCGCCACATAGGAAAGAATTTGAAGCACCAAATCCGCAATAAACGTTCCCGTCAGATCTCTTCCTTTGGCCCGCGTATCCAGCAGCGGCATATCCAAAACAACAATGTCCGCTTTTTTCACCTTGGTAATGATCCGCCACTGTTCCAATATCTCTTCATAATTTCTCCCCAATCTATCGATGCTCTTTATCACCAACACATCCCCCTTTCTCAGTCGCCGCAGCAACTTCCTGTAGCACGGCCTATTGAAATCTTTTCCGCTCAGCTTATCCGTATAAATACTCTTCTCATCCACTGGAAATTCTCTCAGCGCAATGATCTGCCTGTCCTCATTTTGCTCCTTTGTGGAAACACGCACATATCCATAGACATTTCCCTCCAAGATTCAACCTCCTGTTCTCTCCTTATTCCTGCATCTTAAAAAAGCCGCCAAATCCCGCACCTATACCATACACATACAGGATCCAGACATGTTTTTTCGCTGTCCATCTTTTATTGTACGATGTTTTCGCCGGAAATAAACAGAGAGTGAGTCCTGGAAAATTTTTTGATTGTTAATCCTTTTCATTCATTATATAATATGAGTTGAGGTCAAAAGGTATTTTGCCCCCTTTGAAAGCCGCATTCATTGCTATCCCCTTAAAGGAGAAGCAAAATGATCTCATGAAGGGTTTGGGAAACCAACGGTTTAGACCAATCATACAAAGGAGCTTTATCCATTATGGAATCTAAAGAAAGAAAAGCAATTCTCCTGGTCAGTTTCGGCACCAGTGTGGCCGAGACCAGAAAACATACCATTGACGCCTTTGCCGCTCTAGTGCAGCGCACATATCCCCACTTGGAGATCAGACAGGCATACACCAGTGAGGTGATTCTTGGTATATTGAAGAAACGGGACGGCATATTCATTGATACCATCTCAGAAGCACTGGAACTCCTGAAAAAAGACGGATTTACCAATATCATCATTCAACCCACCCATATCATCAATGGCATTGAGAATACACGAATGCTTCACCTAATCCACCGCTTCAAGAATGATTTTGCCAAAATCCAGGTGGGCGTTCCCTTGCTGACCACCCAGGAAGATATGAGACAAGTAATCCTGGCGATTATGGCGGATTATCCGCTGCTTGCGGCAGATACCGGGGTTCTGCTTCTGGGCCATGGAACAGACCATCATTCCAACTTCACATATCCGGCCTTGGAATATACGGCCCGCCAGATGGGATATCCCCACTTATTCATTGGCACCATTGAAGGATATCCGGACGTGGATACTGTCATCTCCAATATCCTCTCCTCCACATGCCGAACCATCATTCTGCTTCCCCTATTATTTGTGGCCGGGGAACATGCCAGAAACGATATGGCTGGAGATTCGCCAGACTCCTGGAAATCCCGTCTGGTATCCGCCGGGCTTACCGTGCGCTGTGTCCTGAAAGGGCTGGGAGAATACCCAGCCATACAGGATTTGTTTTTGCGTCATCTTATGGAAGCGGAAGGAAAAATGTAATTCACATACCGTAAAGCAGCGCATTGCATATGGCGGCCGCCACATTGCTGCCGCCTTTTCTGCCCTGGGCCACAATGTACGGCACCTGAATCCCCGTCTCCCTCTCCATATTTAAAATCCGTTCCTTGGCTTCCACCACATTGACAAAGCCCACCGGCACGCCGATGATGAGGCAAGGCCTTATTTTCCCTTCCAAAACCAGCTCATAAAGACGCAGCAGCGCTGTGGGCGCATTGCCAATGGCAAAAATCAGCGGTTTTTTCAGCAAAGCCGCCTTATCCATGCTGGCCGCGGCTCTGGTGGTTCCGTCTTCAGCGGCTGCAGCGGCCACATCTTCATCTGCCATGTAACAGAAGACTTCTCCACCGTAATGGGCCAGCTTTTTTTGATTGATTCCGGCCTTTCCCATGTTGGTGTCCGTCACAATGGACGCTCCCTGCCGGATGGCTTCCCTGCCTCTGGCCACAGCATGGGGAGAAAATTTCAAATGATCCGCATAATCAAAATCAGCTGTTGTATGAATGGCCCGTTTAATCACAGGTGCATTCTCTGGATCCAAAATCCGGTCTCCCAGCATCTCTGTAATGATTTCAAAACTCCTTTTTTCAATGTCCATCGGACGTATCGGTTCCAATTTCGTATCCCTTCCCTTCCTCATTTTCATCTTCCCTGCGCATGCTGTCTGGTTTTTTTGCATACTCCCGCCTTAGTACTCCACTCCCTCTCTGGCAGCCAGCCCACCATCAAAGGGATGCTTCACTTTTTTCATCTCTGTCACATAATCCGCCAGCTCCAAAAGCTCTTGCGGCGCATCTCTGCCCGTCATGGCCACCTCCAGACGCTGGGGGAGATTCTCCAGGAACGACAAAACCTGTGCCTGATCCACAAATTTATATTTCCATACCGCCATCAATTCATCCAGAACCAGAAGATCGGCCTGGCTTGCCGCTTCCATGGCTTTTTCCCATATGCCATGGTAATACCGGGAGGCTTCTTCTTTCTCTTCTTCTTTCATATTCCAGACAAAGCCAAAACTTTTATCCAGGGGAATCACCGTCACCCCACTGATCTGACGCAGTGCAAAGACTTCCCCTGAATCCTCTGTTTTCAAAAAACGCACCACCGCCACTTTCTTTTGGCGGCCTGCCATGCGAACAGCCAGACCCACTGCTGCCGATGTCTTTCCCTTCCCGTCTCCCGTATAAATGTGTATCTTTGCCATAGCATTTACTCCTTTCCACTGTCAACAGTATATCCACATTTGAATGCCCTGTCAAATGCGTCTTTTCCATTGACATCCTATACCCCCATGGGTATAATGGAAGAAAGAACTTATACCCCCATGGGTATAAAAAGGAGGTCTGATCTCATTGCAATTTCTGGAACGAATCTTGAATTGGGGAGGGACCCGGCGGGACATCGCTTTTCTGGTTGTATCCGGCCTGGCCCTTCTCTCCAGTATGTTTCACCTGCTTCCCCTTCCTTTTGACGCCGCATGGATTGCTGTCATTCTCTGCGGTATTCCCATTGTTCTGGAAGCCGTAGTTGGATTGGTGACAGCATTGGATATCAAAGCGGATGTGCTGGTTTCCATGGCTCTCTTGGCTTCCCTGGCCATTGGCGAAAATTTTGCCGCCGGCGAGGTGGCCTTCATTATGCAGCTGGGAGCTCTTTTGGAAGATCTCACTGTGGCAAAAGCTAGATCTGGTATTGAAAAGCTGATTCATCTAACCCCCCGCACAGCCCGAAAAGTGGAGGGAAAAAGTGAGACTGTCATTCCGGCACAGCAGGTTCATGTCGGCGATGTCTTGCGGGTGCTCCCCGGAGAAACCGTACCTGTGGACGGAGTCATTCTCTGCGGTCAGACTTCCATCAATCAGGCGGTTATGACAGGCGAGTCTCTACCCGTGGATAAAGGACCGGGGGATTCGGTTTCCAGCGGGACAGTAAACCAGTTCGGTTCTTTCGATATGACTGCAGTCCGAGTGGGAGAAGACAGTTCCATTCAACGCATGATCCGCCTGGTTCAGTCCACCGATGCTGGAAAAGCGAAGATTGTGGGAATTGCCGACCGTTGGGCCACATGGATTGTCGCCATTGCATTGGCTGCGGCAATTCTCACCGGCATTGTCACCCAAGAGCCCATCCGTGCGGTAACGATTCTGGTGGTATTTTGTCCCTGTGCCCTGGTACTGGCCACTCCCACGGCTATCATGGCTGCCATTGGAAATGCCACCAAGTATGGTTTTCTGGTCCGGGAAGGCGATGCTCTGGAACGTCTGGCCACCGTCTCCTGCATCGCTTTTGATAAGACAGGGACTCTCACCCGCGGCGACCTGCAGGTAACTGCTGTAAAGAGTTTTCATCCGCATATGAGCGACTCCATGCTGTATACCCAGGCAGCCTGTGCCGAGCAGCGCTCTGAGCATCCTCTTGGAAAAGCGGTGGTCCGCTGTCATGGGGAAGAAGTGGGCATTTCCCTCCCTCCCGCCGATGCTTTCCGTATGCTTCCCGGTCGCGGCGTGGAAGCCAAAACCCGAACCCATGTTATTCTGGTCGGCAGTCAGACGCTTTTTGAGGAATCTGGCATTGCCATTTTACCCCAAGCAAAAACCGCCATGGAACAATATCTCCATGACGGCTGTACTCTAATTCTTGTAGCCATTGACGGCAGCTTCTGCGGCTTTTTAGCCCTATCCGATACCCTCCGCGCCGATGCCCGCGAAACCATTGCCGAAATAAAACGCACAGGCGTTGTGCCTATTCTTCTGACCGGTGACCAGGAAAATGCCGCCAGACATATGGCATCCCTTTTGAACATCCGCGAAGTGCATTCCGGCTGTCTCCCAGAAGATAAGCTACGCCTGATGGATGCGTATCAAAACCACAGTCAAAACGTCTGCATGATCGGTGACGGCATCAATGATGCCCCCGCACTGAAAAAAGCTCATGTGGGGATTGCCATGGGCGGTATCGGCAGCGACATTGCCGTAGACGCCGCCGATATTGTCCTGGTCAATGACGAGATTTGCAGGCTGCCCCACCTTCTTCTGCTTGCCCGCCGGATGATGTTTACCATCCGCTGCAATCTGACCTTCTCCATGGCGCTAAACTTTGTCGCCATTATCCTGGCCATTACAGGTGTCCTGAATCCTGTGGTGGGTGCCCTGGTACACAACGCAGGATCTGTTCTGGTCATTGTCAATTCCGCATTTCTACTGTTTCGATCTACATCTTGAGTTCATATATCACTGAAAATAACACTGCTTTCCTTCTCAGTGATGGAACAGACGGATTCCCGTGAAGGCCATGGCCATATGGTAATGGTTGCAGGTTTCAATGACATTATCGTCCCGGACAGACCCGCCTGGCTGGGCAATGTACTCCACGCCGCTTTTATGAGCCCGCTCTATGTTATCGCCGAAGGGGAAGAAGGCATCGGATCCCAGAGATACTCCCTTCATCTGGTCCAGCCATGCTCTTTTCTCTTCCCTGGTGAATACCGGCGGCTTCACTTTGAATGTTTTTTCCCAAACGCCGTCGGCCAGCACATCCATATAGTCCTCGCCGATGTACACATCGATGGCATTGTCTCTGTCGGCACGGCGGATTCCGTCCACAAACTGCAGGGATAGCACCTGCGGAGCTTGGCGCAGGAACCAATTGTCCGCCTTATTGCCGGCCAGACGGGTACAGTGTACGCGGGACTGCTGACCAGCGCCGATACCGATGGCCTGTCCGTCTTTTACATAACATACGGAATTGGACTGGGTGTATTTCAATGTGATCAGGGATATGATCAAATCAATCTTGGCTGCATCGGGAATCTCTTTGTTTTCCGTCACCACATTGGACAAAAGTTCTCTGTTGATTGGAAGCTCGTTTCTTCCCTGCTCGAACGTGATGCCGAAAACCTGCTTCTGCTCCAAGGGCTCCGGCCGATAGGCGGGATCGATTTGGATCACATTATAATTTCCTTTTTTCTTCTGTTTTAAGATTTCCAGAGCTTCCGGTTCATATCCGGGAGCGATGACGCCGTCAGACACTTCTCTTTTGATGATTCTGGCCGTGTCCACATCACATACATCGGACAAAGCGATAAAATCACCGAAGGAGGACATGCGGTCCGCTCCCCTCGCCCTGGCATAGGCACAGGCCAGCGGAGAAAGCTCGCCCATATCATCCACCCAGTAAATTTTCCGAAGTGTATCGGACATGGGAAGACCGACAGCCGCACCGGCCGGGGATACATGCTTGAAGGATGTGGCTGCCGGAAGACCGGTAGCCTCCTTCAATTCCTTCACCAGCTGCCAGCCGTTGAAAGCATCCAAGAAATTAATATATCCCGGCTTTCCGCAAAGTACCTGGATGGGCAAGTCGCTGCCATCTTTCATAAAGATCCGGGAAGGTTTCTGATTGGGGTTGCATCCGTATTTCAATTCTAATTCATTCATGGAATTCTCTCTCCTTTTTTGCCGCCCAATGACCGCGGCTTATCTTACTGCCGCGTTTTCACGACGTTATGACGCTGGCGTCATAGACGTTGACGTCATAGACGTTGGCGTCATAGACGTTGGCGTTTATGACATTATCTTGATAATCTGAAAACGTCATCTGACGTTTTTGTTGATGATTCTCGTCTCATAGGTTCCTGTGGCAATGTCGATGAAACGGACAAACAGGGATACTTTATTTTCCTCATTTAAGCTGTTCCATATCATCTGCGCAAACGCATCGATGTCTCCCTGGATGGCCACTGGTTTCGGCTCTCCCTCGAAGCTGGGCAGCGGGTTGCCGTCATGCATATAGGTATGGATGAATCTTCCCTCTCCAGGCAATGGATTTTCATAGGCATAGGTGAACCGGCAGCAGGACTCGGGATTTCCGTTGTTGCTTTTCAAAATCGACATGGCATAATTGTACTTTCCGTTGACAATGTGCATCACGCCGGAGATTCTCGGTGTGTAGTTGGGGCAGTCAGGCTCAAATTCCCGGCTTCTTAAGGACTGTTCGAACGTGAGCTGCATATCCATCCCGTCATAGATGGTATCCGTCTGATCGCCGTTGGTGACAATGGTTTTATTTCCCAGCACGCGGACCGGCGCATAGATGATCAGGCTGGGATCCACCAGCTTGGAAGGATCAAACGCTTCGGTACGAATGCCTTCTCCGTCTTCCACAAAGACCCGATTGCGGCTGTTCTCACTTCTTCCCATGATAAAATATGCTGTCACAGCCTTCGTCCCATCGGCTGAGCGCCCCAGCACGATGCCGCGGCCCGGATAAGTGTTACTCCTCAACTCTTCACTCAGTGATAACTGTTTCATAAATATCCTCCTTCTTGTTTCCCGCTCTTTCATGAAACGGCCTGAAACCTTGCTTTTTGTCGGCTTACCGGGCCTATGACACAAAAAACCGCCCGGGTACCCTTTTTCTCAGGCGCCCAGGCGGTCGGCTGTCAAATCTCCCTCCCGGCTTGCACCAAGAGCTCGCGGCGCGTACTCCCCTGTGGTTCTCCACATCTTCCGCCAGTCATACGCACCTGTAATCTTCGTCTTTATCATACAATATTATTCCGTCTGGCGCAAGGGGTTTTTGTGTTTTCATCCATTCAGCCTTTGAGCATTCCATACACTGCTTCCATATCCAGATGCGCCCGCAGCGTATCCGCCAGCCGGTCATACTGTTTTTCTTTATACGCATTCCTGTCCCACTGCCCGGCCGCATCAGGAGTCATGCCTTTTTCCGCCAGAAGTATGGCTTCCAACCGCTCCATGATCTGGGCACTGTCAAAAAAGCCATGGAGATACGTGCCATATACGTTTCCCAGGCAGCAACCATCCTGCTTGGCATCGGCCAGGGAAATCCAGCCCACCTCCCCCGAAGATTCGCCCATGTGAATCTCATAACCGGATACGGCGGCTCCCTCCAAAGCGGAAAGACGGCCGGAAGTGGAACCGATGATCCCCTGCTTTCGGGTTCGTGTCTTTTCCCGGCAAAATTCTGTGCGGATGGGAAGCAGGCCCATACCCCGAATCTGTGTTTTCCCCTCCGGCATATCTGCCTCAATGCCCAAATCGTCCCGCAGAGACTCTCCCAGCATCTGATAGCCGCCGCAAATGCCCAATACAATGGTCCCGGCCTCAGCGGCTCTTTGTATTTTCGCTTCCAGGCCATTCTGCCGCATCCAGAGAAGATCCGAAACCGTGCTTTTGGTTCCGGGCAGAATGATCATATCCGGCGTTTTCAGCTGTTCCGGGCGGCTGACGTAGCGGACTGCCATGGATTTTCGCTGGCTAAAGACATCAAAATCTGTAAAATTGGAGAGACGGGGAAAACGGATGACGGCGATATCCACCGGCGCCTGTTTTCCCCTATTTTCCAGTTTTTCGCTGAGACTGTCCTCATCCTCAATATCCAAATCCATATAGGGCACCACCCCCACCACTGGATTTGGAATGTAGCGTTGCAGCATCTCAATGCCTGGATTCAGAATGGTCTGATCTCCCCGGAATTTGTTGATGATCAGGCCTCGGATCCTCCGTCTCTCTTCCTCCTCCAGCAGCATAACGGTTCCAACCAGCTGGGCAAAAACTCCGCCCCTGTCAATGTCTCCCACCAAAAGCACCGGCGCATCCAGAAGTTTTGCCAGCCCCATATTTACGATATCATCAGCCTTCAAATTGATCTCCGCCGGACTGCCGGCCCCCTCGATGACAATGATATCATACGATTCCGCCAGCTCTTCATAAGCCCGGAGAATATGGGGAATCAACGTTTTCTTGATCTTAAAATACTCCCTGGCCGACATGGTTCTCCATACTTCCCCGTTGACAATTACCTGGGATCCCGTTTCGCTGGAAGGCTTGAGTAAAATGGGATTCATAAGAACGCTGGGCTCTGTGCCGGCGGCTTCCGCCTGAACCACCTGGGCCCGTCCCATTTCCAGTCCTTCCCTGGTTATGTAAGAATTCAGCGCCATATTCTGAGACTTGAACGGCGCTACTCGATATCCGTCCTGCTTAAAAATCCGGCACAATCCCGCCGCCAAAATACTTTTCCCGGCATTGGACATGGTCCCCTGTATCATGATTGCCTTTGCCATATGTTACCCTTTCCATCCTAATCCAGGCTTTGCCTCAGTATATCCAGCAGCACATCGTTTTCTTCCCTGCTCTTCACCGCCACCCGGAAATGAGCAGCGGTGAGTCCCCTGAAATTGGAGCACTTTCGAATCAGCAGCCCCCGTTCCAGGCAGAACTCGTAGAGATCCCTCTTACTGGGAGTGCGGAAAAACAGATAGTTGGCCCGGGAGTCATAAACAAAGAAACCCATCTCTTCCATGGCACGCCGCATCCGCCGCCGTTCCCCGGCCACATACCGTCTTGTATTTTCCGCAAAGTCAGTCTCCTTCAGGGCGGCCAGCCCCGCATACTGGGCCGGTGTGGACACATTCCAGGATTGGCTGGCCCGTCGAACCCGTTTTGCCAGATCCGGATGGTGGGCGATTCCATACCCCAGACGCAGTCCCGGCATGCCGTACATCTTGGTGAATGCTTTGAAAATGAAAAGATTACACTTCTCTGTTTCCTTTTCCCAAACTGTGCGGAATGACAACCGATCCTGGTTTTCCAAAAAATCCTGAAAACACTCATCCACAGCCAAAAGACAGCCTGTCCGGGCGCAGCGCTTGATGACTTCCCTGTACAGTTTTTCCGGAAACAGCACGCCGGTGGGATTGTTGGGATTGCAGATAACAGCCATGTCCGTGGATGCAGTGATGGCTGCGGGAAAATCCTCCCCCACCTGAAATCCGTTCTCCTCTTTCAGCTCATAAAAATGGCAGGCACATCCCACCGCTGTGAGGGCCCGCTCGTATTCGGAAAAGGTGGGGGCCAACAGCAGTGCCTGCCTGGGCCTTACCGCGGCCGCCAAGTGAAAAATCACCTCTGCCGCGCCGTTGCCGCAGACAATCTGCTCCGGATCCGCGCCCTCTGCCTGGGCTATTTCCTTTCTCAGCTTCTCTGCCTGACTGTCGGGATAAGCCTGGGAATCCTCCACCCCCCGCACAGCCGCCTCCCGCACAGAGGGCGGCATGCCAAATGGACCGATGTTGGCGGAAAAGTCCCATTTCACTCTATTTCTGTAGATATCTCCTCCATGGGTATACTCCATGTCTTCTCTCCTTTTGCCATTCCACTCGTTGGGCGTTTGCAAAGTTGGCCACCCGTATCTCTCTTCATCGTATGTCGGCTGACTCCAGCCGTCCGGGAATCCACCAGTTCTCTACAGTGTGGAGGTTCCAAACACATATAAAGCCGCAATCAAAACCAGCACCACCAGGTTGACAACCAGGCCAAACCAGTCCAGCGTATGGCGGACTCTCCCTTTCCTTTTCAGTCCCTGATAGCCGAAATTGGCCCCCGCCACGGAAAACATCACGATTAAGACGCCCACGATGCCCAAAAGGGGTCCCGCATCTCCGTTTTCTTTGTAGGAGATGACCACTCCAGCCGTGAAGGATGCCACCTCCAGCCAAATCATGACACAGGAGAGGATACCCCAGGGCGTGACCTTTTTCACGCTGAAATCAATATTATCTCGCTCTCTTACCGGTATATTTTCTTCCATCTCTCACCGCTTTGCCTTCCTGCTGTCTGTTACTTTTTCCTTATGCTCCGTCTGTGAATCGTCCGGATCACCAGATAGCACACATAGCCCAGAAATCCGCCCAGAGTGTTGAGCAGAATATCATCCACATCAAAACTGCCCACCCTGAAAATGAGCTGAATCGTCTCTATGACCAAGCTGGCTGTCATGGTTAAAAGTGTCACCAGTAACCCGCCTTTGCAGCGCTTTAATACCACCGGCAGGAAAAAGGCAAAGGGCATGAATGCCACCACATTCCCTGCCAGATTTAGAGTCACTGCTCTCCAGCCCAGGATATCCCGGTATTCTATGAAGCGCATGATCTCCTTGAACGGTTCCAGATTATAGATGTATTCTCGCCCGCCGTCTGGCACCCGCCCCATCATCTCCGCAAAAAACAGGAAATAAAACAGTACCACCAAATAGACGGCGAACAGGATGCGGCATATCAGCCGCACCGTTTCTTTCTGTTTCAAAACCATTCCTCCGCGTATCCGTAAAACTCACTTTCGAGCCGTCTCCCCGCCCGGCGGCGGAAAAACGCGGCCCGAAACCGCATCAAATTGTCATATCTTTTCTGGATGCCAATAATCTGGCGCCGTTGACCACCGATAAGATACCGGCCACAATACCCACTACCATCACCATCACACCGACTGCCAAATTGGCAGCCCCTACTCCCGTAATTCTTCTGTATTGTTTTTCGTTCATTAGCTGTCCTCCTATTGACATTCTGCGTTTATGAGCAGGGCGCAGAGCGGACGGCGCTGGTCCGCACCGCGCAAGAAACGGGCTTAGTTTTCCGCTCCGTACTGTTCATAATATGCATCAATGGCTGCTTTTATGGTGTCATCAATGATAATCTTTCCCTTATACGGCTTATTATACAGATGTTCCACCACCTCTGCCATGGTGACGATGGCGCGGATTTTTATGCCGTATTTCTCTTCCAGCTCCGCAATGGCGCTCTTGGTGCCAGTGCCCCTCTCCATACGGTCCACAGAAACCACCAAACCTGCCACCGTGATATCCCCCTGTGCTTTCAGAATGGGCATGGTTTCGTTGATGGACTTTCCGGATGTGGTCACATCCTCGATCATCATCACCCGATCTCCGTCCTGGATGGGACCGCCCAAGAGAATGCCCACATCTCCGTGATCCTTCACTTCTTTTCTGTTGGAGCAGTAGCGCACATCGGCTCCAAACTTATCGCTGAGGGCAATGGCTGTGGTCACGGAAAGGGGAATGCCCTTATACGCCGGTCCAAACAGAACGTCAAAATCTGTGCCAAAGGACTCGGCAATGGCCTGCGCATAGTATTCTCCCAATTTTTTCAGCTGAGCACCTGTGCGGTAAAATCCTGTGTTGACAAAGAATGGGGTTTTTCTGCCGCTTTTGGTGACAAAATCGCCGAATTTCAAAACCTGACTGTCAATCATGAACTCAATAAACTCTTTTTTATACTGTTCCATATCTTCCTCCCATTGGGGCAGCCACGTGCCCATTTTCTCTATGCTTCCTTATCTGCGTCTGATTATTCTCACTTCACCAGACCAATGAGCTGACGAATATCCTGGCAGTGATGCCTGCGCATATAGTCCTCAATACCCGCAACGGTTTCAACCGTGGCATAGGGATTGTAAAAATTGGCTGTGCCGATGGATACCGCTGTGGCACCGGCCAGGATAAATTCCATGGCGTCCTCCGCACAGGAGATGCCGCCCATGCCGATGATGGGTACGCTGACGGCATTGGCCACTTGGTAAACCATACGCAGCGCCACCGGCTTCACCGCCGGGCCGGACATGCCCCCCGTCTTATTGGCAATGGCGAAGCACTGGCGCTCAATATCAATTTTCATGCCAGTCAATGTGTTAATCAGAGAAATCACGTCGGCTCCCCCGGCCTCCGCCGCTTTGGCCATGACCGTGATATCCGTCACATTGGGACTTAGTTTCATGATAACAGGCTGTTTTGCCTTGGCTTTCACCGCCTTGGTGATGGCCTCCACTGCCCGGGGATCCTGGCCGAAAGCAATGCCTCCCTCCTTGACATTGGGACAGGAAATATTGATCTCCAGCATATCCACCGGCTCACTGGCCAGCCGTTCCACCACCTCCAGGTAATCTTCTGTCGTCTTCCCACAGACATTGACGATAACTTTTGTGTCAAATTGTTTCAAAAAAGGCAGATCTCTCTGAATAAAAACCTCCATTCCCGGATTCTGGAGGCCGATGGCATTCAGCATACCGCCGTGGGTCTCTGCAATTCTGGGGGTGGGATTTCCCGGCCACGGCACATTGGCCACGCCTTTGGTCACCACTGCACCCAGCTGGTTTAAATCCACAAATTCACTGTACTCCTCCCCGGATCCAAAGGTGCCGGAAGCCACCATGACCGGATTCTTCAGTTCTACACCGGCCAGAGATACGCTTGTGTTCCACTCTGTCACAGTTCCACCTCCTCTGCCGCAAATACGGGGCCATCCTTGCAGACCCTTTTATTGTGTACATGACTGTGGGAGTCCACCTCCTTAGACTGGCAGACACAGGCCAGACAGGCACCGATGCCACAGGCCATCTTCTCTTCCAGGGAGAGGTAACACTCCATCCCCTCGGCAACAGCGTATGCCTTCAACGCCCGCAGCATGGGGGTGGGACCGCAGGCATAGATAATATCCGCCTTAAGTCCGTTTTCCCGGATGGCGTCCAGTACATTGCCCCTTGTGCCGCTGCTGCCGTCCTCTGTGGCCACAAATACTTCTCCATATGCCTGGAAATCCTCGTTTAAAAACAGTCGATCCCGGTACCCCAGAATGATCTGTTTCTCACAATCCAGCTGTCTGGCCAACTCCAGCATGGGGGGGATTCCGATACCTCCCCCGATTAAAAACGCCTTTTTGTTCTTCAAAGGAAATCCGTTTCCCAGTGGGCCCATGATTTCCACATCATCCCCGGTGTGATAGTCAGAAAACTCCTTGGTTCCGGCGCCCGCCACCCGGTACACGATCCGCAGACGACCCGTATCCCGCCGGATCTCACAGAGACTGATGGGTCTGGGAAGCAGCCTGCCGCTGTCCTTTGTGAATACGGAGATAAACTGCCCCGGCACCGCCTGGGCTGCTACCTCATCCGCCTGAATCCACATGCTCCAGATATCCTCCATCAGCGGTTCCTGGGAGACCACCTTCCCTGTCATTTTTATCTTTGCCATACTTACCTCATTCCTGCGTCCACGCCTGGACGCATTCTGTTTTCTCATTCAACTGCTTGCTGCAGCACAGCTGTTTCCTTGGCCGCATCGGATTTTCCGCTTTGACATCGAAGAATCAGAAAATACTTCTGATATCCTCAATCATGTCCACTACAGCGGCTCTGGAGGCCTCGGCGAAATGTTCCGGTCCGAATTTTTTGTATTTTTCCTGCTTATACGCAGCAATGATTCCACGGGAAGAATTGACAATGGCCCCCAGGCCGTCCTCATTGAAATACGGGCGCAGGGACTCTGCCGTTCCGCCCTGGGCCCCGTAACCAGGCACCAAAATATAAGCCTTGGGCATCACCTGACGCAGAGTCCTGCCCATCTCCGGATATGTGGCGCCAATGACGCACCCCACATTGCTATAAGAGCCGTCCATGAGGGCTTCTCCCCACTGGGCTACTTTTTCTGCCACCATCTCATAGAGAGGACGGCCATTGATCAGCTGATCCTGAAACTCCCCGCTGGAGGGATTGGATGTCTTAACCAGAATGAAAATGCCCTTGTCCTCTTCCTGGCACACTTTGAGAAACGGATCAATGCCGTCTGAACCCAGGTACGGGTTTACCGTGGCAAAATCCTCGTCAAAGGCCGCCAGCTTCCGGCTCCCCACCTGCACTTTTCCCAGATGGCCCACAGCATACGCGGCCGAAGTGGAGCCGATGTCTCCCCGCTTCACATCGCCGATGACTGTCAAACCCTTTTCCTTGCAGTAATCCACTGTCCTTTTATATACCGCCATGCCTGGCACACCAAACTGCTCATACATGGCCACCTGAGGCTTGACGGCTGGAATCAAATCCCAGATATGATCCACAATCTCTTTATTGTATTCCCAAATGGCTTCAGCGGCCCCCTCCAGGGTCTCCCCATGTTCTTGCAGAGCCTTATTCACAATGTGCTCCGGCACATATGACAGCATGGGGTCCAGCCCCACCACCACCGGTGCCTGAAGTTTTTGAATTTTTTCCACCAACTGTTTAATCATCTTTCCTCCAATCTGCCCTCTTTAAAAAGCGGGCAATACCAATTCCCATGTATTTTAATATAACTCTTCTGTTTTTACAAGATGTAACTGGCCGCTATAAAATCAACTATTCTCAGCGGTATTCATACACGATCTGTCCGTCCACCAAAGTATAGCGAACCCGTCCCCTCACCGTATGACCGGCAAACGGTGTGTTATGGCCTTTGGAGCAAAACGTGTCTGGATCAATGACATACTCATCAGCTGGGTCAATGATGGTGATATCGGCCGCCTTGCCTTCCATGAGAGTGCCCCTGTCGATTCCGATGACTCGGGCCGGATTGTAACTCATCTTTGCCGCCATCTCAAGCGGCGTCAGATATCCTGGCTCCACCAAATGGGTGATGGTCAGTGCCACCGCCGTCTCAGAGCCCACGATGCCAAACGGTGCGTCGGCCATGGATTTCTTCTTTTCGTCTGCGTGGTGGGGCGCATGGTCCGTGGAGATCACATCCATAATGCCGTCCCTAAGCCCTGCTTTCAGAGCCTCCACATCGGCGCGGCTTCTCAGCGGCGGATTCATCTTATAGTTGGCGTCATCCCCTGGAATCTCATCCTCCGTCATGGCAAAATGGTGGGGGCAAACCTCCGCAGTCACCAACAAACCTTCTTCCTTGGCCATCTTCACCATCTTCACACTGTCCGCCGTGGAACAGTGGCACAGATGCAGACGACACCCGGCCGCCTTGGCCAAGATGATATCCCTGGCCACGATCACATCCTCCACGGCATTCAGAATCCCAGGCAAACCCAATTCTTTGGCCTTGGGCCCTTCATTTAGGCATCCTTTTCCCACCAAATCTTTATCCTCGCAGTGGGCCATGACGGGGATCCCAGCCTGGGCTGCCAGCTTCATGCCTTCCAGATAGACCGCTGTATTCATCACTGATTTTCCGTCCTCGCTGACGGCGACAGCGCCTGCCTGAGCCATACCCTGGATATCCGCCAGCTCTTTCCCCTGCTGCCCCACAGTCACAGCTCCCACTGGAAGCACATGAACGCTGGCCTCCCGGGCCGCTTTCTGCAGTACCTGAGCAACTTTTTCCGGACTGTCCGTGGAAGGAGACGTATTGGGCATGGGGCATACGGTGGTGTATCCGCCGTGGGCCGCCGCCAGCGTACCCGTCTGTATGGTTTCCTTATATTCCTGTCCAGGATCCCGAAGATGGACATGGAGATCAATGAGCCCCGGCATCACATAACAGCCTGCGGCATCAATCACCCGGTCCGCCCTGGTCTCTCCTGGCGCGTCTGCATCGGCAATCTTCCCATCCCGCACAAGGATGGACTTTACCTGATCCGTATCTGTGGCCGGATCCAAAACCCGTCCGTTTTTAATCAAAATGTCCATATCAAACCTCCATAGTCCAGCGAATGCCTACCTTTGCGGCAAACCGACGGCGCATCCGCCCATCTTTCAAAAGCTACCGTGATTATAACACAGCGCGCTGTGGGGACGCAAGACAAAAAGGGAGGGCAGCCTCCTCCCCACAGGGAGAAACCGCCCTCTCTTTCATTCCTGCCCGATATCCCGCAGTGCATACTGGAAAAATTCATAAAAGCCTTTGGGAGCCGCTATGACTTCCTCTTCGTTCTCTGCCATATCGTACAGATACTGGCCTGTCTCCAAGCTGATGGCAATACTGTCCAGCGGATATCCCTTCACCCGCTTCACATGGGGCACGTCTGTAAGAGCAAAAGGCGGATAAGAAATGTCCTCTCCCTCTTTCTCATATATATGGGACTCATCATAGATAAAGCAGACAGAATTTCTGTACTGGGCCACCAAACGGCCGAATTTTCTCACCAGGCCGCTGTAATACTCAATCATCTCCGCATCGGACATATATTTTCCATTGACCCGCCTCACATGAACGCCAGGCTGCCATTCCTCCGGAAGATTCTGGAAATAAAGACCCGTGTCACAGGAAAACACCGGACATTTCAGGGCCTTGTAATATGTATGCGCCTTGATCCTGGCGTTTTCCAGAGGCGTATGCCCCCGCTCCTCTGCTTTCGGCAGAATTATTCCCGTCTCCGCAATTCCCACCAGCTCCAGATTCAGCCCCTCCAGGCTTTTCCTCATACCGCTTAATTTGGCCGGATTTCCCGTGCCGTAAACGATCCTCATCATTTGCCCTTCCTATCCTTCCTGTAGTATTCACGCCGTCTCATGTGACTGATATGCGCACCGGCGCAGACGCCGCAGCATATAAATATATACTCTATCAGGATAGTATAGCACAATCCAGGCTCTCTGTCACTTATTTCTCTTAGTTCCGGCCATAGTGACAGGAAGCAGATTCCACAGCCAAAATATTTTAGCAATTTGCCGCAAAAAAGCGCTTCCAATTGTCCGGAAATTCCCACAATTTTCCATTCTTTCCCGCTTTTTCCGTCACAGATTTGCACCGTCTTCTTTCAATGTCTCCCATCGGATCAATATGGGAGCTGCCAAAATCCCAGTTCGTTTCAGCTGATACTCATATCCAAAAGCTTCTCCTTCCGTTCTCCAGGCATCGGGGCCAAACCAGGTCATCTTCTCATCGCAGGCATGGACCTGGCCAAAGGTATTTATGCGGGTACCGTATTGGGTGACGGAAATGGTGTGGCGGCCAGACAGACGGCCCAGTTTCACTTCATAAGGCGCATACCATATCCGCCCTCGGTCCTCTCCATCCACAGCCACCTTTAGCAAAGCAGCGCGGTATTTGGGAATCCGCAGTGTATATTCCCCGGCTTCCAGATCCACCTGACAGTGATACGTCAGGTTTCCCCCATAAAATGGCATTTTCTGGGCGGTCAGGTCCGAAAATCCCAGGTCTTTTGGCAGATCTGTAACCATGGCGCGATTTCCCGCGATTTCCACGCCAAAATTCCCCAACAAATAACACCACTCCACATTGGACTTTCTGGTATAGGGCAAAATCACCTCCAGCTCATTTCTCCCACGGCGGATGCCTCTCAATTCCATGGTTTGGATACATTCATCCACATACCAGCCCTGAGGCACTCCGCTTCTCTTCTCCCCATTCCAGATGAGCTGCGCCTTATCCAGATCCTCCATGGCAATGCGGACTGTGTCTGTCTCCATGTCTGAAGAAAAGGAAAAACGCAGGCGCAGAGTGTGTTTCTCTTCCTCTCGGCGGGATTCTGTCCATGGTTGGGCAAAGGCTTCCATTTTCAGAGGCCATCCCAGCTCCTTACGAAGAACATTATCCAAGCGGAGAAGCTCCTCTTCCTCCCGGTATGGCTCCCCGTCCAGGGCATATTCCGCTTGATCCAGCATCAGCACATTGGGCTCTTCCATGTGATACGATACCACCCGGTGAAGCCGTCTCACCGATGCGGCAATTTTCAGCGGGCGGCATCCCGCAGCTGTCTTTGCAGATCTTGGCACTGCCTGTAAATAATAAAGAAGGCTGTCCTCCTCATACAAAGCACAGGAAATCTCTGTGCATCCATCTTTCCAGACAGTATTGACCGGGTAACGCGTTCCCGTCAATGTATCCAAGTACGTCACATCATATTCCCCTGTTACGGAAATGGTGTATTCTTTTTTGATCAGCAAATCCGCATTTTCCGGCTTTGTCCCATTGGCTATGAATAAGATTTTATCCTGGCCAAGGCTGCGCATTTGATAAAGGTAATGGGTGCTGGGCACACCCTTTTCATCCTGCATCTTTACAGTGCGGTATGGCTCTGCCGCCGCCATCAGATCTCCGTAATCAAAAGGAATCACCGGCTGTCCCGCCAATTCCGGAGGCAGTTCTCCCACAGCGCCGTCTACATACTGGGGTTTTTGTCCCATAAAGATCACGCACCCTCCTTCCCGCACAAACTGGGCCAGCCGCCAAGCGGTGCTACTCCGCATCGTTACCAAACCAGGGACAATGACAGCCTCATACTGCATAACCCCGGCGCAAAAAGTCCCCGGCTTTCTGTCTGTTTCCTTGAGGGACAGCAGGAGAGACTCTGAAATGTAGTCAAAGTCAATCATCCCCCAGAGAAGCCACTGGGTTACCTGCTGAAATTGCTGTTCCAGCTTATTCCTCATCGTCCGTGTCTGTTCCTCTGGCCCAAAGAACAGCCAGTAGCTTTCGATGGGATGAATGACCCCCACTCTCACCCATGGCCTGCCGCTTTGCAAGGCCGTATTGACCCTGGCGAAATGATCTTCCACTATTTTATATTCCCGGAACCAGGGAGACTGATACGAAATGGATGCCGGATAGTCTCTTTTGGCCTCTCCCGCCATGGATACCCAAGAAAGATGGGGTACTCTGTGGGTCACTCCCAGCGCCGCCTGCCAATCCCCCTGCAGCTTATGGCCACGGAAATCAAAATCCCAGTTGGTGACACCGTACAACTCACTGGTGACTTCATTGGCGCCCAGCTGATGGGCCGCGCTTTGAGCCTGTTTGGCGGTACTATATTCCCTTCTGTCACAGAGCATATCAATGCCCGGCACCCCGAATCCCCTGTAATGACGCATGGCCTCCGACAAAGCGCCCGTCTGGGATTCCAGTGTCTCCTCGGCCATCATGTGGCCGGTGAGGGCAATGTGATGAGCTCGGCACCACGCTCCGATGGTATCGGAATAGGCGCAGGCAAAACGCTCCGCCAAATGATCATGATAGCGGTATCTGGTCAGAGAAACACGCCCTCCGGGCAGCTGCCAAAATACTTCCGGCAAATGATCCAAAAAACTTTCCCCATACGCCTCCCTAAAGGTATCCTCGAAATCGTCGGTATAAGGAATCAGCACGTCCCGTTTTTCCTCCGCCTTACCCAGTGTCTGTTTGTGAGTAAACTGGGGCTCATCCGTGAAAATGGAAGGGATTTGGTCCCCAAAATATTCCCCCACCGTCTCATAATACTTCTCATGGGTCACCTGAATAAACCGTTCAATGGCCCTTTTGTCCAGAGTGTTGACATAGGATTCATTGTTGAACCAAGGGCTTTGGGGAGAATACTCCAGATAGGCATACCAAATATTTGCTCCTACTTCTCCGTCTTTCAGCCTGCGGTACGCCGCCAGCATTCCTGCTTCCAGCTCCACCTCATAGCGTGCCAGCAATGTGCCATTGCCCTGTACCTTGCCCGCCGCGCTGGATCCGGTCACCTGATCCTTCTGGGTCCATTCCCTATCTTCCTGGCGAAATGGCGTAAAAACCAGGTACCGGCCTCTGTATTTTTCTTCTTTTGTCACCATGCCGCCGCCGAATCCAGAAGGCCAGCGATCTTCATCATACAAATACACATGCATTTGATCTTTTTGCGCCTTTTGGGTAATTTCCTTCACCAGAGTCAAAAACTCCTCTCCCATATAGGGAGTGTCCAGTCCGGTGCGGCAATGAATGGTATATCCCCCCAGCCCCATTTCCTTCAGATAATCTGTCTGGCGCAGCAGCTGCTCCCTGGACAGCTTGCAGTTCCACGCCCAAAACGGAGCTCCGCGAAATGCGGAGGAAGGCTGTTCAAATTGATTCAGATAATTTTTTTCCATTTTCGTTCTCCTTCTTTCAACTATCTCTGACAAATCATCTGCCTATTTTTCCCCAAAAAGGGCCCTGCCTGAGCCGATGACAGACGTTTTCTATGATTTCTCTCTTGATGAAATTCCTGTCTTTTTCTATACTGATGATACAGGGGGCAAGATGGATGGAGTGCTTTCGTTTTATTATCCCATATTCGATCTTTTTTTCCATGGAATATGGTTCTTTTTTTTGTAAAATGGAACACTCCATAGGATCGATGCAGTGATTGCACCAATCCATCTGAACCGATGCCACAGGAGGACCATGTCATGAAAAAAAGACCTGCTTTCGGGGAAACCGATCCCCAGATCCGATTTGTCAATCACATACAGTTTCCGCCTGGATACACCATGGAGAAACGAGTCATCTATGACCATGAATGGATTTATTGCCTGGACGGGGAGGCAAAAATGGACTACCAAAATACCACATTTACTCTGCGGCCAGGTTCCCTGCTTCATTTGGAGCCTTTCCAGGATAATAAAATGTATGTGGAAAGCGGCCATACTTTTTCCGCCCACTGCGTTCACTTTGATTTCTTTCATCTGGATCCCTCCTGGGATTTCTCCGCCGAATGGGCTTATTTTCTCCGACCCAGAACCGTCCCGGAACAGGAGCGCTTACAGCGGCTGGCCCACCGTCCCAATCCTGTTCCCGATGGCCCCACAATCCCGCCCATGGTGGAAGGCCTGGATCCCGCTGTCATGGCGCCGCTATTTCGCGAGTTATACCGCTCTTTTGGACGTCTCAGCGCTGCCGATCACCTGAAAATGCGTTCCGTATTTTTACTGATTCTTTCCCATGTCCTCACCTTTTTGGAAGACGCAGAGAGTCGGCCGCGCTTCGATCCCATGGCCGATGATGCCGTTTACTATATGAAAGAGCACTATAGAGAACCCATCACAGCCCTCTCTCTGGCGGAGCATTTTCACCTGTCGGCCAAATATTTCGGAAGTCTTTTCAAAAAAAGCACTGGCATGACCATACAGGAGAAATTGCTCTCCATCCGTATGGAACATGCCAGCCAACTTTTAATTTATTCCAAACTTCCCATCCAAGACATTGCCGCGGCAGTGGGTATTCCCGATGTGTTTTATTTCACAAAACTATTTAAAAAGGAAAAGGGAATGCCGCCGGGAAGATACCGCAGACAGCTGCAGTGACATCACCCGTTCTCATGAGTAAACAGTATAAAACAGTTGACAACAGTTATATACTGTTATATACTGTTTAACAAGCAGAGCGGCTTTGTCTCCCGGAACGATTGTCTGTCTCCGGTCTGAAGACACTGCTCCCCCTTGCTGCAGCATTTGCTCTGCTTGTGAAGTACTTCATCTGTCCCCGCGGGACTGCCGCACAGGACAAACCATTGGACGGAGAGCCCGTCCAAGGAAAGGTTCTATTATGAAAATCATCATCAACCATTCCTCCATGGTGCCCATCTATGAACAAATCACGGATCAGATTAAAACCATGATTCTTGACGGCACTCTGAAGGAAAACGATAATCTGCCGTCGGTCCGCACCCTTTCCAGGGAATTGAAAATCAGCGCTCTCACAGTGAAAAAGGCGTATGATAATCTGGAACAGGAGGGCTTCACCGTGACCATCCATGGAAAGGGCACCTATATTGCCGCTGCCAACCAGGAACGGATGCTGGAAGAACAGAAAAAAGAAGTGGAAGCCGCTTTGGAGCTGGCCATTGAAAAAGGAAGGCGATGCGGACTGCGGGATTCAGAGATCGAAGAACTGTTTCATCTGATTTTGGAGGACTAAGCCATGCTAAGCGTAAACCAATTGAAAAAATGTTACGGATCTTTCACCCTGGACTGTACATTGTGCGTTCCGGAAGGCAGCATCACCGGACTCATCGGCCTAAACGGTGCCGGAAAAAGTACCACCTTCAAAGCAATCCTGGGACTCATTGCCTACGACAGCGGGACCATCCGGCTATTTGACAAAGAAATCGGAAATTTCACCAAAAAGGAAAAAGAGGACATCGGCGTAGTCCTTTCCTACTCCGGTTTCAGCGAGCTTCTCTCTGCCCGTGATCTCATTCCCATTCTATCGGGATTCTACACACGCTTTGATCCCCATGCATTTCGCGGGCTATGTGAACAATACCGGCTGCCCATGAACCGGAAAATAAAAGACTTATCCACTGGTATGCGGGCCAAACTAAAGGTGCTGACTGCCCTTGCCCATCAACCCCGCTTTCTCATCCTGGATGAGCCCACATCGGGGCTGGATGTCATTGCCAGAGATCAAATCCTGGAACTGCTGCGCAATTATATGGAAGAAGATGAGAGACGTTCCATCCTGATCAGCTCCCATATATCCAGTGATCTGGAAGGACTCTGCGATGACATTTATATGATCCACCAAGGCTCCATTCTTCTCCATGAGGATACGGATATCATTCTCAGCCGATACGGCATTTTAAAAATGAAGGAATCGCGCTTCACTTCCCTGGACAAGCGCTATGTGATGCGGTGGCGCAGGGAGCCCTACGGCATCTGTTGTCTGACGGATCAAAAACAGTATTATGTGGAAAACGCCCCTGACCTGGCCGTGGAAAACGGATCTCTGGACCAGACCCTCACCATGATGATCAAAGGAGAACGATTATGAAAGGATTGCTGACAAAAGATTTGATTTTTATGCGAACCCAATGGCGCTTTATTTTTATTTATCTTCTCTTGATTTTGCTTTTCCTAATTACCAATACCGCCCCCTCGTTTATCCTGGGATACTGTACTTTATTTTTCACCATTTTGGTGATGAGCACCACTGGATACGATGAAGCCAACAACGGCAATTCCTTTCTTTTTACTCTTCCTTTTTCCAGGGGCCTGTATGTGGCTGAAAAATATCTTTTCGGATTTTGTATGGGCCTCCTGGGATGGGGAATTGCCGTGGCCTTTGTTTTGGCACAGACCGCTTTCTTTGACCCGTCCGCCGATCTTTTGGATATGGGTGCCGACTCCCTGCCGTGGCTTCTGATGGTTCCGATTTTTCTTTCCCTCATCCTGCCCATCAACCTGCGGTTTGGCAGCGAAAAAGGCCGTTATGCGGCCATGATTCTCTTCGCCCTATCCATCCTGAGCGTTTACCTATTTCGCCAGGCATCCGAAGCTTTTCATCTCCCTGTGGCCGATATCGCCAACGCTTTCCTTCGCCACCGGGAGCTGACCGCCGCAGGGGCAACGGCGCTGGCCTTTGTTCTCTTTTTCTTTTCCTACTGCGTAAGCAGACATATCATAGCCAAAAAGCAATTTTAGGTTTCATATGTTTTCTCCTATGCGGCTTCTTCCAGCACGGGTTCTTCTTCCCGTTTTGTGGGAATCCCAAAGCAAAAATAAAGCACATGAAACACCCATACGCAGGCCAGGATGATCCTGCCCACCGGCACAGCCCCCATCATGGCAAATCCCACCGCCATGGTCAATGTCACCACTGCCATGATCCTAATCTTTGTCCGCCATGTCATGCCCTGCCCCCGCACAAAATCCTGCAGATTATTCTTATATAATTTTGTCCCCACAAACCAGGTATGCAGCCGTTCTGAACTCTTTCCAAACGAGACGGCGGCCAGCAGCAGAAACGGAAAGGCAGGGAGCAGCGGCAGAACCGCTCCGATGGCTCCCAGCACCAAGCCCACCATTCCCAGCGAAATCCAGAATACTTTCTTCATTTTACATCCTCCAATTATTGTTAGTCTAAACTAACAATAATGTACCCCATCCATCCCCGCTTGTCAAGAGGTTTTCTCTTTGAAGTCCCGTTCATCAGAGTTTATTATTCCTGCATAGTTGTGACATGGCGTCATATACAGCGCCGTTATGTTTCTCATCCGTCATGGTGATGATGACATCCCCCATCATGATCTTGGTATCGCCCTTGGGAATAATCTCCTTATCCCCCCGCTTCACAGCCACCAAAAGACAGTGTTGGGGCCACGCAATGTCCCGGACCAGGTGATTGGCAATCTGGGACTCCTCCGCCACCGCATAGGAATCCAAAACCTTTTCCCCTTCCTCTGCTTCCTGAGGAATCCCGCGCCCAGACAGGATTCTCTCCAGCAAGCTTTCGTATATGGGTTGGGATTTCATCAGCATGGCGGTAATATACGAGAAAATGGTTACCACCGACAAAGAGAGCATCTGACTCAGAGATCCCGTCAGCTCAAAGATCAGTATGATTCCCGTGAGAGGCGCGCGCACCACAGCCGTGAAATATCCCGCCATGGCCAGCAGGATGAAATTATTGATATATTCTTCCGGCAGCCCCAGATACCCGGCGCACAGTTTGCCGAATATTCCTCCAATGTATGCTCCCAGCACCAGCATGGGAAAAAAGATACCCCCCGGCACTCCAGACCCGAAGCTGACGCCAGAAAACAAAAACCGCGCCGCAAAGAGCCCTGCCGCTGTCAAAAGAGCCATTTCCCCTCCCGCCAGGCGCTCAATCATATCGTGTCCGCTTCCCAGGATATCCGGCAGCACCAGCCCCAGAATCCCTGCCAGCAGAAACGGAATCATGGCTTTTCCCACAGGCCCCAGCCCCTTAACCTTTTTATACAGTGACTGGGCCTTTAACGTGAACCAATTATAGAATACGCCAGCCGCCCCCAGAATGACGCCCAAAGCCGCCAGCATCCAATAATATTGCTGAGGCAGACTGCCAGCGATGGCAAATCCAAAAACCGGCTCCATCCCCAGCACAGTGGACGTGATATAATCCGCTGCCACAGACGCAGTCATGGCTGATATGAAAACAGCGGCGGAAAAGTTTTTATGTACTTCTTCCAAAGCAAACATAACCCCCGCCAAAGGCGCATGGAATGCAGCGGCCAGACCGGCACTGGCCCCACAGGTCAGGAGAAACTTTTCCTCTGTTCTCCCCCTCTTCAAAGTCCTGGAAATACCTTTTCCTGCCATGGCTCCCAGCTGAATGGACGGACCTTCCCTGCCCAAAGCCAGACCGGCAAACATCCCCAGAAAGCCGCCCAGGAATTTGGCCGGGATGATCCGCTGCCACCTTTGCTCCAGCTTCCCTGTCATTTCGCCTTCCAGCTGAGGAATGCCGCTGCCGGAAATCATGGGTTCCCATTTTACCAACAGTCCTGTCACCGCAGCCATGGCTGCCAGCGCCAAAAACCACAAAAGAATCCGCAGCGGATGCCCCTGTATCCAATTCAGCACCTGGCTCATCCATATTCCCGCATAATTAAGGCTGATTCGGTAGAGAAGAACCAGCAAACCGGCCACGCCTCCCACTAAAAGCCCCTCTCCAATCATGATCACCGGAAATTCTGTGGCTCGCCGAATAATATCTGATGTACCCTTTTTCACATTTCATGTCCCCTTTCTTTTCCCTAATTTCCTATTTTGATTCCCTGATTTACCGCTTTTGACTCACAAAAACGGAAAGGTCTGCTGTTCATACTCCTGTCCATGACCGTTTCAGCCCGCACATGGCCGCCTCTCCTTTCTCAACCCATGGCCGTCTCAACAGCCCACTGCTCCAGCCGACGTTTCCGTCTCCTCCAGTCTGGCATCCTCTCATCCATCTGCCTATAAAATGCTGGCGAATGATTGGGTTCCAAAAAATGACACAGTTCATGCATCATCACATATTCCGTGCACTCCACAGGCGCCCCCAGAAGCCTTTTATTCATGGTGATAATGCCTTTGGACGGCTGACAGGATCCCCAACGGCTCTTCATAAAGCGAAGGCGTATCTGCGGCCATAAAACACCGTCCCGTCCAAATAACGGAAACTGTCGGCGCAGTACATCTGAAAACAATCTCTCACAGGCTTCCCGGACAAAAGTGTCAAGAATCCGCTTTTCTTCTTGCTCTGATTGTGGATCCGATAGCCTCAAAATCAAATTTCCAGCCTCCACCTGCGCGCCTTTATTGCTGGTGGCTGGTTCTCTTAGTATGGCCATCTTGGTCCCCAGATACCAAAAGAAATTCCGGCTTTCCGCCGCATTTTTCTCCCATCTCTGCCGCCTTTTTTGACAATCATCCAACACTGTTTCTATTTTGCTGCGGTAATCCAAGAGAAACGCCTCGATTTCCGCCACCGGCACGCCAATGGGGGCTGAGACGAACATCTGGCCGTCGGGCCATATCCGCAGATGGACTCGCTTTACTTTTTTATACTCCAACACATAGGATACCAGCCGCTTACCCAGGCGAATCTGTCTTTCCTGTTTCTGATCCACATCCCTTCTCCTTTGCTTTGCCAATTTTTTCATATCCATAACAAAAAACCGCAGGACAACCGCCATCGAGACAGAAAACCGGCTTTCTGCCGGGTTCCATCCCGTTGACACAGTGGTCCTGCGGCGTTTTCTGTCCCGCCAAGCGGTTGCATTCGCCTTCATTATAGCAGATGAGTGATTTTCTGTCACCCTGCCGCCTAAAAACTATTTCTTTTTCTTCCTGCAAAGCCAGTATGCAATAACTGCCGACTCTGCAGGCACAGTCAAAATCACCCCCAGAGTTCCTGCGATGCCCCGCAGAATTTCTATGGCAATGGCGTACTGGCTGATGACCTGCAGATACGGCATGGCATAGGCATATACAATGACCAGAGTGTTGACCGAGCTTCCCGCAAAGGCCAGGATCAGCGTATTGGACATGGTTCCCATCATGTCATGGCCCACCCGGATGCCGGAGCGGTACAGCTGTCCAGCCGTAAATTCAGGATTGTTCCTCTTAATCTCATCAATGGCCGCCGCTACTCCCACACTGACGTCCATGACCGCTCCCAGGGAAGCAATTAAAATACCGGAGAACAGCAGTCCCCCCACATCCAGGGAGCTGTGATCACTGATATAAATCATACTCTCCACATCGCTGACATTGTAGCCTGTCACATGGCAGAGACTCCCAAATACTGCCGCGGTGATTCCCGCTATCAGCACACCCATGGCAGTGCCCACGATGGCGCAGAGCGCCTTCCCTGACCATCCTTCTATGAGAAGAATGGAGACAGTTAGAATCACCACGGACACAATTACTGCCGCCAGAAACGGTGAAACCCCGGAATACATCATGGGGATATACAAAAACAATATACAAATAAACGTAAAAATCAACGCCGCCGACGCGGTGATTCCATTTTTCCCCCCGATGAGACAGAGGACCAGGAAAAAAAGTCCCACCAGCAACCATATCCCCCACTCTCTGTCATAATTGTATACCGTAGCCGCCAATCCATTTTCCCCATCTGTCACCATGACCACGACTTTTGTCCCGGGGCGGCAGTTGGCTCCCATGGTATAGCCGTTGGCATTTCTGGCCTCGCAGGTTTCTCCCTTATGGCTGCCCGAGGT